>JAGXLI010000028.1 GCA_018334755.1 Thermoplasmatota archaeon
CGTTCCTGGTGCTGGCTGTCAGGACTGGACGTCAGACAGCCAGCACTCGGATGCACTTATCTACTTCTGTATTTAAAAATATTGATAAAACTACCTATATCTTCAAAAAAGGTTTTCTACACAGCCCTTTCCTTATCTAAGGTCCGAATAGGCTGTTTAAAAGTACCCTTTTATAAGAAGTACCATGGGGAACGGTTGTTTAAACTTAGGAGTCAGATGGAGAATCGATCCGATATAGATAATCCACCTAGGTATGATGGATATTAAAAATAGAGAAGCCTACTCATACCAGCAAAAATCCGCTCAAGTGTTTATCTTATTTTCCAACGTGGGAGAATAACACCCAACAGTAATTATAAGTAAAATGGCTTTTTTATATACATGCTGATCATACATGGAACTGAGTGGAGAAGAGTTCGAAGCCGTCAAGGGATTGGACAAAGATGGCATCACTTTACAGGAGATCTCTCAGGAGATAGATGAGCCCTTAGAGGAGATCCGGGAACAGATAATAAAAGACGGCCGTTTCTCGAAAAGTGTGAAAGAATTAGCCCTAGAATCGAAGGCGTTCCAGATGTTCGACGAAGGGGAAGGCCCCGGGGAATTGGTAAGGACCGGCTTTTGTTCCGCCGAGAAGGCCGAAATGCTGCTTCAAGAGTACAGCGATCTTAAATTTTCTAAAGAGACCATAAAAAAAGAAGATGATATTCAAGACAAACTGGCAACTCAGATCGGACTTCTGGGTAGCAGATTATCGAGGTTAGAGATAAAGATCATGAACTCGGTACTTTTACCCAAATCGTTCGAATGCCCTAACTGCGGGCACGAGGGAAGGTATGCTGTCGCGCTGGTCTGCAAGAGGTGTGAAAACGTCACACCCCACACCCCAGACTCGATGGCCGAGATAACCCAAAAAGGGAGAGTTCTATCCAGTTTTGTATCTGAGGATGAAGAAGAATAGATCAGCTCACATATGAGATCGAGTCCATCTCTCTTTCCAGTATATTGATCTGTTTGCTCTCTAGTGCCATTGGGTTGACTATCACCAGAAAGATGGTCTCGGTTTCAGAAACCACGTCGACGAGATGTCTTATGAATTGGATGGTGGCGTCGAAGCTCGTATTACTTATCAGATATTCCAGCCCGTCTATGAGCACTACATCCTTTTCCTTGACCTTTTCTTCCAAGGACCAGCTCAATCTTTCTAGATTCGGTGGTATCGTCTCTTCCTTGTCGCTATTTTTGTCCGTCAGCCAGAGGATCTCAGAATTTGATAGGTGATAATCCTCCTCGATACGTTTCGGGTTCATCCTCGAGAGTATATATTTTTTCTTATCGGGAGATATATCATTTATGAGTTTGAAGCCTTCTGAAGAACCGGTTTCCTCTTCTATTATATAGCTCCTACCGGGCATGAATTTAGGCTTCAAACCTTCGGTCTCGGCCTCCTTGTCAAGGTACCTGCTGAGGACGTCTTTCACGGTCTCTAAAGTGATAGATTCATCCAGCAAAGAGGAATATGCGGATAGCCTGTTCAGTCCCCCTTCGATGAATCGAACGTTCTTTTTGATCTCTCTAGCTAGATAATCTACGACTTCTTCAGGTATGTCTTCCTCGAGTTTTTCAACTTTCGACTCGATTATCTTCTTTCTGGTCTCATAGTGTGGTGAAAGGATATCGACCACCAGCCCAGATTTGAACCTCGAGATCAGTTTATCTTCTATCTCAGGTATCTTTTCGGGAGACCGGTCCGATGACAGTACGATCTGTCGACCTTCTTCCTGCAACTCTGAAAATATGTAAAATACCTCCTCCTGCATCTGGGGTTTGTCAGCCAAAGATTGAATGTCCTCCAGCAGGAGAGTATCGAGACCGGTGTACTTCTTCCTCAGTTCTGCCATCTCGTTTTTCTTCCGGTGTTCTTCTATTTCAGTCAAGAGCTGTGAAGTCACGACGTATTTGACTCTCCTATCGTCATAATTGACCAGATAGGCTCGGCCTATCGCCTTCAAAAGATGGGTCTTCCCGAGCCCGGTCCTGCTCGTTATGAAGAGCGGGTTGTAGCTCTCTCCCGGGTTCTCCGCGACGGAAAGCGCCGCCGCATAGGCAAATCGATTGTTGGGTCCGACTATAAAATCGTTGAACGAATATCTTTCGGGGAACCGCTCATCGACCCCTTCAGGTATTTCTCCTTCTTCTATATCGACGGATTCGTCGGATTCCTCTATAATCTGTAAAAGGCCCTTCTGCCCCTGCGCGGCAGAACTACTTTTTTTCCGTTCGCCGCCCGAAGAGAGTTCACCATCTATCTCCTCCATCAATTTTTCAACGTCAAGGTCGGTATGTACCGATATCTGCAGATTTTCGTAAGTGTCCAATGTTTGCAATCGCTGTAGCGCGGGTAGCCCCTTTCTTGACTCATCGTCTGATAAAAAATATAGAACGGCGTTACGAGGTACGCCGTCTTTCAGCACTACCACGCCTTCATACTCGTCCGGGACCTCTATCTTGACATAGCCCTGGAACGAGTACTTCTTCAGCTTTTTGAGCAGAGGTTGAAGAGATCCACGCCCCTCTATTTCCTGGGCTTTTAGTCCTTCCGGTAGATCAATTTTTGACGACAAGGCATACCATTATCTACCCCTCTGATAAATATGTTTTCTCCCTTTAAATCCGTGTTCACTCGCGTCCGAAAGTCCCATCAAACCGTGAACATGTAGTAGATGTAGACGAAGTAGAGACCCAGCATCACCGCTCCTACTGGTCTCGTGATCTTCTTTCCGGCGTAGATTATCGAAGTCAAAAAGAGGCTGACGAGTATCATTATGAAGAAGCTGGGGAATATCTCGGCAGAGAAGTCTAAAGGGATTATGGAGGCGCAAATCCCGAGGACCATCAGGATGTTGAAAGTGTTAGATCCTATAACGTTGCCGAGAGATATATCGGCTTCTCCTTTAAAAGCCGCTACACTAGATGCAGCTAATTCGGGAAGGGATGTCGCTAGAGCGATGATAGTGAGACCTACGACTCCTTCTATCATGTTGAATTCGTTTATATAGAAGATAGCTGAACGGATCATCATCTCGGAGCCGACGGCGATGCCGACAAGACCACCTATTATCTTCAGTATATTGGGACTCCAGTCGAAATCTTCTTTGGCATTTACATATTCCTCTTTTTCCATCTCCGTCATCTCGTCAGTCAGCTTTTCGCCTCCTTCTTTGAAAGCCACCCAGACGAAGAACCCTATGTAGGCGATGAAGGCGATCAACAACAGGAGACCTTCCCATCTTTTGATGGCGTAAGTAGAAGAATAAAAGGTGGAGGCGAAAAGAGCTAGGAGTATCATGGCTCCGAACATTATCGGTAATTCTCTTTTGATCAACTTTCGGTCTACGGAGATGGGCTTGATCAAGGAGCTTACGCCCAGAACTAAAAGGATGTTGGCTATGTTGGATCCTATGACGTTGCCTACGGAGATACCCTGTTTACCCTTTGATAAAGCATTGAGACTAGAAGCTAGTTCCGGTAAAGAGGTACCGAAGGATACCAAAGTCAGGCCGATGACTATGGCGGGGACTCCAAGATAAGCCGCCGTCTTACCTCCCCCGTCTACGAGGAAGTCGGCACCTTTAACTAGGATCAGGACGCCGACGGCCAATATAAAGGTCCAGCCGAAGACCGAGAGAATCATGTACCGGTCTATAAAACCTCAGTATAAAAAACTTTTAGTAATATCCTTCCTGATGGAAAAAAGAACTTCATGGACGTCGAAGAGTACAGCGACGACATAATATTGGCCGGGGTCGATTACATAGGGGGAAAGAATCTACAATCTGAGTTAGCCGAATCGATAAATAGATTCGAACCCGACACGGTGGCTTTAGCGCTGTGCGAGAAACGCTTCGAGACTCTAGAGGGAAAAAAAGACTGGCTCGAAAAACCTCTGTTAACTTCCTACAAAGAAGGAGAATCCGTCAACCTCATGTACCAGGTCTTTATCGACGCTCTGATGGAGAACCTGCGAAAGTTCAAAAAGATAGAACCTGAAACTCATATCGCCGAATTGGTGGATGTGGCTGATTTTTTGGACCTGAACACCGAATTCATAGACAGGGATGTAACTGTAACATTGAGAAGTGCCTTCAGGAGTATGCCCATAACTGAGAAATTCAAGATGGCATGGTACTTCAAATCGGCGATGCTTTCGTTCTCGGATAAAAAGAGGTCCAAATCGGTCGAGGAGGTTAAAAAGCATGACGACCTCGTGGGAGGTGTTCTGAGCAGACTCGACCAGTTTTCACCGAAGATCGCGGAGAAGGTCAAAGATGAAAGGATAGAATACATGTCCAAAAAGATCTATAGATTTTCAAAGCAGGGAAAGGTCCTAGCTATAATCCCGAGGAGCAAGATAGAACCCATCGCAACAAAGTTAGAGGAACTCAAAAGAGAAGAGGAAAGGGAAGGTGAAGTCTCCGGACACGCTCATCTAGAGAGTGTGGGAAAAAAGATCTATCGGAAGATGCTGCGTTACGCGTCTCCTCTGTTTTTCATAACTCTTGCCGTATACCTGTTCTTTTTTTCTAACGTATTGAACATCTGGACCGCCTGGTTATACTGGTTCCTGGCGGTCGGAGGCATGGCCTCCATCGGTGCGCTGCTTGGGAGAGGTCATATCCTCTCTATACTGGTTTCTTTTTTTCTAGCTCCGTTCATGTCTCTCACGCTGATAGGACCGGGGTGGATAGCCGGTTATGTCGAGGCGAGGGTCCGTAGACCCAAGATAAAAGATGTCCAGGACTTGATGGCGTCTGAATCTTTTAACGACATCTTGAGCAACAATCTCATCAGGCCCATAACCGTGGGAATATTCTCCAATGTGTTGACATGGGTGGGACTTTTCGTAGTTCTGCCTATACTTATCTCACTACATTGAGGGTCATAAGGAGAAAAGATATAACCAAAAGGTGAATTACGGGAGTTGAGCCCGATGAAGATTAAAGGTTTTGTTAAAAGATACCTGGAAGGTATGGTCATGGGTCTAGCAAACATCATACCTGGAGTCTCTGGAGGGACCATGGCCCTGATTTTGGGTATATATGAAAGACTGATAAATTCGATAAATTCACTCCCTCTGACTTCGCCTATACTGCTGATGAAAGGAGAGAAAGAGGAGTTCAAACAGAAGCTGAAAAAGATAGATTATAGATTCCTCATACCTTTGGTCCTGGGCATAGCTTCTGCGACTTTACTGCTTGCAAGATTTATACAGTTCTTCTTGGATAAGCATCCAGGAAAGACCTTTGCCTTCTTCTTTGGGCTGATCTTCGCCTCCGCCGGTACTCTCTACCATAAGGTACAGAATATCGATTACCGGATAGTTGTATCAGGCGCTGTCGGATTCCTTTTCGCTTTCCTCGCCGGGGGATTATCCCCTTTAGAGGCGAATCATTCTCCACTGGTGATCTTCTTTTCCGGTGCGATAGCAATAGTTTCCTTGATATTGCCTGGCATCTCAGGCTCCTTCGTGCTGGTTTACCTCCGGCAGTATGAATACCTGATCAACGCTTTGAACAGTTTTGATCTTCCAGTATTACTTGTTTTTATGGTAGGCGCGGTGATCGGACTGTTCAGTTTCGCGAAGTTCCTAGAGTATCTCTTGGAGAATCATAAAAGAACTACGCTCGTCTTTTTGTTCGGCCTGATATTGGGAGCTCTTAGGGTTCCAGTCGACGAGGGTCTTTCCGCCGATCCGACACTCGTTGGGTGGGTGATACCTGCAGCCGTAGGAGCCATACTCGTAAGCTGCTTAGATTCTTATTATCGCTCCAAAAAAGAGGGATAAAGAATCAGATCCTCTTGAAACCTCTTTTCACCCAGCCGGATAAAGCTCTTCTGATATAGAAAAAAGTTTGGGTGAAAGTTCTCCCTTTACCCCCGACCTCCGTTTTACCTTTTTTAACCTTCTGGATCACGTCCTCCCAGGTGTCGACCTTTTCCAATATTGTATATGCTTTTCCTACGGTTTTCAATCTATGGCTGTCACTTCCTCCCGTGATAGGAAGGTCAAGTTTTTCGGCCAGTCTCTGAGCTTGTCTGTTCCTTATCCCCCAGCTTCTACCGTTCATCCCCTCGATACAATCCCATGTATTTTCTAACACGTTCTTTTTCCCTATACCCGACCAGAAGCGGTGAGGATGAGCCGCTACTGCCAGAGCCCCGTGTTCTCTTATCTTTTCTATTGCTTCCACTATCGTAGACTGCCTCCCTATATCTTCCTGGAGTCCGAGACCTAGCACGTGACCCTCTGGCGTACTCACTTCTACTTGTGGCACAACGATCATATCTGATTCCAGCTTCTTTGCCTCAAGATATCCCTCGATAGAATTGTGATCGGCTATAGCTATGCCGTCCATACCTTTCTTATCAGCGGTCTTGATTATCTCTTCCGGACGGGAGCTAGAGTCTCCTGAATACACCGAATGGATATGGAGATCTAATTTCATCAACACCTCGCCTCTATAAACTCCAGTATTTTCTTCTTCAATTCTGATTCGTTATCTTTAAGGATTTCCCTAACTTTTTCCCTGATCTTTTTCTTCTGCCTTTCGTCGGCTACATAAATTCTTGTAGCATGGACCATGGCATCGACAAGGGGATTTTTTCTGCCTATATAATTATTTTTTTCTCCTTTTTCTTCTATTATCGGAGCGGTCACCTTTTTGAGTTCTGATCCTCCGTACTCGTCCCTAACCTTTTTTTCATCGATATCTTTCACTCTACAAAAGTAAGTCTTGGTTGAATTCACTGGATAGAAAAAATCCTCTTCTTTTTTTAGTTCCTCTTCTCCGATCTCCTCATAATCGGGATCGTTGTGACCGGTGAGACTCCCTTTAAAGAACAGTGTTGGGTCGGCGGTCAAAGAAAAGGTAAATCTCTTGTTCTCATCTAGGTTCCTCGCGGTATCCGAAGGTCTGTAGATCTCACATACGATCTTATCCTCTTTTATCTCGGCTCCGATAGCTGCAGAGTTTATGAGGTGATTTGTAGATGTCAGGATACCCTCGTAATAAGCCATATTTTCATTCAGCTCAAGCTACTTCCATACCGTCCTTCGAAGGTTTCGTGCTGTTTTCTCCATCGGGCACATTCACTTCGGGTAAAGGTATCGGAGGAGGCAGCTGTATATCTCTCGCGACTATCACGGCCTGAGGCAGACAATTTTTGATGATGGTGGAATGTATCTCCTGGGCCACCTCGTTAGGCATGTCGTTTTTTTTCCTCCACCTTTTAGCTAATTTTGGATGCTTTCCTAGAAGATGGAGATTCCCCTCGAGCTTGATCATACCCATGCCCGAGTAATTAGCCGTGAATCTGAATTCTATACTGTTGGTCTTATCATCGATCTTCTCTATCTTGGTCACGGAACTGTTATGGTCTATCCTGATATTGTCTCTGCTCTCTCTTTTCTGACTGTACCTTTCAGCATCTATGGCCTTCAATTCAAAATTTTTTATCGGCATCGATTGGCTTTACCGTATCCCACTTTAATAATCTTTTCGTCTTTAGAGAGGCGTAGGACTTTAAGATTTACAGGGAAAATATTTATAATCGTGTAAACCAATCTCTTATCAACTTATTATTGGAAAGATAGTGGTTAAGATGTCTACAGCGAGTTCAATCGAGAAGATATTGGAAGATGTAAAAGACGATCAAGAGATAAGTGATGCGACCCTCGTGTCTCGCAGCGGTACACATATCGCTGGAGATGTCCCAGAGAAAGCACATCGGGAAACTTACGTGGCGATGTCCGCGATCCTCTTAGGATCGGCAGAAACTGCGACTTCCGAATTGGAGGATCAGCTAGCATATGTTTTGGTCGAATTGGATAATTCACGCATATTAATCGAAGACAGTGGTCCTTCTGCTATCCTGGTCCTGCGTCTTGAAGAAGGTGCGGACCTGGAAGATATTCTTGAAACTACCAAGCAGCCGATAAAAGATATCCAGAGATCACTATAACCCCATTGACAGGAGGTTTTATTTATCACCAAAAAAGCTTTCATCAATTGCAATGCCATCCCAGTAGAAAAAAGATCAGAACAGCACCACGGTTTTCTTGTGGAAGATGGTAAAATATGGGATATAGACGATTTTGACAAGATAATGGGAGAGAGTGATGAGAAGATAGATCTGAACGGCAACTTTTTACTACCTGGGTTCATAGATTCCCATACCCATCTGGTGGAGATGGGCCTAGATACGGAAAGAGTCGATCTATCGGAAGAAAAGAGTTTGGATGAGGCCCAGTATTACTTAGAAAAAGAAGCGAAAAGCACCGATGAGGGCGACTGGATCATTGGTGTGGACTTTGACGAGACGCTTTGGAAGAAGGTCAGGTACCCGACGAAAGAGGATCTAGACGAGGTCAGTGAAGAACATCCCATCATAATAAGGAGGACCTGTGGACATGTCGCCGTCGCTAATACCCTAGCCCTGGAAAGGATAAGCGAGGATTGGAAAAGGGTGGATAGGGAGACCGGCCTAATGAGGGAAGAGCCCGTCTGGAATATAGACGAGATAATGGATTTCAGCAAAGAAGAGAGGAAGAAAGCTATCAGGAGAGCCATAGATAGAGCTCATTCTCACGGGATAACTTCTGTTCACGAAGTAGTTGATAGAGATAATTGGGAGGCATACAAAGAGCTGGATGAGGAGGAATCTTTGGAACTTCGAGTCAATTGTTATATCCATTTCGATGAGTCCGAAGGCCTAGAACCGACGGACAGGAGCGAATTTCTGTCTCTTAAGGGAGTAAAGATGTATGCCGACGGGTCTATTGGAGGAAGAACGGCGGCTTTAAACGAAGAATACGCGGACGACCCGGGCAATAAAGGAATACTCATCTTGAGCCAGGAAGAGATGGAAGAGGTCATCGAAGATGCGGAAGAACGGGATTTTCAGGTCATGGCCCATGCCATAGGGGATAGAGCCATCTCGACGGCCATAGACGCCTTTGAGAACTCGGCCGAGAAGATAGATGAGTTGAGACATCGTATCGAACATGCCGAGATGCTTTGGGAGAGGTATCTGAGACGCATCAGAGATATGAACCTGGTATTGTCGACGCAGCCGAATTTTGCCTACAAGTGGTCTCAGAAATCCTGCATGAACGAGAGCAGACTCGGTAAAGAAAGATTACAAAAATGTAATCCGTACTGGGACATCCAAAGATCTCTGATAAAGATGGCTTTCGGCTCAGATAACATGCCTATGTCGCCATTATTCGGGATCTATTCTGCGATCAACCACCCTGTTTTGGAACAGAGGATATCCTCCTACAACGCTTTACAGAGTTATATCACTAACGGCGCATATGCATCGAGAGAAGAAGATAGATACGGTTCCTTTAAAGAGGGAAAACTGGCGGACTTCGTCGTACTGTCCGAAAACCCCCTCGATTCGGAAAATATCAAGGATATAGAAGTCAAGATGACCGTCGTCGGTGGAAAGATCGTCTACGATGAAAGAGAAGATTTGTAACGGAGTCAAACTCCGATTATATTAAATAATCCTATCGCATTCACAAATAACGGTGGTTGTTTATGAGTGAGATACCAGATGACCTGATCTATACTGAAGAGCACGAATGGGGCAAAGTGATCGATGGAGAACTTCGATATGGCATAACCGCTCATGCCCAAGATGAACTAGGCGATATAGTTTACGTGGAACTTCCAGATGAAGGGGAAGAAGTCGAGAAGGGCGAGGTGATGGGAGTTATAGAATCCGTCAAGGCCGTTTCCGATATTTATGCCCCGATCTCGGGCAGGGTCACGGAAGTGAATAGGAAGCTTGAAGCTAATCCTGAGTTGATAAACGAAGATCCCTACGGTGAAGGGTGGATCGTCCAGATAGAGATCGAGGATGAATCGGAACTCGATTCCCTGATAAATCCAGAAGAATATGAAGAAACTATAGATTAAAAAAGTACGAAAAGGGGTTTTTTCAGCCCTGGTCTAGGATGCTGAAGTGCTTGTGGGCTGGGAAGCCTTCGTGGAAGCAGAACTGTATCTCCTGGAAATCCTTTCTGAACTCCATAACATCTTTTTTCACTTTTTCAGGGTCCTCGTCGTCGACGATGATCCTTTTTATGAATTCGGCCACTTCGTCCATATGGCTTTCTTTCATACCCAATCGAGTCAACGCCTGAGTCCCCAATCTTATGCCGCTGGGTTCGTTGGCACTGTCGACGTCGTCCCAGGGCAGTAGGTTCTTGTTGGCTATCATGTTAGCGTCTTCCATGGCCTCGACCAAGGTCTCTCCGCCGCCCATGTCCTGTACGTCGATGGCGAGAGTATGGGACCGGGTAAATCCTTTGTGTTCACAGAGCACTTCGATACCTCTCTCGCTCAGAGACTGGCCTAGCGCTTGAGCGTTATCGATTATCTGTGAAGCGTATTCTTCACCGAACTTCTCGTGCTCGGCGAGAGCTATGCCTAGAGCCGCCATGGAATGCAGATGATGATTTGATACAACGCCGGGGAACATCCCGTAGAAGAGGCCTTCTTCCATCTCCTCGCTCTTCGGGTTCGCCAGTATGATCCCTCGCTGGGGTCCTGGTAAAGTCTTATGGGTGCTGCCGGTCATGACGTCGACCCCGTTCTCCAAGGGCTGCTGGAATTCGTTTCCAGCTATCAGACCTAGAACGTGGGCCCCGTCGTACCACACGTCACAGCCGACCTCTTCAAAAACATCCTGTAATTCTTCTAAAGGAGGAGGGAACATAAATACTGACCTGCCGAATAAAGCGACGTCCGGCTCCACGTCTCTTATAAGTTCCTTGGTACCTTCAACATCGATGTTCATCTCGTCGACATCGAAAGGATATGTCTGGGGTTTCATCCCCCGTAAACCGACCGAGCCGAACTGGGCGCTGCTGATATGTGCTCCGTCTGAAACGTCCACTGAAGTTATAGATTTATCCGGACCGCCTAGGGCCATCAAAACGGCCTGATTGGCGTTCGTCCCCGAGATCGGTCTCACGTCAGCGTAATCTACCCCGAACAGTTCTTTGGCTAACTCCTGGGCTTTGACTTCAACGTTATCGACGTATTCGTTTCCCTCGTAGTATCTGTCACCGGGAGGACCTTCCGCATATTTGTCCTGGAATTCTGAAAGCATCAGATCCCTTGCCATCGGGCTGATTATATTTTCAGAGGCGATCATGGGCAGAGATTTAGAGAACCACTCCACGTGCTTCTTCGCTTGCTCGTATATATAATCCGCATCTTCTTTCATATCAGATTCCTTCCGAGAGTAGATTATAAACAACCTATTAAACCATTTTGTTCGAGACTAAACTCTAGAAGATTAAGAGGCATGAATAAAAAAAGATAATCGACAAGGGTAAAAGTCTTAAACCTAGACTACAATACAAAATCAGAGCAAAAAAACAGAGTGAAACCATGGCGGAAATAACCCAATTCAAAGCTGAAGACATAATGAGTGAGAGAGTTCCACACACCGGGCCCGATAATACGGTCTCGGACGCTATCGGATTGATGAGAAAACATGACTTAGAAGAGATCCCGGTCGTAGAGGATGACGAAGTTGTAGGAATCATCAGTGACGACACCTTCATAGAGAAGAGACATCTTCCTTTGTCCACCAAATTGAAGCACGTGATGAGTAAACCCCCTCAAGTAAAAAAAGACGACTCGATCATAGATGTAAGCGAGATGCTGTTGTCGTCAGGTTATCGGGGGGTCCCGGTCACATCCAAAAGTAAGACTTATACGGGCTTCATAAGTAGAAAGAATATAACCAAGATCGTTCCCTCGATAGATGAACTTAAAAAGACCGAGGTCAAGGATTTCATGACTCCTTCTCCGGCCACCCTGCAGGAGCACGAGAGCATCGGAAAGGCCAAAGCGACCATGAAAAGATACGACATAAGGGTACTTCCAGTGGTAGATAAATATGGAAAAGTGAGCGGTGTGATCGGCATCCAGGACATATTAGAAGAAGTGGCTAGACCGGAGGAACGAGAAGAAAGGGGTGATAGAGCCGGGGAAAAAGGACATCCTTCCCAGGAGATAGAGGTTCGGAGCATGATGTCCGAACCCGTGATCACTACTACGCCAAATTCTAAGATACCCGACGCAGCCGAGAAGATGAACGAATCCGATATTTCAACTCTCGCCGTGACTGAAGACGATGACCTGAAAGGTGTCATAACCCAGATAGACCTAGTAGAGATGATAACGAGTTTCCGGGAAGCGGACCAAGTCTATGTCCAGATCACCGGCCTTGAAGAAAGGACCGGGCTTTACGACCAGATGTACGATCTGATCCAGAACTATCTGAACAAGATGAACCAGGTATTGAAGCCACTGGTCTTGAACGTTCATGTAGTATCTCATCAAACGGAGGGCGAGCAATCTAAATACAGTATAAGGCTCCGTTTATCGACGGATTACGGTATGTTTTATGCGAAGGAGTTCGATTGGAATATAATGAGCGCGCTGGATCAGGCTCTCGATAGTATAAAAAGAAGGGTGTTCGAGAACAAGGAGAAGATGCTGGATCAGAAAAAGCATCCCAAGTACCAAGAGATGCTCTCCTGAAAAGATCGATGAAGGTTCATGGGATACGCAGCTCTTTTTTCTGGTGGAAAGGATTCTTCCCTGGCGATTTGGAAGGCTCAAAACGACGAGCTTGAAGTTGAATATCTCGTCACGGTATACCCGGAGAACGACGCTTCCTACATGTTCCATAAGCCGAACCTTCATATCGTGCCGGAACTCGCCGAGTCCCTCGAGATCGATCTGGTCAGTATAGAGTCTACCGGTGAAAAGGAAGAGGAACTGAAGGATTTAAAAGGCGGGCTAGAGGCCTTGGACATCGAGGGCGTCATAACCGGAGCCGTTGCTTCAAACTACCAGTTAAAAAGGATCAAAAAGATAGCGGAAGACTTAGACATCGAAATCTACGCTCCTTTATGGAACATCTCGCAAGAGTCACTCTTGAACGAGTTGACCAACAACGGATTTCGCTCAATTATCGTGAGCGTCTCGGCTAGAGGACTGGACGAGGAATGGCTGGGTAGATCCATAGATAAAAAATGTATAGAAAAACTTAAAAGATTGGAAGAGAGATACGGTATAAACATCTCTGGCGAGGGCGGGGAATATGAAAGTTTAGTCCTCGGAGCACCGAACTACAAGTGGGGATTTGAGATCCAGGAAAAGCATACTTCATGGCAGGGAAGACGCGGTATCATGAATATAGAAAAAATAGAGAAAAAAAAGAAATAAAAAGATTTCTCAGGATGATTCACTATCTTCCCTTGTCCAGCTCGAAACCGTCCGTTTGGGTGGAGAAATCGAACATCCTTTCCCAGAAATCTTGGGATCCTTCCTGATCTCCCTTCTTTCCCTCCTCATATTCTCCTTCCATCAATTTCTTTTCTTCTACTAGGGATTCATAATGTCCTTTTTCCATCAGAGCCAGATACTTAAAAAATGAGGAATACTCCTCAAATCTCTCTCCCATGTACTCGTAAAGCGTCTTTGCATTAGATTCGTTCTCCATAGCCTTTTCTAACGAGTCTAACACGTTTCTCGCCCCAGTGAAATCGTACGAGGTTTCGTGCGGTGGCAGATCATCGGAATCCGGGACCACGTAATCTTTATCTCCGAACAGTTCTTCGTGTAGGTCCAAGAGCCGGTCCTTATGGACCTTTTCATCTCTAACCAGCCCTCTAAATCTCTCTTTGACCAGTACTCCTATAGCTGCCTTAGAAAAGTCCTCGTAGAACTTTTGTGCCGACTTTTCCGCTTCTATAGAATATCCTATCAGTTCCTTCAAGCTGAACTCATCTAATTTATCTTCGTTCATAGTGCTCACGCCTTGATACCGCTAAGGTTTTTACGGCATTAAATATTTTTCCTCTTTCGGGAATAGGTTCGAGAATTACCTTTAGCGGCATTCATAATACCACTTTCCGGCCGAAAGTATTAAATCACTATTTACGATTTTTTATTACATGAGCCCGGTAGGAATAGTGATAGCGATCGTTGTTCTTCTAGCGATATTAGTTCTAGTCATCTACTTTTACTTCGAGAAGACCAAAGATAAACGGTTGAAGAAGATCAAGAGCGAGAAAACGATCTCTTCTAAAAACGAGGCCTACAATAAAGTCCAGAGGACCAAAAACCTAACGAAGATGCTCCAGCGGAAAGGCGGAAAAACAAAGAACGCGGACCAGCTTGTAGATAGAGCGGAACAGGCATTAGAAAGTGGAGATGCTTCAAAGGCGGAAAAACTGGCCAAGAAGGCAGAAGGTAAATTATCCACTGAGGGAGCTGCTGAAGGGTCTAGCACGGAAGAAGATGAAGAAGGGATGAAAAAGACCTACACCGTTGATGAGCTGGACGAAGTGGAATTTGAAGAGAACGAGGAAGCTAAACAGAAAAGAAAGGAACTTGAGAAGCAAAGAAAGAAATTACAGAGTTTACCGGACAATTACTTGGAATCTAAATTCGAGATGAAAAAGGTCGAAGAGATGCTAGATGAGGGAGGAGACGAAGAAGCTGAAAAATATTTTGCTAAAGCAGAAAAATGCTTCGAGGAGGAAGATTATACAGGAGCTTTAAGATATTCTGTTCGATGCAGAAAAGCGATCAGGGGTGAAGACGCGGAATTGATAGCCGCTCAAGATATAGAAAAGGGGAGAGAGGGCCCACCTGAAGAGGTCAAAGAGCGTTTCCCTGAGTTGAGCGGAGAAGAACAAGCTATGGAGAGGAGTGAAGAAGTCCCTGAAACCCCGGAAAAAGAGATCGAGATAGAGGAGGAGGAAGAGACAGGGGAAGAAGAAATAGAGGCTTATACCTCGGAACTGATAAAACTCTGCCCCGAATGTGGTTACCAGGGAGACGAAGAAGATAAATTCTGCCCCAAGTGTGGTACAGAATTGGTGATGGAAAATCGATGCCCAGAATGTGGAAACGATGTAAAAGAAGAGGACAAATTCTGCCGCAACTGTGGAGCCGATCTGACCCCTTCAGATAACCTTTGTCCTGAGTGCGGAGCCGAAGTCGAATCCGACGATGATTTCTGTGGTAAATGTGGCGCAGACTTAACGAACTAAGAGGGAACCTGGAAAAATAGGGATCTACTCTTCACTGCTCCCCTCAAGATCGTCTATCATATCTTTTTCTATCAGGTAGTTCACCAGTTCATTTATTTTATCAGGGGGAAGTTTTCCGACCCTCTTGTCCTTGTAAGGTACCTTCTTTATTTCCTTATCTAGAGCCGTAGAGAGGGCGTTTTTAATCTTCTTTCTCCTGTAATTGAATAGGGCTTTAACCACCTTTGAAAAAGCATCGTCGTATTTCAGGGGAAAGTCGGGTCTCGAGGGTATGATCCTGACCACGGCGGTATCGACCTTTGGCGGTGGATAGAACTCATTCCGAGGTATTCGAAACAGGCTTTCTACCCTGGCTAGAGTAGAGACCATGACCGAAAGACGGGAGTACTCCTCTTCTCCGGCTTCCGCCACCATCCTCTCAGCGAACTGTTTTTGGTAGGTACAGACACCCCACTCGAAATCGTTTTTTAGAAGTTTAAACGTGACTGGAGAAGAAATACTGAATGGTAAGTTAGAGATGACTTTATCAAAATCTGGCAAGTCCAATTCCAGGACGTCGTCGTTTATTATCTCTATATCCTCATCCTTGTCTCCATACTTTCCCTCGAGATAGCCAACTAACGAGTCGTCTTTTTCTACTAGTATCGTGTTAGAAGCTTTCTCCATGATCTTATCTGTGAGGATCCCTAAACCCGGGCCTATCTCGAGAACGGTATCTTTTGAGTATATCTCAGCGGCATCTACGATCTTTTCTGCGATCGTTTCCTTCCTGAGAAAATTCTGTCCTAGGGTCTGTGTGGGTCGTATACCCAGTTTTTTTAACCTGCTCTGAACGTTCTCCTTCATAGACTTCACCCTAGGAAGAGAAAATAGACGGCTGGATATAAATTAAACTTATCCTTTTTCCTATTTTATTCACGTAGAATCATATTGGAGTGGAGAACTGAAAGGCCTTACTCAATCGATGCTGATATTCTCCATCACCACTACATCTTTTACCGCTTTCATCCCTTCATAAGGCAAAACTAGGCGGTCTTCCGCGTCGGTCTTGAACAATTTTGTTTCTATCTCCTCGTCCGGGGTTACAAGGACGTGTTTAACGTCTCCACTCTCCGTGTTTATAACGAAATTGTCTATCTTCCCTAGTATCTGCCCATCGTTTGTCATCACGGTTTTACCTCGCAATTCGGTAACGAACATCCTCATACTATTTTTCCTCCTTTCTTATTTTCATATCGAAAGATTTTATTTTACTTATCTTTATCGGTATATGTCAACCCCCTTAAAATCTTTCTTCTTTTTAACGCTTTTCTGCATATCTTCCTCCCACTCTTCGTATATCTCGATAACGTCTTCATCGACGGAGGGACTCGTCTCTTCTAAGGTTCTCTTGAAATGCCTCATCTCCACCTCTTCAGATCCCTCTTTGATGGCTTTCAGCCCTGTCTCTCTGCAGACAGATTCTATATCCGCTCCGGTGAACGAGGCGGTTTTATCCACCAGATATTCAAAATCCACCTCGTCGGAGATGGGCATATCTTTGGTGTGGACCTCGAATATCTTTTTACGAGTCTTCTTATCCGGGATAGGCACAGAGAGCCTATGGTCGAACCTGCCGGCCCTTAGAAGGGCATTGTCGATCCTGTCCGGGCGGTTTGTCGCCGCGATGACCACGACGCCCGTGGTTCTCTCTATCCCATCCAGACTGGTAAGTAACTGGTTCACAACTCTATCTGTCGTGCCTTCACTGCCGCTCTGTCCCCTCTCCGGTGCTAGAGCGTCCAGTTCGTCTAAGAAAACGATCGAGGGTGCTGTCTGACGCGCCTTCTTGAAGACCTCTCTTATCGCCTTTTCACTCTCACCTACCCATTTGGAGAGCAGCTCCGGACCTTTTATAGAGATGAAATTCGCGTCACTCTCATTAGCGATAGCCTTCGCCAACAACGTCTTTCCAGTCCCCGGCGGTCCGTACAGTAAAATCCCTTTCGAGGGTTCGATGCCCATATCTCTGAAAGATCCTAGCTCTACGATCGGTCGTTCGACGGAGTCTTTGAGCTTGTCCTTGACTTCTTCTAATCCACCTATATCCTCCCAGGAAACCTGTGGGATCTCTATCATTATCTCCCTTAAACTGCTCGGTTCTATCTCTCGTAGCGCCTCTAGGAAGTCCTTCTTTTTCACTTCCATCTCCTCGAGGACCTCGCTCGGGATCGGCTTGTCCAGGTCGATCTCAGGTATGTAACGTCTTAAAGCTCGCATAGCTGCCTCCTTCACTAGTGACTCTAAATCCGCACCTGCAAATCCATGGGTCATCTCGGCCAGCTCTAGAAGATCTACGTCTTTGGTGACCGGCATGCCCCGGGTATGGATCTGTAATATCTCCTTTCTCTCCTCCCTATCCGGCAGTCTTATCTCTATCTCCCTGTCGAACCTTCCCGGTCTTCTCAACGCGGGATCTATAGCGTCAACTCTATTTGTAGCGCCTATAACGATGGTTTCTCCTCTATTCCTCAGACCATCTAAGAGGGTTAAAAGTTGAGCGACGACCCTTCTCTCTACTTCCCCCTTCACGTCATCTCGCTTTGGGGCTATAGAGTCCAGTTCATCGATAAATATGATGGAAGGTGATTGGTCCTTAGCTTCTTCAAATATTTCTCTGAGCTTTTCCTCGCTCTGACCGTAATATTTAGACATGATCTCCGGTCCCTGTACGGATATGAAATTGGCTCCGGCTTCGTTGGCGACAGCTTTAGCTATCCAAGTTTTACCAGTTCCCGGCGGACCGTGCAGGAGAACTCCTTTAGGCGGGTCTATACTCAACCTGTCGAAAAGTTTAGGATGTTTCAAAGGAAGCTCGATCATCTCTCTGACCCTTTTGAGTTCTTCTTCCAGACCTCCTACGTCCTCATAGGTCACTCTGGTCGTAGCTATGATCTCCCCCTCACTCACGGGTTCTTCCTTCACGATGACCTCCGTCTCTTTAGATATCACTACCGGATCTACCGGGTTGGTGGATATCACTATGAAAGGCACGCTCCCTCCCATCAACGCTATGCCGGGGACCACGATGGCGTCCCCTGCCAGAGCGGGCCGTTTTAAAAGTCGCTTCTTCACGTAAGAGTCTATACCCTCTCCAAATTTTAGTCTGTTCCCCTCTTCGATCACCGGAGCTATCACGACCTTTTCTGCCTCTTGAACCGAGACCTTGTTGACCTCTACTTTGTCCCCGATCGAGACTTTAGCATTCTTTCTCACCAATCCATCTATCCTTATGATATCCTTCCCCTCGTCCTCGGTGGATAAGCTGAAAACTTTAGCGACAGTCTCCTTTTCACCTTTGATCTTAACTACGTCCCCTACCTCGACATCCAATTCCATACGGACCTTCGCGCCTAATCTTGCTCTATTTCGGCCAATATCTTCCTGGGGAGCTTCATGGACTTTCAAGACTTTCTCGTCTGTCATATTTATTTCTGGTAGAATAAGATTTAGTAAGATATTAAAGATTTTGGGCAGGAGAACGGATTAAAAAAGAGATCAATCTTGTGAAGATATCGTTACGGATTCTATAACCGAATTTGAATTCCCGTTTACATCTTCCATCTCGATCCTCAATTGGTAGGGCTTGCTCCCTGCAGTGACATTTATATAAGTCATGGTATAATAGTTATCTTCTCCTTTGTTCATCTTGGTCTTGTTCCCTTCAGGGTAAGGGAAGGTGATGTAGACACTGTCGTCCTTTATCTCTGAGTTGGAAGTTACCTTTGCCCTAAAAGTTACGTTATAATTCACACCGTCGGTGATATTATCTACGAGTTCTCCACCCCTACGTATCTCGACCTGTATCTCGTTGACTCTCGGATCGGCGTAGTCACTGAAAGGTGGATTCATGAGAAGGACCCAGACGGCTAAGAGCGTCATGAAATAGACACCGAAATTTTTTGCCCATCCTTTCGTCCCCAGTTCGTCCACTTTGATCTTAAGGATCTGAAAGATGGGTTTCAGGAAAACGAGGCCGAGTAGACCCGCGAAGAGACCGACGGTCCACTCTTGAGTCATATCGAAGACTAAAAAGCTCACGACAGAAAAGATAGGGGCGATCCCCACGCTGATCAAGGTGGATTTCCCCTTGTTTATCTCTTTCTTCATATATTCTTCCCGGTCGAAATCCGGGATCTCAAAACCTTCGTCTTCTTCGTCCTCTTTTTTCCTTCTCTTAGCCATGTTATAGCACTAGATGAGAAGTCTCTCAATTAAAAATCTTTTGTGTGAGGTCTCCTCTCGTTTTTACAGATGGGAATCCTTATATATGTCCTCGTAACCAAAAAGTAGTTATATCATCTATAAATCTAATGAAACCAAAGGAATGGATATACTATGGCTCAAAAGTCCAGGCGTGCAGGCAGACGTGTAAAAGATAAATGGAAGAGCAAGAGTTGGTATAGGATCGTCGCTCCAGACATATTCGACGGAGCTGTAGTCGGGGAGACCGTAGCTTCTGATCCTGAATCTCTTTTAGGTCGGGTCTCTGAGATCAGCCTTCAGGACCTTACCGGAGATTTTTCTAGAACTCACATCAAAGTGCAGCTGAAGATCAACGGGGTAAGAGGCGGAGAATGTAAGACCAGATTCATCGGTCACGACATGACTTCCGACTATGTTAGGAGATTGACGAGAAGAAGGCGATCCAAGATCCAGGCGGTATTCACAGTTCGAACCAAAGAGGGATACAAGGTCAGAGTAAAACCTCTCTCTATCACCAACAAGAGGATAAATTCCTCCATCAAACGATCTTTAAGGAAAAAGCAGCAGGAAGTCGTAAAAGAGGTCGCTAATAACTCTAGATTGGGTGAAATGGTGCAAAAACTCCTGTTCGGTGATCTTGCAAAGAAATTGGCCAACGAATGTAAGGAAGTCTATCCCCTGAAACAGGTCGAGGTCAGGAAATCTGAAGTGCTTGCAGTTCCGGATAAGGAAGAGATAGATGTCAAGATACTCACCGAAGAAGAGATGGAAGAAGAAGGTGAAGAAGAGGAAGCCGAAGAAGAAGGTGAAGAAGAGGAAGCCGAAGAAGAAGAAGAGGAGGAGGAAGAAGAGGAAGAAGAACCGGACCTCCCGAGCAAGCCAGAAGTCGTGGAACAGTTCCGAGAGATAAAAGGCGTCGGTCCCACGACTGCAGAAAAACTCTATGAAGGAGGCTTCCGCACCTTCCAGCAGCTCAAAGACGCGTCCAAGGACGACTTGACCGAGGTAAAAGGTATAGGCGACGCGGTCTCCGAAACGATCTACAACGAGCTGCATGAATAGATAAAAAGATTTTTTGTCGGGGTAGCTCAGCCTGGCGGAGCGCTAGACTCATAGGGAAAACTTTCGTTCCGCAGGAACGATCTGAGACATCGCTCAGGAAACCTTCAAGGTCTCCTGTTATATCAGGAACGTGGTTCCTGGGATATCTAGAGGTCGCGGGTTCAAACCCCGTCCCCGACATCTATTCACTTTTTTAGGACGATTACCCAGATGACCACGAGTCCAATTGCGATACCGATTCCGATGAAACCTAAAAGAGGGATATCTCCATCTTGAGGTTTTTCAAAATGGAGTCTGTAGGAAAGGGAATATTTAGAGAAATCGACGTGTTCTGTTTGATTGTACTTCAATTTCAAGAAAAAATGTTCGGAGTCGGTCTGATATGAAATATTTTTGCTCTCTCCGTATAGAAAATATCTGTCTGGTGATTGACTACTGTTGGAATAGATTATGACCCTTGCCGCACAGTCTTCCCACACTTTTATCGAGATCTCAGAGGTAGAATTACCGGGGTTATTCAACTTGTAGGTATCTATCTGGTTAGTCTTGTTTAATACACCCTCATATTCTCTTCCAGCTTTTGCGAAGGTAAATTCACCATCCTCAGCCCCTCTCCCCGTAGGAGAAACGAGGATCAATGAAAGTAAAAACAAAACCACCAGCAAGTGTTTTTTCATGTTTTTCCTCTCTTAATAAATAAAAAAGAAATGTTTTTGGGTCTTTTTTGGCTGTAAGTCATAGTGCTGCCAAGATCATGTTGGGTGTGCTACCGGTACCTGATATCCCCGAGAAAATTCCAGTAACCGGGCTTACCAGGATCAGTACAAGTATGGCGATCATCACTGTCACAGAAGCCCCGATCATCACCTGTCTGATCCCTTTGTCGAGATCGGATTTGAGTCCACCAAGAATCAGAGCGATCGAGTTGAGGACCATCCCTATTACGACCAAAAGTAGCCCTATCTTGAACAGATTTTTTGCCGAATAACGCTTTCTCTCCCATTCATTGTAATCATCCTCATAACTGTCCCATGCGTCTGAACCGGCGTCATCAGCTGGTTCCTCAGGTGGTGCGTCGCTTCTAATCGATACGACTGAGATGATGCCGCCAGCACAGACGATCAGCATCCCGATAAGCAGCAGTGTCAGTATCTTTTTTGTAGAGAAGTCGGAAGAAAGAGGTCCACCAGAATCAGGTTGAGAACGCTGCTGTTGTCTAGGAGATGCCTGCTGTTGTCCCGTAGGTTTTTGTTGTCTCGAAGAACTAGTTTGCTGTTGGTTTGGCTGTGGGTTTTTCCGATTTCCACTATCTATTCGCCCTTCGTCATTCATTTTTTTATCACCACGTCGCTGCGAGTATATGCCTTGAGTATATATATATCTTATGAATATAGGTCCTTGGATAACACCTAGTTACATTTTTCTCCGACATGGAACAACAATAGATTTTTTGACCATGAGCGTATAGGTGACCTCGATGTATGACCTCTTCCCTTATGAGGACCGGAAAAATCAGATAGAGATCATGGAGCAGATCCAGAATTGTTTGGAGAAAGAAAATTCTTTCGTCTATCAGGCAGCTACGGGTTCCGGTAAGACCGTATGCAGTTTGACTCCCACTCTAGATTATGCAGAAAAGAACGGTAAGAAGATATTGTACCTGACCAGAACGAACAGCCAGCAGAGACAAGTGCTGTTGGAGCTGCGGGAGATAGGAGGCTTTTACGGCCTAGGTCTTCAAGGTAGAAATAACACCTGTCTTTTGGCTAGAGAAATAGAGGAACTGCAGGAAGGGGATGCGGAAGAGCTGTCGAAATACTGTGCCGATCGTAAAAAGGAGGTCCGTACAGCTCTAGAGGAGGATAGGGAACCTACCGCCTGCCCATATTATGCCGGCCTCCTCGAATCTGACCTCGAAGAGATAGAAACTTGGTTTAAAGATAACATACCCACGGTGGACGAAACCCTGGATTTCTGTAAGAAGAAGGAACTGTGTGCCTATGAATTGACGAAAGCCCTAGTACCGGAAGCAACGTTGGTCACGGCTCCTTACATCTATTTTTTCTTCCCTTTCATAAGAGAACAACTGAAAGAATGGATGAATGTCGAGTTATCAGACCTGATAGTCATCGTAGATGAAGCTCACAATCTTCCGGGCTACGCTCGAGACCTTTCTTCCTCAGAGATAACGAAGATCACGCTCGAGAGAGCTAAAGACGAAAGTCATGAATTCGGTGATCCGTCACTTCAGAACGATAAGAGCATCTCGAGCTTTTGTAGCCTATTTGAAGATATAATGCTCCAGATCGTGGACGAGTTCGTGATAGAAGAGGACGGGCTCATCCCGCCCAGTGAACTGAGAACCGAACTCTTACACTCTCTAGGGATGAACACTAACCAGCTCAAAGGACTGATAAAGGACCTCAAAGTTCAGGGCGAGATAGTGCAGGAGAAAAGAAGGGAAGAAAAGAAACTGCCCCGGTCCTATATCAATTCTTTAGCATCTTTTTTGAGTTCCTGGTTCTCCATCCAAGGAGAAGATTACATAAAATTGGTCAATAGAGGCGATGATCCCAGCCTTGAAGCCTTCTGCCTTGATCCAAGTAACCTGACGTCGATCCTAAGTTCCTGTCATTCCAGCATCCACCAATCTGCCACATTAGAACCACTGGATGAGTACCGAGACTCGATAGGACTTCCACGTGACACTGAACTGAAAATATACCAGAGTCCATTTCCAGAGGAAAACAAAGCACTGTTTTACAGGGAGGGGATCACCACTCGACACGAGGATCTCAAACGTGGAGATGAGATGATAAGGAAGTTGAGGGGAGAACTCCTCGACATCGTTGAGAAAATAGAGAGGAACACGGTGGTCTTTTTTCCAAGTTATCGCCTGATGAAAGAGATAACGGCACCGATCCAGTCCGATATAAAGGATCTCTTTCTTGAAAGGCAGGGGATGGAACAGCCGGTCCTTATGGAGATGATAAACGAATTCAAGAAAAATGGAGGCGTTTTATTCTCAGTTATCGGAGGAAGAATCAGCGAGGGCATGGATTTTCCCGGAAAACAGCTCGAGGTCGCCGTGGTCGTGGGGATACCCTATCCTAAACCGACCGCCAGGCAGAAGGGATTGAAGCATTATTATGATATGAAATTCAACAAGGGATGGGAATATACGGTGAAAGCTCCCGCTGTCAGGAAGATACTTCAAGCCACGGGGAGGCTGATAAGGAGTAATGACGATTTAGGCGTTTCAGTTATACTCGATGAAAGAGCCGTCCACTTCAAAAAGTATCTTGATAAATTGCGACTGGTGGAAGATATAACGACTGAGATAAAGACCTTTTTTGAGAGTAAGGAACAAACTTAATAAGTAGTCTATGAGTGGAGGACTGCCATGCACAAAGTAACCGAAGTAGATATGGAAAAGAATATCCTGGAGGAGAATGAGAGGATCGCGGAAAAGAACAAAGAACTTTTCGAAGAAAAAGATGTACGAGCTTTCAACATATTGGGGGCTATAGGATCCGGTAAAACCACTTTGATAGAAAGGTTGAAGGAAGGTATGAAGGATTCAAACGTGGGTGCGGTAGCTGGTGACCTAAGCGGAAACGACGACCGCAACCGCTTCAAGGAAAAAGATATCTCCGCCGTGGCTATAAACACGGGAAAAGATTGTCATCTAGACGCTCATTACGTCAGTCACGCTTTAGAGGATCTAGAGGAAAAGGAGATAGATTTAGAGAAGCTGAATTTCCTGTTCATAGAGAACGTCGGAAACCTGATCTGTCCAGTCGATTTCCCTCTAGGGACGGAGAAAGAGGTGGTCGTGATCTCCGTCACGGAAGGCGATGATATGATCAGAAAACATCCTTTGATATTCTCACGCTCGGATCTCACGGTACTGAATAAGGTCGATCTTGCCGAGGCGATGAACGTGGACCTCGACGTGATAGAACAGGATTACGAAGAAGTCAATCCTCACGGTACCATGATAAAGACCAACGCAAAAGAAGGTGAAGGTGTAAAAGAGATAGCCGAGTTTTTGAACATCCCTTACTCTTCTTCATCATAACCCTTGAAGTAAGTCGATTTTTCCAGGCGGACAGTTTCTCCCGGTTCTCTCTCCTCGTAGAATTTTTTCCTGGTATGGTAAAGTGTTCCCAGGACTGCGAAACCACCGAGAAGTACCGTCGCCACGAAGAACGGAAAACGATCGAAGGGTCCAGGAATATCTGTTTTAGCGGAAGTCCTCGAATCGTCTACATCTAGAGGGATCAAAGCGATGCTTTCGGCACTAGAATCATAATCTAGGCCGATAAATAATGACTGAGAAGATTCGTATTTCTCTGTAGTTTTAGCGATGGAATCCTTTTTCTGATCGTCTACTAGACCGGTGCCGCTCCAGCTGTAGTGGCCCGTATGCCCGTCTGAAAATGCAAGTTCAAAGTATTCGACGTGGGCATTCCCGGACCTCCTTTCCGGAGGTCTTTTTATATCTCTATAGAATTCGAGGTTCTGTATCATCAACAGCCTGCCGCTGGGTAGACCGGATATGTTATCTAACTTAAAAGAGAATATTATCTCGGATACATCTTCCTGAGAGATGATCTTGAAGTTCAAGGAAAGATCGCCTTCCATCTCCTCTTCAGAATCCATATCTTGTAAAGTGGTGTTCATATCAACTTTGAGGTGAGAGATCTTTTCCTGCTCAACCTTTTCTATCTCCGTATGCCAGTTGGTCTCGTTCAGAGGAAGCAGTATATCGTCTTTTTCTCTCCTCACGAGTTCTATCCTCTGGTATTCGATACTGTAGAGTCTTTCATCATCTTTATTTAACGTTATCTTGGGATGGTCCGACGTGTTTATATCAACGGAAACATCGTTTATGATCTCTGAATTTCCCTCGGCCGTTCTTGGAGTTATAGCTATAACTGAAGCTGAAATGATCAAAAGAAAGGACAACATCATCGGGAAGAACTTCCTACCGCCTTTATCGAACATCTTTTTCACTTTTTGGTTAGAAGGATCGATATAATTCCTTCAAATTAGTGAAGAAAAGAAAGTATATAAAAGGTATTTCGCACATTATTCGAATCGTTCTATAACATCGGCAAATAATGGAGCGACCGATACTTGGCTCTTCTCCTGTTCTATGGTGTCGGTACAGAAGACGGAGTCACATGCCTTTTCCAGCTTTTCTACCGCATCACCTGCAAAAAGGCCGTGGGTACAGCCGGCATGCACCTCTTCGGCACCCGCTTTTTTCAGCTGTTTCGCCGCTTCCGTCATGGTCCCCCCAGTCGCTATTATATCATCTAAGATCACGACGGATTTTCCTCCCACGTCTATATTTTTAGGCTTTATTTCGACCGTGTTCGCGTCTATACGCGTTTTTTCCAGATAATCCCACTGCATCTGAAGTTCTTCAGCCGCTTTCTTCACTCTTTCTACGCCGCCCTCGTCTGGCGAAAACAGGATATCTGGGTCCTTTTCCTTGGAGTACCGTGCCAACAGCGGCATGGCCGAAAGATTTTCAGCGGGTATATCAAAAAAGTCGACGATCTTCTCGGAGTGCAGATCGATACTGTAAAAATTATCCGCGTCCATCTCTATCCTTTTAGCGAACGCCCTAGCACTTATCGGTTCACCCTCTTCAAAGATCTTATCCTGTCTAGCGTAGGCATAATATGGTACCATCACATCGATGGAGGCGGCTCCATTTTCCTTCAAAGCGTCCTGGATCATGTATAATTCCAGGAGATGTTGGTTGGGGTATGTGGTTTGGACCACGGTACAGTTTTTCCCCTCAACGTCGCCCTTCAATTTTACATAAATCTCTCCATCCGGGAAGACCTTGGATTTCACTTTGACCGTTTCCTTACCGGTCTGTTCTGATATCTTATCACAAAGCTCTCTAGAGGCGGGCCCTTCGACCAACATATTTTCTCGGGAGTGAATTGAATTAATCAAATATATCTTTTTTGAGTCGACTTTGACCCGCGTACAAGGTCCGAAATCATTTTATAGCTATGATTTGGTATCAACGCAGGTAGAATACCATGATGCCAGGTGGCGGAAATCCAAAGCAGATGAAACGCATGATGAAGAAGATGGGTCTGGATAGCGATGAACTTGACGCTAAAAAGGTGATAATCGAGACCGAAGACAAAAAACTGGTCTTCAACGAGCCTCAGGTCGTCGAGATGAACATGAAAGGACAGCAGATGTATCAAGTCGTCGGTGAGCCCAACGAGAAGGCACTAGAAGGAGAAGTCCTGATACCCGACGAGGATATAGAGATGGTGGCTGACAGAACTGGAGTATCCGAAGAAGAGGCGGAAGAGGCCTTAAAGGAAGCGGATGGTGAACCCGCTGAAGCGATCATAAAACTGCAGTCATAGATCTCGAAGAGGAGTCCAAAATACAGTAGAAGTCGGGATTTTTGAATCAAAAAATCCGGTCCTCATCTCCTGAAGTTAAGAGTGCTGTGAAACTCCAAATCTGGCATTATCAGTATAAAAAATCAAGCTTTTCAGATTTTTCTGTCAAGATGATTTAGACTTGATCACCATCAACGCTCTCGAGGCGGCTTCTTGGATATCTTCATCCTCCTCTTTCAACAGCGGTTTTAACTTCTCTATCGATTTTTCTCTAAAAATGCCGGTTATCGCGAGTTCGTTCAGGGCCAATGCGGCATTCTTTCTCACTCTCTTCCTCGAGTTCTCTAATAGATCGTGGAGAACGGGTATGGCTGATTCATCACCGAGTCCATGCTCCGCCAGGACTCCTAGAGCGAATAATGCGTTGTATCGGGCCTCGGAATCTTCCTTTTTCAATAGTTCTATCAG
>JAGXLI010000078.1 GCA_018334755.1 Thermoplasmatota archaeon
GGAGGCAACACCGACGTGATCAAATCATGGGTGAATTCCAGCAAGCTCGTTTCATTTGCAATGGATTCTAACCAGTATGATTGGTCCGATGATGACATACTCTCGAGTCAAGAATATGATGCAGGGAACCCAAACCATGCTCAGACCATCGTGGGATACGACGATTCGAAATCGGATGACGGAGAACAGGGAGCCTACAAGGTCGTGAACTCATGGGGAGAAACCTGGGGGCCGAACGGTGACGGCTCATACTGGATGACGTATGATTGTTTGGCCACCCTTGAATATGACGTGGTTACATCCTATGAAGGTACAGAATACAACCAGACCAATTCTAACTCCCCCGAGTTGCTCGCCAGGTGGCATCATACCTCACCGGGTCCTCGAGACGCTTCTATAGAACTCGGGAGCGGGGAGTACAGTTCACCGAAAGACGTCAGAGTTCCAAGTTACGGTAAAGACACTTCCAATGATTATCCGGCTTTCATGGCTCTAGATGTGTCTGAGTTCAGTGACGAGTGGAATGGAGGGCGCGGTGAAGAGAGATTTTATCTCGACGTCAGATCGAGTTCCGGTACGAGCAGTATAGATACGTTCAAGATGGAATTTTACGATAACGGTTATACCGCCGGCTCTCCCGATATGACTTCGGACAATGCTTATGACGCCCCGGGAGATAGCCCGACGACCCTTCACCTTAGGTTCAAAGGTCCAGGTGGAAGCGATGGACTCGCATATCTGGATCAGGACAAATATTACATCGAGGACACGTTGAATGTAACGGTAGAAGACACGGACCTGGAAGGCCAGAGCAGCGTTGCCGTAAATGTCACTAGCGATACAGAGCCGAGTGGAGAATCTCTATCCCTTTCGGTCAGCTCCTTCGATGATGTCTTTACCGGCTCTATAGATGTGTCTGCGACGGACTCTGATAACGTTCTTCAAGTTAGCTCTGGAGATCAGATCACACTGACCTATCAAGATTCCGATACGGGAGATGGTTCTTCCGCTGACAAAACCGATCAGGCGGTCGTGGA
The DNA here is from genome assembly GCA_018334755.1 of Thermoplasmatota archaeon. Classification (GTDB taxonomy): domain Archaea; phylum Thermoplasmatota; class Thermoplasmata; order Halarchaeoplasmatales; family Halarchaeoplasmataceae; genus Natronoplasma. The sequence continues at coordinate 1,038 of JAGXLI010000078.1, forward strand.
TACTACAGCGCCCTCTATCACGGGCGGACCTAATGTCAACAATAAGTTAGCCACGCTGATAGAATGGCAAACAAACGAACCATCGACCAGCAGGGTGAATTACGGAGCGACCAAACCACTCGGGAAGACTTCTAGTTCGTCAGAACTGGTCAGTTCTCATTCTTTAGCTGTAGAAGATCTTACCCCGGGTCGAACTTATTACTTCGAGATGATTTCGACCGACGAAGCCGGCAATACGATAAGGGATAACAACAGCGGTAACTATTACACTTTCACGGCAGGCGGCGTAGACAACATAGAAGCTGGAGATGTCGGATGGCATCCCGATCAAGTGAGATACGGCAGCAGGCCGTGGGATGTGCGGGACCGCAAAGCCAAGTCAGGATCCTATTCTTGGAACCTTGGTAATGGGACCTACGATAACGCTCTCTCGGAAAATTTGACGTCTCCTGTGATAGATGCGAGTAACTGGAACGAAAAAAACCTGACGTGGTATCACAACTATTCGATGGAATCCGGATGGGACGGCAGCGTCGTAGAAGTGAACGACGGCAGCGGCTGGACCCGCGTGACGCCGGAGGGCGGTTATGACGCTCCTCTAGACGGGAGCTCTAGTTACGATCCAGACAGTCCGCTTGCAAATCAAGACGCTTTCACGGGATCGAGTTCTGGCTGGGAGATGGAAACTGTCGATCTTAACTCGTTCTTACCAACTCCAAATCTCCAGGTCAGGTTCTGGTTCGCCTCAGATGCCTACGTCGGTCAAAGAGGATGGAATATCGATAATGTCAAGATCAGCGGTGTCAACATGGCACCGAGTTCGCCGACTAATCCTTCCCCAAATAACGGGGCGATAGATGTCTCCGCTACCGAAGTCGATCTATCTGTAGATGTCAGAGATCCAGATGGAGATCCGTTGGATGTGTCCTTCTATGATTCCAGCAATACGTTGATAGGAGAAGAAACGGGGGTTCCGAGCGGCTCAACGGCTTCCGTAACATGGTCGGGCTTAGAGGAAGGTACTGAGTATTCATGGTATGCCGAGGCAAGCGACGGAGTGACCTCGTCCCAGTCCAACATCTGGTCATTTACCACCCCTCAAAACGTGCAGCTTTCCTCCGGTGGAGAGTCCGAAGGATGGAACCTTATCTCATTCGGACTCCAGCCACAAGATAACTCGATAAGTTCGCTGCTTGACAACCAGACCGACGGGATAGTAGGGAACTACGATAAAGCGATGTATTTCGATTCAGGTGATGAAAGTTGGAAAACTTACATCCCGGATAGGGCGGACCATTACAACGATCTTGAAAACTGGGACCGATCGATGGGGATATGGGTCCACATGACAGAAAACGACAATCTAACGGTCAAAGGAAACATCCCCTCCCCGACAGATATCACCTTAGAACCTGGATGGAACCTGGTCGGCTATCCGTCTAAAACCAGTGCGGCTGCGGACTCGGTACTTCCATCTCAAGTCACGGAGATAGGGACCTTGGATCCCACCAGCCCATACAATATCAATTATACGACGGACTTGTCTTCGGTCACGCTCAGTCCCAATAAGGGATATTGGGTCTACAACAGCGGATCTACTTCGGTGACCTGGACGGTCTCCTATTCCTAAAAATACTTTCTTTCTTTTTTTATTTATATCTTTGATGGAAGAGACTAAATAGATTAAACTTGTTGATTATTTTGGAACAGGGAGAATAGAGAGGATGGCTCATGATGTTCTGATCGTTGGGGCGGGACCCGCCGGTATGTTCGCTAGCTACGAGATAAGCGAGAAAGATAAAGGGATACTAGTGGTCGATAAAGGTAAAGATATCGACGATAGGACGGACAAGGAGATCATGTGCGGTATCGGAGGGGCGGGAACATACTCCGACGGAACGGTGAACCTCAGACCGGATATAGGCGGAAATCTGAGAGAGTATACCAAAAACGAGAACAATGCTTGGGAACTGGTCGAGTATATTCAAGAGATCCTCTCAGAGCACGGGATGCCGGAACCAAAGAAAGAGAATCAGGAGCGGGAGGAGGAATTGAAGCGAAGAGCCGCCTCGATAGGTGCAAAGTTCTTTCCGATCCTCCAGTCTCATATAGGCTCGGATAAAGCCCCCGCAGTGATCAAATCGTTCAAGAAGGAATTAGAAGAAAGAGGGGTAGAATTCAAGGTGGAAACGGAGGTGGAAGACCTTCTCATCGAAGACGGTAAGTGCGTGGGCGTAGTAACCAGTGAAGGTGAAAAGATAGAGGCAGAAAAAACGGTCCTAGCTCCCGGAAGGGTGGGTATAGATTGGGTCCAAAAACTCACTGAAGAGTATCCCCTGGATTCGGATTTTGCGCCCATCGACATCGGGGTCAGGGTCGAAGTGCCGAGTATAATAATGGACCCTGTCATCGAGGTAAATAGAGATCCGAAGTTTCATCTTTACACCAAAAGTTATGATGATTTCGTTAGGACCTTCTGTACCAACCACAAAGGATTCGTTGTTAAAGAGACATACGACGGATTCATCGGGGTCAACGGCCATTCCATGAAGGAATTGGAGACAGATAAGACCAATTTTGCGTTCCTGGTAAGAACGGATCTGACCGAACCCATCGAAGATACCACCCGTTATGGAAGGGCGATAGCTCAACTGGCCAGTACGATAGGAGGGGGTAAGCCCATTGTCCAAAGGTTGGGAGACCTGAGAGAGGGTAGAAGATCTACGGAAAGCAGGATAAAACGTAACCCGACTCAACCGACACTAGACGATTACACCCCGGGAGATATATCTATGGCCCTGCCGGAGAGAGCGGTCGTAGATATAAAAGAAGGCCTGGAGATGCTGGATGAGATAATCCCCGGAGTCGATTCGGGAACGACTTTACTGTACGCCCCGGAGATAAAATTTTACGCAAATCATCTTAAGGTCGACGAAGGCCTGCAGACCTCGATCTCTGATCTCTACGCAGCGGGTGACGGAGCAGGCCTATCCCACGATATCGTGAACGCGGCCGCTACCGGTATAATAGCCGGAAGAAGCATACGGGATGACCTGTGATCTTTTTGGGAGAAGTTATTTAAAAAAGCTCAATATTAAACTTAGCGATGAGTTACAAGACCATACAGGATACGATCCACGGCAGCGTGAAATTCAGCGGTCTCTTTTTGGAACTTTTAGAATGCCCTGAGATACAGAGATTGAGCGGGATCAAACAACTGGGCCTGACCAAACTTGTCTTTCCCGGGGCCAACCATACTAGGCTGGAACATTCGATCGGGGCCTATCACGTGGCAGAAAAGATGGCGCAGAGTCTGGAACTGGACGATGAAGAAAAGGATATGGTGAAAGCCGCCGCACTTCTTCATGACGTCGGACACGCGCCCTTGAGTCATACCCTAGAATTCATCATCGAAGATAAGACAGGGAAAGATCACATGGACGTCACCCAGGAATTGATAGAAGGTGAAAGAGAGATCGAAGACAGAAATTGTCCTACCATACCGGAGATTTTGGATGAACATGGTATAGATCCTGAAGATGTTTCCGAGCTCATCAGGGAGAAACAGGATAACGTCAAGATCACCGATTTCAATGTTCATGAAGGGCAGGGCTACTTCGGCGAAGAAAGATATCTTTACCAGATGATCCACGGCTCCCTAGACGCGGACCAGATAGATTACCTGCTCAGAGATTCACATTATACCGGCGTGGCTCACGGGATAATAGATATCGAAAGATTGATGCAGACAGTGGAGATACACAACGGAAATCTGGTGATCTCAAAAGGCGGCGTTCCGGCAGTAGAAGGCATGATGGTTGCAAGAGGCCTGATGTATTCTTCAGTTTATTTCCACAAGACTGCGAGGATAGCGGAGTTGATGTTAGCTAAGGCGGTAGACAAGCTCGAAACCTCCATCGATGATATCTACGAGATGTCTGACTGGGAGCTCATGAGTTTCGTGAAAAGACAGGGCGGCTACCAAGAAGAGATAGTCAACCAGATCAAATACAGGCGGCTCTACAAAAGATGTTTGACTCTGAGCAGGGAAGAACTGGACAAGGCGGAAGGAGTCGATTTGGGATCCATCGGTAAGATGAAGAACATCAGAGAGCTTGAAAGGAAGATAGCAAGGAGAAAAGAAGTTGACCAGAACAAGATACTGGTCGATGTACCCTACAAGGAAATAAAATTGTCCGAGCCCAGACTCACAAAAACGGGCATCAAGATAATAGATGAAGGAAAGATATCGGACCTCTCCCACTACAGCCCCTTGGCTAGAGCCCTGGAGAAAAGACCTACCCAACCCTGGGCACTGATGGTCTCTTGTCCCTCTGAATATAGAGATGAGATGGGGAAGGAAGCTAGAAGAGTGATAATGGAAGAGTGAGTTTTTCCTCAAAAACGAGCGAAAGCTTTTAAATGTAATAAATACTAATAGTTTTATGGATGGGATGAGTCTGACAGAAGACGAAAGCGAGCCTCCCGCCGAAGATACCCAGTCCTACGGGAGAGTAGGCGTCACGTTTGGGGACGTCGGTACTACCTCATTGAAGTTCAACGTATCCTCTCCCGTGAACAAGGGTGAATACATACAGATCGCCCACCCCAACATAGGATGGGTTTTGGGCCAGATAGACAAGATAGAGAGGCAGAGCGATCTGTCCGTAGATAAGGCGGAAGAATTGAATGACGGTAAAGAAGTAGATATAGACGATACCGTCATCGCGAAAGTAAATATCATAGGTTACAGGGACGAAAAAGATCTGCTGAGAGTACCTGGAAATCCCTTCAGAGCCGGCGAGCCCGTTTATTTAGCTGAAGAAGAACTGATAAGAGAAGTTTTAGGATTGAAGGAAGACAAAGAGGGGGCATATATCGGTAAACTTAGAGGGCACGACATCAGGGTGAGTATGAATATCAATACCATCGCCCAGAAACACCTTTCTGTTCTGGCGAAAACGGGCAGTGGAAAGAGCTATACCGCCGGAGTTCTCATCGAAGAGATGCTAAAAAATGACGTCACCATGGTTATATTAGACCCACACGGAGAGTACAGCTCCATCGCGAAGTCTGGAAGTCCAAAGAGTTCTGAGAACTTTGACGTCGAACCCAGGGGTTACGGTGAAAAGTTGAACGAATTTTCGCCCAACCCGGATATAAATCCTAACTGCCAGCCCCTCAAATTCACCTTTAGAAATATGGATACTAAAGAAGTTTTGGAGATGTGCGGCCTGAACAAGAGAAAGACCTATATCAGCAGCCTTGAAGATGCTAAGTCTAAATTGGCAGCTAGTCACGGTGAATTTACAGTATCAGAGATAATACGCCTGTTGAAAAACAATGAAGAAGGCGGCTCAACTACCCTTATCAAGGGTCTCGAGAGACTCAAAGAAAAAAATATATTTGCCGGAAAGGGTACGAGGATGGACGAACTGGTCAATGAAGGCAGAGCGTCTATAGTAAATCTGAAAGGAACTCCGCCGGACATGCAGGGTTTCATAGTCGATAAGATAGCGAGATCGATATTCGAACTGAGAAAGAGGGAAAAGATACCACCTCTGATCATGTTCGCAGAAGAGGCTCACAACTTCTGTCCGCAGAGGGGTAAAGTCGAATGCTCCGATACTTTTAGAACCTTGGCTTCAGAAGGTAGAAAATTCGGCCTGGGCCTGGGTATAATCACTCAGAGGCCCGCAAAAGTGGATAAGAACGTTCTGAGCCAGTGCAACACTCAGATAATATTGAAAGTCACGAACCCCAACGACCTGAAGGCCATAGAGAAATCGGTAGAGGGCATGACCAAAGGTATGAAGAAAGAGATAAAGCGTCTGCCGGTAGGAGAAGCTATCCTCTCGGGCGCTGGCTTGTCTGAACCTCTCCTTGTCCAGATAAGGCCGCGGGAATCGAAGGACGGAGGAGAGTCTATCTGTGTGATCTGACTTAGGGAGAAAAAATGGTGTCGGAAGAGAAAGTTGAAGAGTATATCTCCAAGACCGAAAAAGCCCTAGACAAGGTCGAATTGATCCAACCAGAAAGATCTCACATGAAAAAATTGGCGGAAGACTTCCTCGAGATGGTGGAAGCCTATTACGAGGATGC
>JAGXLI010000029.1 GCA_018334755.1 Thermoplasmatota archaeon
TTCCCGTTACTTCCGTTCCATTTACATATATAGTTCCAAAATCAGGATTTAGGATGGTAAGGATGTACTCGTTGTAAGTGACTCTCATCTCATCCGAATCGTTGACACTCGTCGTCGCGTTCTGAGAAGTTGCTGTAAGATTTATGTCAGAAAAGCTACCATTATCTGCATCTACAGGTATTGTAACGTCGATCTGGACCGATGTGTTTTCTCCCGCAGCTAACGAAACCTGGTCAGGCCCTGTAGCCGTCCAACTTGTATTGGATGAATCTACATTCAGGTCATAAGTGTCGGCTACATTCCCCTGGTTTTCGACCGTGAAATTGTAAGTATAGGTACCACGAGCCATCTCCGTTTGATCTGGTGGAGCTGTCACATTCACATCAAGATTGGGCTGATAAGTAACGATCATGGAGTCCGAATCCCCAGTAGCGGTACTATAAGTAACGGTCATCGAATCTGTATCGTTTATCGTCTCATCGGCTTGGCTTACAGCTTTTAAGTCTATTGCACTACTGTTCCCATCGGTCACGTTGTCAGGAACTTTGATCTCTACTGGCACCTGTTTAGAGTCACCCGCCTGTACAGTGACGTTCTTCTGGACGCTGACGGTCCAATTTAGATTGGAAGAACTAGCCGTGAGATTATAAGTGTCTTCTGTGTCACCCATATTTGTGACCGTATAATTGTACGTATAGTTGCCAGAATCAAAAACAGTATCATCGGAAGGCGCGATCACATCGACTCCATAGCTGTAGGGTCTCGGTGTAGCGGGTCCGGTCGTGAAGTCATTCTCGCAGTCGTTGGTATCGGTCCCGTTAGGTGATCGGATCAATCCCTCGTCATTTCCCGGGGCACCGGGATAATCCACGAGCGTGGTGTTCTCGGGCTGTGTATCCTGGTCGCCGTATTCGACCCTATCCATGACCACCCAACTACCGTTGTTGATACCCGTGGTTCCTGGATCCCAGGAAAGCATTAGGTGTCCGGAGCTGGTATCCAATAAGCTGGTAGTTCCGAGATCCACATACAGGTTATTAAAAGCTCCTTGGGTGGTCAAGTCCTGCAGGGTAGCTTCCCAGCCGCCGTGGGTACTCAATTTCCATCTAGACAGGTCGAGTGTGCTTTCGTTGTATAGGTAAACGTACTGTGAGCCGCCGTCGCCGGGCTGGGTCACGATCTCGTTGATTTTGAGGGTATTGGTGGGCTGATCTGTAGAGCTGAAAGTCAGGTTTCTATCGACTATACCTCCAGGAGTGAAAGTATCGTTTTCGTTGGCAATATAAACCCCACTACTGGTATCTATCCGATAGGTGATCTCGTCTCCATCTACTCCCCCATATTTTGTTGTAAGATCGGTCTCGTCGTCACCTTCAGTGATGACACCGAAAGATCCATCGCCGTTGTAAGTTAGATTCGAACCATAACTGACACCGTGTATCCAAGAAGTTACATTCTGCCCATCAGCTGCCAAGCCTCCGTCTATAATCGCCTGGCCATACCTCTCGTGTGGCAAAACCGTGCCTTGAGTGCTTGCCGCCATAAGGTTGGTCTGATTCTCGCTCACAGCCTTGAGATCTATCTCGCTCTGATCGCCTTCCGTGGCGTTATCTGGGATCGTAACATTCACTGGTACCTCCTTTGACCCTCCCGCTCCGACGGTCAGTGTGTCCTGGACCGACGCATTCCAATCTAGATTGGAGGAAGTAACACTCAGGTTGTAGGTATCTTCTACCGTTCCAGTGTTGTTGACCGTGAAATTATACGTATAATTTCCAGTTAGAATTTCAGTCTTATCAGAGGGTGCGATCACATCGACACCATAAGAGTAGGGTCTTGGTGTAGCGGGTCCGGTCGTAAAGTCGGCCTCGCAGTCGTTGGTATCGGTACCGTTAGGTGATCTGATCAATCCCTCGTCATTTCCCGGGGCACCGGGATAATCCACGAGCGTGGTGTTCTCGGGCTGTGTATCCTGGTTGCCATACTCAACCCTATCCATGACGGCCCAACTACCGTTATTGATACCCGTGGTGCCTGGATCCCAGGAAAGCATGAGGTGTCCGGAACTGGTATCCAGCAGGCTGGTAGTTCCGAGATCCACATACAGGTTATTAAAAGCTCCTTGGGTGGTCAAGTCCTGCAGGGTAGCTTCCCAGCCGCCGTGGGTACTCAATTTCCACCTAGACAGATCCAGTGTGCTTTCGTTGTATAGGTAAACGTACTGTGAGCCGCCATCGCCCGGCTGTGTAACGATCTCGTTGATTTTAAGGGTATTGGTGGGCTGACCTGTAGAGCTGAAAGTCAGGTTGCTTTCATCTATCCCCCCGGAAATGAAGGTATCGTTTTCGTTGGCGATGTAGGTGTCGCCTCCAATATCTATCCTATATGTGATGTCGTCGCCATCAACACCTCCCCATTTTGTGGTGGTGTCGGTCTCGTCGTCACCATCGGTGATGATATCGAAGGATCCGTCCCCGTTATACGTCAAGTTAGAGCCATAATTGGCTCCATATATCCAAGAAGTTATATTCTGTCCATCAGAAGCTATAGTACCGTCTATCTTCGCATTGCCGTACCTTTCGTGTGGTAAAATGGCGTTAGGACTGTAACTGGCCATCACTGCTAATCCTGAAAAAATTAACATTCCTACGGTCAAGATATTGATCATATGGGTAAGTTTTTTATTCATACTTTTTCCACCTTTTTCTTCTCTTTTTTCACTATCAAAAACCTAATAAGAATTTTGCAACACATTATTTAAATATTTTCGAGTTTCGGCTAATGGAATTCATTTCGGAGCTTGACACCTCTAGCGACATCATAGATATTAGAAAAAGAAAAGGGTTTGGTTAGTATGGTATGGTCCACGTGACTTTCGATTGTGCGTCATTGTAGATCCAGTAACCTTCTCCCGGTTCGAATTGGAAGTTGGCTACGTCCGCCGTGTAATTCAGATTGTTACCATAGGAGGCATTGAAGTATCCTACCTTAGAAACTTCTGTTGGGATATTGAGATTACTTCCATTATCAGTTGAATTGATCGGCATGCCCAGCATGTTCCATCCAGGTTGTAGATTTACCGTTGTATTATTCGGTTCATCTCCAACTATCGTCAACGTGTCGTCCTGGTTCATCTGTATCCAGATACCCATCGAGTGGTTCCATGTCTCGATATTATTGTAATGGTCTGCACGTCCTGGGACGTAGGTGCCCCACTCGTCACTTTTTGCATCATAATACATCACTTTGTCGTAGTTACCAGAGATATTATCGTCTGAATTTTCGATTATTTCGACCAACGACGTGTTACTCGAGATCAGCGGGAAGGAAACGAAGTTCCAACCTTCGGCTTCTCCTCCAGAGTATAGGTCTATTATGAAGGTAGTAAAGTCCTTGGAAAATTCAGCCGTGATCAAGTAGTTGCCCTCCATTGTGATGCTTGTAGAATTGGCAGAGGTATTATCTATCGTAGAGTTATCTCCGGTCCACTCTATGAATGAATAGTTTGAATCCGGTACCGCTTCAAGGTTCACTACTTCGCTTGAAGTATAGTTGAAGGTCCCTTCACCTGGAACGGTCACATTACCGCCGGCAGTCGAGTCGATAGTCAATTGGTATAGATCGATGGTGAATGTATTGTTACTTACATCTGATGAAGTAGCCCCGTTTGTATCGGTCACGTCAACTCTTACGAGGGAGTTTGTGCTGGGGTCGTCAGGAACCAACCAGTCGTAGCTGTTCGGATTCCCTGAACCGGCCATACCAGTTTGGATAACGTTCCAATTACTGCCGGTGTCGTTGGAATAGTACAGATCCACGGTGAGATCAGTATTGGCATCTTCACTATCGCTCATGTTCCACCATATTGTTTCGGTACTTCCAGCTATGAATGTCTCACCACCGTCGGGTCTAGTCAGATCTACACTGGGAACAGAATTGGGAGCTTCTATAGTGAATGTACTCTGACTCTGATTTGATGAGGTAGCCCCGTTTGTATCCGTCACGTCTACTCTTACGAGGCAATTGGTGCTGGGATCCTCAGGAACCAACCAGTCGTAGCTGTTCGGATTCCCTGCACCGGCCATTCCAGTTTGGATAACGTTCCAATTACTGCCGGTGTCGTTGGAATAGTACAGATCCACGGTGAGATCAGTATTGGCATCTTCACTATCGCTCATGTTCCACCAGATCGTTTCTGTGTCTCCAGCTATGAAAGTTTCTCCGCCGTCGGGTCTAGTCAGATTTACACTGGGAGCAGAATTGGTGGATTCTATAGTGAAAGTGCTCTGGCTCTTGTCCGAGGAGTTGGTCCCGTGTGTATCGGTTACGTCAACTTTGACTAGGCAGTTGGTGCTGGGATCGTCAGGAACCGTCCAGTCGTAGCTGTTCGGATCGGCGGTTCCGGCTATACCGGTCTGAATAACGTTCCAGCTAGTGCCGGTGTCGTTGGAGTAGTACAGGTCTACGGTCAGATCAGTATTTGGATCCTGTGAATCGCTCATATTCCACCATATCGTCTCTGTAGTACCGGATGAGAAAGTCTCCCCTCCATCCGGTCTTGTTAGATCAACGGTAGGAGCAGTATTGGTCACGTTGCTGCTCACGTTGAACTCGATATCTCCAAAGCTGCCCCAGTTCCCCGAGGTGTCCAAAGCGTGAATGTACATGATATGAGTGCCTTCTGAAAGGTCTGAAGTGGTTATATCTGCCGTAAAGTCTTCTATCGACGAATCAAAAGCACCATCTTTGGGGTCCATGAGGGTTCCTTCTCCATCGTCACCCACGAGATCGATGAAATATTCAACTGAATCTATATTAGAACCTCCTTTAACACTGTCATCGGCTACCCCTTCGAACGTGGTGGTTGTTCCCCATTCTGGGTTATTCGGACTGTAAGAAAGATTTCCAACTACCGGTCCCTCATCATCCGTGACTGTACCAGTACCAGTAGTGAAAGTGTATAAACTTCCTCCGTTGTCGTCCACTGCTGTGTTTCCGGAGATATCTGTCGATTCCACTTTGAAATAGTATTGGGTATTTTCAGCTAACCCGCTCAAGTCCACACTGTGTCCTGTTACTAAACTTTCATTGAATTTTTCAGCTCCGAGAGAAGTCGAGCCGCCATAGTAAACCTTGGAAGTCGAATCTTCGTCCGTGTCCCAGGTTATCGTGGCATCTACACCATTCACAGTTGAAGCTACGTTACTTATTGTGGGTGGTGTATCATCTATCACGGCCGTATCGGTCCTTGTTCCAGAGGGATTTGCATCAGCGTAGGCGACTTCTATTGTCTCTCCGGCCTGAACTTGAAGTAATCCATCGTTGGCCGAAGCACTTCCCGACACTATCTCGATCTTGTTATGGAATTGAGAGGAATTGGTCGTTGTCTCGGTCAACGTTAGGTCCTCGCTATCGCCGGTGGTCTGTGAAGTCACAGTTACGGATGCTGTTTCCTTGGTATCAGGATCGGTGTTAAGGTCATCATCATCTAGATAGATATGGGCGAAATCACTCACACCGTACTCTGATTTGTCAAAGGCGATATCTCCTTTAGAAGGACTGCTGAATTGAGTCCTGATCTGCGGGTTCATCAGATGCCAGGTATCTTTTGTTGTATTGTGACCTGAGAACCAAGAGTTGAGGAAGTATTCACTTGTAGTAAAGTCCCCAATCGCCCTGACCACGACTCTACCGTCACCCATATTGTTTTCCAGATCGGCTAGATTACCTGAGAAATCTAAAACATCTCCTTCTTCAGCGCCGGCGAGCTCAGACGTAGTTTTTGTACCGATTTCAAATTGAGCATTTACGTTATCTGAACCAACATCGGCATAGGTAGGACCAGGGAAGGTCGATTCTACACTATCTGGAAGGACTTCAAACCTCCAGGTCTCTGACCCCGCAGTATTTCTGTACATACCATTATTAAATAGGTTTAACGTAGCCGAATCTAGTGATCTTCCCGCTATATGAGATGAATTGAACATGAACACCGACTCAAATGGCCCCTCACTCGCGGGCCCGATGGTTTGGTAATAATAATACCCGGTCCAGGTGAGATCTCTGTTAAAAATGCTACCAGTAGTACCATCTATATTGTATACGTAACCAGTATAGCCTACACCCATCTCAACCGGCCAGTTAGGCGTCCTGAACGTGTATAATGCTCCGTCGTTGTCATCTATGGCGACATTTGGACCATGTGACAGATCAGTTGAGACCAACCTGTAATAATAGGTGGTATTGGGCTCGAGTTCGGTCATCACTAAAGTATGATTATAAGAAGAATTTTCTTCGATGCTTTTTTGTCCAAGCTGTGGAGTCTTGCCGTAATCTATCCTTCCATAGGACTCTTCATTTGTCTCCCACTCTACAGATGCGGCGTCGACAACCAATCTATTTGGAGGTATAGAAGGATGTCTCACATCTGACATCTCGGGAGCCGTAGCGTCTATCTCAGAGTAGGCTGTTCTTGTAACAGAATGACTCGCATCGGAGTATTCTGCCGTAAGAGTATCGCCTTTCGAGACCTGTAACAGACCATCATCTGCAGGATCGCCTGTATCCAACTCGATACTAGCCTCAAAGATCCCAGTATCTGGTCCTGTTTCGGTCAAGGTCCAAGTCTCACCAGTACTTTCGGTTGTCGACGAAACCGTGATGTCCACGCTCTCTTGGGTGTTAGGATCTCCATTAAGGTCTGTATCTTTCACTCTCACATCCACAAAATCGTTAACTGGAGGCATGTTATACTTCTCATGTTCGAATTCAACAGAACCTCTTGAGTTCACTAGATCTCCAGTGGAGAGCAAAGCGTATTTTTGAGGACCGCTTTCTATAGTATCAGCTACGACCCTAACTGTATATTTTCCTTCCTGCATGTCAGGTAGATCTAAAAGGACCTGTTCATGAGGTTCCGTACGATTAGCGGACCCGCCACTCACTGAATGACCGTTTTCAAAATTGTTTCCATAATAAGTGGTTCCGTCAGGAGCTTCTACTATAAGATCTAGGTCATTGTTTATTGCCCCTCCTCCATCCGGAAAGTCAGTCCAAGTCAAGGTGACTTTCAATTCTTGATCATCACCTGCATATACGTTGTACGAGTGTTCTTCTCCTGATGATGAGAAACCAGATGTACCGTTCAATATCTCCATGTTCCTTTCGTCTCCCTCGAAATAAAGAGTATTATCCAGATTTACTTTTCCCCATCCTTGACCTATAGAGGGTATAGAACCATTCGTACCGTATCCTTCCATGTTCCATGCGGAATTTATCAGTGTCGCTTTCATCAAGGATCCCGAAGGGTTAAATCCATCTCCGGAATTTTCTTGACCGGTCGGATACCAGCCGTCCGCGTAATATTGCCTTGCGAGTGAAGTGAGACCGGCAGTAAGCGGAGTCGCCATCGAGGTGCCCTGCATCGAAATAAGACCGTCGTTCAAGGTTGAAAGGTCACCGTCTGAATCTGCCGAAACGATCGATTCTCCAGGAGCCACGATCGTCGGTTTCTGCCTCCCATCGTCAGTTGGGCCTCTTGAAGAGAAATCAGTCATATCTTCAGATTCCTCATGAACTGCGGCCCCTACAGAAACGATGCTTTTTGCTGTTGCGGGTTCGCCCACAGTATTAGGATTAGGACCAGCATTACCGTTTGCGAACATTATCAAAGCATCTTCATGATTCCACATAAACTCGTCGCACAGTCCAGCATCACCGGAATAAGAACTATCTCCGCTTCCCCAAGAATTGGACATTATCCTAGCGCCTTCATCATACTGATTTTGGAACATGGTAGTGAGGTCCGGGAGGCTCAGCCCGTCGTTGTCGTCTCCGATGTCATAAAAGGCCAATTGAGCGGCAGGAGCCATACCATCATGGTCGTCCGGCTCACCGTAAGTCTCCCAGTCTCCAGCGATGCTGCCTGTTACATGTGTGCCGTGTCCAGAATTATCGGTATCATCACCATTCGCATATTCATTGTAATAGATCACCTTTCGATGGTCAGGTCCAGGTGTTCCAGCGCTGTCTTTCGTATCTCTGAACATCGCATGGTCGTAATCTATCCCGGTATCTGAGGCACCTACCACCTGATTCTGACCGTAGATACCGTGTTCCCATAAGGGTTTAGCGTGATCTGGAGTCGTGTCGTAAGACTGTAAAACCCAAGAGGCGTCGTCGTTCCACAATTGATATTCGTTTTCTTCATATATGTTCAAGATGTCCGGCTCTCTCGCCAATTTTTGGATTTCCGATGAATCTAGGATTATCTCGGCGCTGTTCGCATTCAAAGATCCTTCGTTGTAGGAAAGCAATAGTCCGTTCATTCTAGAAAGCTTTCTCTTTAATTCACTTTGCTTCAATTCTTTAGTTAACCTCATTTCCAAGGTCACTTTTTCATCCAAACTACCATCTTTTATTCCATCATAGAGTTCGTCTTCTACTTTGTACAGTTGATGGTAGGGTTTGACCGTATTGACTTCGTCGAGACCATTTAAGTTATCAACTTCACTGGAATCTATCTTCACCCTGTAGACATCTCCTGGGGAGCCGTAGATCTTTCCGTCAAGTTCTCTTATGTTCCTCTTCCAGCTTTCTTTTATGGGTCCGATGAAGTCTACCAGATAAAGACCTTCTCCTTCGTAGGATTCGATCTTCCATCCTTCGTCCTTTAGAGTCTCGGTCATCTCGAAGTTCCCTCCTGGGGCGTGTATCGTATTTTCTGGACGACCCAGGAATTTACCTTCTTCTTTGAATCTTTCCAACCTTTCCTCGCTGGTTTCTACCAGCAGGAAGTTGTCGTAGTCCTCGATCACGGATACCTCTTCGAGCAGAGATTCAGAAGGGTCTCCGCCAGTATGTATCATCGCGATCTCGTCCATATCTTCTTTAGCTAGGGTCTCCTGATCTTCAGAAGCAGAAAAAGTTCCTTGTGCACCTGGTATGATAGTCATGGCTTGTAGAAAAAACAACACCATAACAAAAACAGCCAATCCGGCACGCATTCTTTTTTCCATCATAATTCCTCTAAATATTAATAGAAAAAAGATGGTATTTAAAATCTGTGTTATTCTGTGTTATTGGCTTTACATAGCTTAAAATTTTAACTTCCATCCAAAAAAACCTTTATATGTCCTTGTTATATGTTGGCAATATACCCCTGATAAGAAAGAGGAAAATCGATGACTAAAATTGCTGGATCCCTTAGAGAGATATTTTGGCCGGGGGACAGATCTGACAAACCCGTTTATCTTCAAGAAACGGGTGAGTTATTGGGTTATATCTCTGATATAGAGACCGATGAAGACGGCAGAGTCAAAATTTATACTGTGGATTGTGACGGCGTCGACCTCAGTTTTTCTAGTGAAAATATAATAGAAGGCGATGACGGCTATATATATCAGCCTATCTGGCTCACAGAAGGTGAAAAGATAGTGGAAAAACTGGAGACCCAGCAGCGGGTGAATCCCGAGATCGCCTCACATACCTCGGAAAATATAAGCAAAGGAAGACTGAAACAGATCTTTAGCCGCTCAAATCCAGAACTCGAAGAGACAGTCGAGAAAGCTAGAGACATCGCTGAGTTACTCATCGAAAAGAAAAATAGTCTTGAAGATAAAAAGGAATCTTTACAGCGTGAAATAGAAGAGAAAACCGAAAAAAGGATGAGTGGAGAGGGAAGTAGAAGAGATTTTGCGGAGGCCGTTGTCGACTTAAAAAGGAAAGCTAAGATCGCTGAGGAAAACCTTAATAAAGTTGAGCAGCTATATACCAGGTTAAAGAAGAATCCCCTTATAGATATGGAAGGATTGAAAAGAAGAGTTGAAGAAGATATGTCCCCAAAAAAGGAAAATTTAGCTAAAGATAGACCCAAGACCCGCTCTGACTCAGAAGTAAAAAATAATCCAGAGGGTGGGGGAAGAAGAGAAAAGGAAAGCGAGAGGATAAAGAAGATAAGGATACCCAAGCTTGAACAGCAATTTGAACAGAAGGAGGATCAGATACAGCAGGCCTACCTGGCTGACTTACAAGAAAGGATCAAAAGTATAAATCAAGACATAAAAGACCTCAAAGAGCTATCTGAAGAACATGAAGGCGACGAAAAGATCAAAGATTTTATCGATAAAAAACTTGATAATCTAAAAGAAGAGAAGAAGGACCTGAGGGAGAAGATAGAGGAAGTGAAAAAAAATGAGAACTCTGTTGAGAAAACCCCCTCAGAAGAAGAGAAATCAGAGGCTAATATTGAAGGGCTTGTGGAGGAAAAAACTACAGAAAAGGCCTCTAGTGAGGAGCAGAAATTGGGGAATTCGAAAGGAATAAACGGAGAAAAAATAGCCCGACTAGGATTTCTAGCTCTGATAATAGGAATTATAGTTCTATTGATCCTCTCACTCTTACGGGTTTTCTAGATCTTCTAAAAATTGTTTACCGGCTTCGACCATATCTTCTTTTTCATCAGATCCGATTGATTGTAGGACATCTCTCGCATCTTCTACATTCTCTCCCAAGACTGGAGGTTCGTAGTACCTTGCCTGAGCAGTGTAAGCCATCTCCTTCAACATGTTAGATTCTTCTCCACCTACATTCACTATTATCATCCTCACGGGTGATTCTCTTATCATCTTGCTTAGTTCAGTTAGTTCTCTTCGGACATATCCCCCCGGGAAGAGTGGTACATTAGCTTTACCTCTAGTGATTATCATCATTATGGAGATCACGTCTGTCCGGCTTCCTCTAGCTCTTTCTAAGAGGACTAGACCTTTCTTAAGGGCAGACGGGAGCGGGGAAAGCCCTCCGTAGTCCAACCCATTCAACACCTCTTCACCTTTACTCACCTCGGTGGTGAAGGGGAGTTCCAATTTTGCCTCGTCACCGGAGGACGAGATCATCCCGACTTGGGATCGCTTTTCGTAAGAGACCGTAAGGACCGTTTTAGCTACCTCCTCTACGGTCCTAATCTTTCTTGTTTCGTCAGGAAGGTAACTATTATCTACGATCATCAACTGGTAAAGCTTGGTCCTAGATCGATAGATGTTTTCTCTCAGGTGTTCTCTTTTGATATTTGCGCCTCTACTCCCACCTGTATTGCGAAAGCTTCCCTTTCTTACTGCGTTCCTTATCGTAGGAACCACGGCTATATCTCCAAAATCTACATCTTCCCTAGCCTTTGTGTTCCCTACTACCCTTCCTCTCCCTCCCAGCTTATAGCTCTCCTCGATCTTAGCTCCACTTCCCCCTCCTCCCGATACGCCCGTAGAAGATCTGTCTAAACTCTCATTTATGAGGTCTCTTACTTTTTCATCTATCCTTTGTATCTTCTGTGTTCCGGTGGAAACAACGGCTTCGTGGATGGGATCTACAGTCTTACTCTCTATAGACCTGATGAGGATCTCTGTTTCGAACTCTGCACTGTCTTGGTCAGCAACTAGGAGTGTCGTGACCGTATTTTTTTTGATATCCTCCAATCCGAGATCTTCCACCGTCTCTTTCAAAGTTGAGATATCCGTCTCTCTGAGCTCTGTAACTTTTTCGAAAGGTATCCTTATACCGAGGGTAAAGTCCTTTTTGTATATGTTGGCCCCGAATTCCTTATCCAACCTTTTTCTTATCCTCTCTTGTAGGGAATCCTCTCCTGCCATCTGATTGAGCCCCTATATTATATCTATCGACACTCAGGTCCAAATATGTGTCAAAGGAGTATGTAAGTCTTTCCTTAACTCTTAACATAAAATAATCCACATCAGATCTCTTCCAAGAGATAGTCCTTGACCTGGCTCACAAATATGATGTCTACACCTTCTTTTATGTCATCATCTACTACTTCTTCTCTTCCGTCATAGGCGGTGACCGTCCGCGCCACTTCTTCAAGGATTATATCACTGCCTGCAGGGAGTGATGCGTGTGCTGATATATCGGATATCGTGTTCCTCTGTCTAGGTCCTATCGTAACGGCCGGAAGTGTCTGCCTCGTTTTGACTATCCTGTCTCTAAGATCGTGACATTGATCCTCGTAATCTTCATAGAAGGCCTTGGGATCCTCTTCATATTCCTTGTTTCTTCTTATTATCTCCCGCCTTTTATCTACATCTTCGATCATCTCGACCTTCACTTGGATATTGAAACTTTCTAGATGCGAAAGCATGTACTTGTCGATATAGGAGAGGTTATCCACCTTGATCATAGGCGTACCGGTTTTTTCACAGTTCTCCAACTTCTTGATGTTCATCGCTCCGTTCTTCAAAACCTTATCCACCATCAATGAAGTGTCGGTTTTATTGGAGTGTATCGTGCCAGTCATATACCTCTCTGGATCGTTCCACACTTTGACTTCCTCTTCCTCTCCCTTATCAACGTCTTCTATCTCGCTGAGTAACTCCGCTAATGCTACCATAGCGGTCCTTTTTCCACAACCTTTTTCGCCCCAGATCAGAACCCCTCTTATCTTGGGATTTATCGAATTCAGCAGTAGAGCTCTTTTCATCCTCTCTTGCCCGACTATAGCAGGGAATGGGAATACAGGTTCTTTGAGCTTTGTGTCTAACTGATCGGATAGACCGTCCCCCATCGCAAACCCGCCGGATAATTGCTCGGGACCGCTTCCCCCCATCATCGCAGCGAGTCCCATCCCTGCGTCCCCTCCTTTCTTCTCCTCATCTAGTCTATCCTGTAGATCTTCGATCTCTTTTTCCAGCCGGTTCTTCATGTCCGCTTTTTCTTTTTCCAGATTGTACCTCAATTCTTTCTTCTCTTCTCTGAGTTTTTCTTCTAGTTCCTCTTTTTCTTCCTCGAGCCTTTTTCGCAGGTCTTTCTTTTCTTCTTCGTACTTCTCTCTCAACTCGTCTCTTTTTTCCTCGGCCTCTTTTTTTCTCTCTTCTACCTGATCTCTTAACTCTTCTATCTTTTCTTGTAGTTCTTTCTTTTCCTTTTCGTATTCCTGTCTCAATTCCTTCTTTTCTTCTTCGTATTTCTCTCTCAACTCTTCCTTTTCGTCACGCAGTTCATCCTTCAGTTCTTCTTTCTCTTCAGTATGTTCTTCCTTGAGATCTGCGATCTTCGCTTCCAGTTCATTGATCTCCTGCTCGTGCTCTTTTCGGAGATCATCCTTCTCCTGAACATGTTTTTCTTTCAGTTCGTCGAGCTCTTTCGTTTTTTCATCGATCTTTTCTCTCAATCCTTCGATCTTCTCCTCGAACTCTCTCCTGACCTTCTCCTTTTCATCCCTCTCCTTGTCCAGTTGATCCATGAGGTCTGACTTTTCTTCCTCGTATTTTTCTCTCAATTCATCGATCCGGTCCTGCATCTTCTCCCGGATCTTTCTCTCTCTTTCTCTAACCGTTTTCTTCATCGAATCTCGGATCCTTTCCTCTCTTTTCTTGACCGAGGTCATCACTTTTTCTTCTATCATCTCTCCGAGAGACGAGAGCCCAGAGGGAATATCCCCAGAATCAGATCTCTGAGCCTGTTTTTTACTTTCACTCTCGATCTGCTCTTTCAGATTTAAATCAGTAGTCGATATATCTTCATCTTCATCAGCCATAATCGGTTCATCTCCTAACAGTGTTTCTCCACAGTTTTTACATTCGATATCTTCAGCATTCACGGGCTCTCCACATGAGGGACAGACGTTTTTCCCACCATCGCTTTTTTCATCTTCCTCTTCGTTACCTGAATTTTTTTCGTTCAAAATTTCGACCTCAAATGGAAATCCGCCGCGTGAATAAGTTGTACATCTGATATAAAGAATTTTTCAATATGAAAATTTTGCAGGAACTCTTCAAGAATACTGCCTGACCAACCTCTTCAGCCGCTCTACGCTGAACTCCTGCTCTTCAAGAGGTCCTTTCTTCATCCGGTGAGGAAGAGCCATCTTCGCGGCCATGGTTACATCGTCTCTGTTCACTTCTGCCCTGCCTTCAAAAGCGGCATTGGTTCTTGCCGCCCTTTTCATGATTATATCAGCTCTATGTCCATCGACCTCGAAGTCCACGGAAACCTTGGTTATTATATCATCAATCCTCTCGGGCAAAGTGACTTCTTCTATCCTCTCCCTCGCTGTGATAACATTCTCTCTCAGCTCGTCAACTTCCTCATCCCAGCTTTCTCTGAAACCCTCGGGCTCCTCGTTGAATTCTTCTCTTCTTTTTATTATCTTCTTCCTCTCTTCAGAATCCGGTATCCCCTCGACTTTTACGTTCAAGGCCAACCTGTCCAAAAGCTGCGGTCGGAGGGCCCCTTCTTCCGGATTCATACTCCCTACCAATATGAAATTGGAGGGATAAGTCACGCTTATGTCTTCCCTTTCTACGGTGACCCTTCCCATGGCCGCCGCGTCTAACAGAACGTCAACGATGAAGTCGTCCAACAGATTGATCTCATCTACATAGAGGATACCTCTGTTCACTTCTGCCAAGATACCCTCCTGGAAAGCTTTCACGCCTTCCTGCATCATCTTTTCGACATCCAAGGTTCCAACTACCCGATCTTCAGTTGCATTTAAAGGCAGATCGATAACTTTGACAGGTCTTTCTTCAACCGGGATCTCTTCATAAGGAACGTCCCCATACTTTTCTTCGCACTCCCAGCACCATTCCCTCCTATCTTTTGGATCACAGGAAAATCTACAATCCTCTATTACCTCAATATCCGGCAGTATTTCTGATAAGCCTCTGACCGCCACTGACTTGGCGGTGCCTCTCTGCCCTTCTATCAGCACCCCACCTATATCCTGATTGACGGCATTCAGTAAAAGGGCTCTCTTCATCTCTTCCTGGTCTACTATCGCCGGGAAAGGGAACAATACCCTACCGGAGGCCGTAGTATGATTTCCTCCAAAATCCGTACCCCCTTCAGCCCGACCAGAAGGTGTCTCGGGTGCTCCCTGCATCTGGATGTTCATCCCCCCGATATCGACTTCCGTTTTTTCTGAAGTGACTTCCATCTTATCCGACATATGCTCCTCCATGATCTTCTGTCTCAGGATAGTATCGCAGTTCGGACATATTATGGCATCCATCGGGACCGTAGATTTACATCCGTCGCATCTGATCTTTTCCTCATAGAACTCGGTCCCGCAGTTGGGACATATATCTTCAGAAGCGTAAATTATCGATTCACAGATAGGACATTTTGTTTTTTCGTCAACGAGGGCCGCACCACATTCTTGGCATCTCACGGCCTCAGGATCAACGCTGGCGCCGCATTCTTCGCATTCCGATCCCCCTTCAACGAATTCGACCCCGCAGCGGTCGCATCTGTCCTGATAGACCGAAACTATCTCTCCACAGATTGGGCATTTAGATTCCTCACCCACATGAGCTTCGATACCGACAGTATCTTCGATCCATTCATCGATCTCCTGTGCGACTTCTAGATCGGGTTCTGCACCCTCCTCTCCGGCCCCTCCGATTGTTTCAAGCAGACCTCCCAGTTCGTCTTCTACTTCACCTTTATCGGTATAGATATCGGTGCTTTCATCTTCTTCAACGCCTTCCGGCTCGACTTCCTGTTCCGCAGGGGCAGTAGAAGTGGCGTCCTGTGAGACTTCCTCTATATCTTCTTGAAGACCTTCTATAGCTTCGACCTCGTCCTTCATTTCCTCCACTCCGCCACTAGTATCAGTTTCCATCTCTGCTTCCTGATCAATTTCCTCTTCTTCTGTTTTCTCCTCTTCAGTCACCTCTTCTTCTGGGACTTCTTCAGTCTCTTCCCCTTCCTCTTCTTCTGTTTTCTCCTCTTCAGTCACCTCTTCTTCTGGGACTTCTTCAGTTTCTTCCTCTTCTTCGGCCCCTTCTTCTTGAACTTCCTCTTCGCCCTCCTCAGCCAAAGACTCTTCGAGTTCTTTCATCTCCCCCATCAGATCATCGACATCATCATCTTTTTTTTCTTCTTCCTCCTCTTCAGCCCCCTCTTCTTCAGTCCCTTCCGAAAGTGTCTTCTCTAGTTTTTCCATCTCTCCTACCAGGTCCTCGCCTTCTTCGGTTCCTCCTGCGTTTTCCCCTTTTTCTACAACCTCCTTTGAATTGTCTAATATCTTCTTGGCGTTCTGAAAACCGATCTGAGAGACTTCCGCCAGTCCGCCAAGTCCTCTTTCGACTATCTCTTCAGGAGATTCAAAACCATTTTCATAGAGGTTTTCGGCTCTTTTCTCACCGACATTGGAGATCTTTGTGAGTTTCTCGATAGCTTCTTCTTTGTCCGCCATAACTTATTCACTCTCTTTCAAAGACTTTTCTGCCCATTTCACCATGTTCTCTGAACTCGATATGGAACCTTTCTCACTTTTCATAGGAGTCGTCACGATACTGTAAGCAAGGATCACCAGCCCGATAATGATCATCATCGTGATGAACCTTCCAGAGGTCGTAGTGAACAGGAACTTTTGAAGGGAGCTTTCATCATCTCTGCCGACCTGTAAAGAGTGGCTCTTCTCAGAATCCATCATCATGTCCTCATCTTGAACGTTTATCTTTATAGTATTGGCACCCATCGCCGAAGGGGCTTTTGCTTTTATAGAGAATCTCCCCATCTCATCCGTTGTCGTATTCCACTTAAGGTCTTCATCATGATTTATCATGAGCTCCACAGAGGCGTTTTCGACCTGAAGATCGACTCCCTCATAGGTCGCTCTGCCCTCGAGTACAAAACTTTCTCCAGGATTCAGCTTTTTAGGAAGGTCAACATTTATAACTAGAGAATATGGGAAATCTTCCTTGAACCTCACACGGGCTTTGACGTTACCGTCCACCGCAACCAACGTGGTTTCGCTGTTAACGACGTCCCCGTTTACACTTTTGTTTCCCTCCAAGATATAATTTCCTATGAACCTACTTCTCTCTGAGGTGATTATCTTACTGGTGAGCGGAACGGAAGCTTTACCCTCGGGGATGAACATACTTTTAACGTTTATATTTTCAACCGGGTCCTGTCTATAGATCTCTAGATTAGTGGAGGGTACCAACCTTTCATGACCATTGTAGACCTCCACGTTCACGTACCATCTCATCCGTACCTTTAGGCCGCCTTCCGGTACGACTTCTGGCGAAGTCAGATTTGTCACCGTGATCTCTTCGTTTTCACTCTCGAGATGAACTGGATTATTGAAGTCCAGATCAGTGAGTTCGAAGGAATCGGCCTGTAGGGTAACGTTGGTATCTGTGACGACGTTCGATCTTTTCATAACTGTGCTTTCACTATCAACGACGAGTTTTTCAGAGTCTATGAAAGAATTTTCAGTCTCGAACTTGCCGCCTTCAAGGTAAAGGTCACCTGCTCTTATCCGGGAGTTTTTAGCTATGAATTGGGAGGAATCGCCCACGTAGATCGAGCCAACGTCCAGATCTGCTCCCTTGAGGGATAACCTACTCCCATCATAGAGGTAAAAATTCAATGGACGATCGCTCTTGATCGTGCTGTTCTTTTTCATCCTCAATTGGGCCCCATTTTCCAATTCCACCCTGTATCTCTTTTCCTTCTGGAGTACTTTGAGGTTGCTGTTTTCCCCTATTATCAGCCTGCCGTCACTTAGTTCTATATTTCCCTGCTGGATATAGGTCTCGATACCTTGTTCAGGATAGGTTTCTATCACTCTTTCTGTTGTATTTTCCATATTGATATCAGACTTAGAGGAATCATAATGGCTAGAAGGAGGCATCACTTTTGAGAACTTGAAATCCATTTCTTTCCCTATTTCATCATCGCTACCTGGACCTCTCTTCTCTACTGGCGGAAGAGAGAAGGTCTTTTCTATATCTTCTTCCTGGTATCCGACCGTGATCTGATAATTACCAAAGTAGGATGAATCGCCTGATCCTAACCTCTCTGAGGGGAGATATCGGGTCCATTCTCCCTTCCCATCGGTACTCGCGGTGAAATGATCTTTCTTCATCAATCTTTCGACATTGATATCCGCCCCACCGATAGGGACCCCGATCGTATCTTCTACAGAGATAGATACCTTTCCAAATACCTCGGCATCAGCACCCTGGTTTGTCTCGATATCTTCAAAGACCGTCCCGTATAACTTTACATTTGAATCGGAATGAAAGGTGAGTCCAGTATGAAAAACCGATTCATTTAAGTAAGCCGAAGGTGAAGACGCCAGCCATCTGTCGGCGTGGATCACACTATCCCTTACGACCAAATTTTCGTTTTGGATATTTACCTCTTGAACGTGGAGTTCGGACTTTTTAACCTCGATCTGCTCTGTCGAACCCGTTATCTTCCCTGATGTATCCAACTCCGAATCGATGATTTTAACCTCTGAATCGGCGCTGGTGTGTATATCGATTTTCTTATCTGAGCTCAGGGAGGAGTCGATCAACTTCAAACTCCCCCCACCCTCTATATCGATCTGGAATTGGTTATCTGTCTCCTGGTATATCTCAAAGCTGGTCGTCCTGATCTCTAAAGTACCTTCCTCACGTATCCGGATATCCCCTTTGACGCCGTAACTGGGGCCCGATATCACTACCGTTTCCCCTTCACCTATGACCAGATTCGAGCCGGAATCGGTTTTTTGAGCAGAAATGAAACCTAAACTGAATGAGAGAAATATCAAAAGGAGGCATACTAATCCGGCTGACTTGGCAAAAATCCTCCTCATATAGTATTTATACCCTTGTGTGTGTATATCTATTTTTTGGTTCGATTTGATTTAGTCTCAGAATTTACCTAAAAAAACTAAACCGAAACAATAATAAGTATTTGTCCTCTTAAAGTGCATACGGATAATATGAGGGGTTTTCATCTGGTCAACGAAGATGAGATCAAGGAAGGTAAAACCACGGATATCTATTTTGAACATACCATGGAGATATTTGAACAGAAAGGAGTCGGTGACGAAGAGGTGGTAGCTGAATTCACCGCTTCTTCTTTTCCCGAGGACTGGGATTGGGCGGTCTTCTGCGGCCTGGACGAAGTCCTATACATGTTAGAGGGAAAAAACGTAGATGTTTACTCCATCCCGGAGGGTACTATCTTCAGAACCAAGGGACGAAACGGCGTCTTGACCCCCGTTTTATGGATCGAGGGCCCGTATACTGAATTCTGCATCTACGAAACGCCTCTCCTGGGCTTCATGTGTCATCCTTCAGGAGTCGCTACGAAGTCGGCTAGAGTCGCAAAAGTCTCCGGTGACTCGATAGTACTTTCGTTCGGCATCAGAAGGATGCATCCCGCTCTAGCGCCGGTGATAGATAGAGCCGCGTATATAGGAGGCTGCGACGGCATCTCGTGCATAGCGGGAGCGGAGGAAGTCGGCGTGGAACCCCAGGGAACGATGCCCCATGCTCTGACCATAATCTTCGATGATCCAGAAGAAGCGTTCAAGGCATTCGATGAAGTTCTACCCGAAGATGTCAAAAGGATAGCTCTAGTGGACACTTATCACGACGAGAAGATGGAATCCGTGATGGCTGTCGAAGGTATGGGAGAAGACCTGTTCGGCGTAAGATTGGATACACCCTCCTCGAGGAGAGGAGACCTTTCATCAATCGCCGAGGAAGTCCGATGGGAATTGAAAGAGAGGGGCGTCGAGACCGAGATAATATGTTCTGGTGGTATGGACGAGTATTCTATTCCAGAATTAAAAGAATCGGGTGTAGATTCCTTCGGAGTCGGAACGACCATCTCCAACGCTAGAACGATAAATTTTGCCATGGATATAGTCGAGAAGGAAGGAAAATTAGCGGCTAAACGTGGAAAATTCAGCGGCAAGAAGCAGGCCTACCGATGTCCTGACTGCTTGACATTCGAGATGCGGAGCTGGTCTGAAGAAGAAAAGCCGGAGTGTGAATGTGGAACAACTATGGAACCGATGCTGGAGAAGGTCATGGAAGATGGAGAGATACTTATAGAATATCCGGAAGCTAAAGATATAAGGGAAAGGGTTTTGAGCGAGTTGGACAAGGTCGAGGCCGACTGGCTGGATTAGGATCGATCGGACCCCATTTTTCTTGGAAACCGTTCCTTCATCTGTTGCCTAGCCGCTCTTTTGGTATCCTATATCTGATGATATCTACGAATCCGGGGGTGGCGGGAATTCGTTGTCTTCTTCCTCGGAACTCCATCCTTCCTCTGATGACTGGTCTACCCTTTGTTCTCCTGGTCCAGATGTAGTTTCTGATCCCTGCGGAGGCGGATATTCACTTTCCTCTTCTTCCTCGTCACCTTCCTTTCTTCTCTTCAAAAAGAATATAGCGAGGATCGCGGCTATGAGAGCGATCAATACTAAAGGTATCCACCACCAGCTATCACTTCCACTCGCTGGATCTTCGCTCTCTGAACCATCTCCGGAAGAATCATCTCCAGACCCTGAACCGGTATCTACATCAAAGGTGACACTTTCACTCGTTTCTATACCAGCGCCATCAGTCGCTCTTACCGTAACGGTATGTTCCCCATCATCTAGGTCCTGAAAGTCATGGTTGGTCAATTCGTTTTTGGCTTTCCATTCACCGTCGTCTATACTGACCTCATAAAGGGCGATGCCGCTGGTCTCATCTGAACCTTCCCATTCAACGGTTACTGAACTCTCTTCGATTTTCTGGTCCATCGTAGGTTCGATTATACTCAGTTCCGGAGGAGTCGTATCGACGATGAACATCCTTTCAGTCTGGTCGGAATTACCCGCTTCGTCAGTAGCTCTTACTGTGACGGTATGATTACCATCCTCCAGGCCGTCAAAGGTATGATTAGCTGCCATATCTCCTCCCATCTGTTCCCAGTCACCGTCATCTATCCTGACTGAATATTGATCTATTTCCGTGATTTCTTCGATAGCTGTCCACTCAACCGTGACTTCTTCACTATCTGAGACCTGTTCCTTGAAAGGAGATGTGATGTTGACCTGCGGGGCTTCTGTATCGACGGTGAAAGTGACGGTATCCGTCTCTTCTAACCCTGCTTCATCTAACGCTTTGACCCGCACGGTATTATCTCCATCATCAAGATTTTCTAGAAGGTATTGAGTAGAAGTGCCGATCTCGTTCCAATCCTCGTCGTTGACCTGTACCTCGTAATAATCTATCCCGCTGGTATCATCTGAGGCCGTCCATTCTACGTTGACTTCATTGTCGTTATATACCATATCCTGGCCGGGGTTATCTATCTCAATTGTTGGCGGGGTCGTATCTACCTTGAAAGTCGATGTTGCGATTTTGCTGTTGCCGGCTTGATCTACCGCTTTGACCTCGACGGTGTGCTCCCCGTCTGATAACCCTTCAAATGTGTGTTCGGTCGACATATCCTTGACGATCCACTGGTTCGAATCGATCCTGGTTTCATACTGCTCTATATCACTGCCCATAGGTTGACCGGACCATTCGACCGTGACGGACCCTGTGCCCATTATTTCCCCATCTGCAGGAGAAGTTATCTCCAGCTGTGGCGGGGTGGTATCAACTGTAAATGTGACATCGTCCGTTTGACTGTTACCGGCGGTGTCTACGGCTTTAACGCTCACTGAGTGTTCCCCATCATCTAGATTTTCAACGGTATGCGTGTTCTCGCTTCCGATGTCTTGCCAACTTCCGCCGTCCTTCATGAACTCGTGATAGTCTATACCACTGGCCGCGTCGGAACTATCCCATTCGACCGTTACGGTATCTTGACCTATCAACTCATCTTGGGATGGATTGTTTATACTGATTTCAGGAGACGTAAAGTCGACAGAGAAAGAGACTGAATCGGTCACCGTGTTATCAGCCACGTCGGTCGCTCTGACATCCACCACATGGTTTCCTTCGCTCAGACCGGTATAATCATGAGAAGTATTGACACCGACGTTAGACCAGTTCCCTCCGTCTTTCCTGATCTCGTGATATTCTGCGTAATCTGAACTCCAATCGACGGTCACGTCAGGTGCATTAAAACCAGCTCCATCTTGGGGCGTGAGGATCTCGACACCTACGGTCTGAACGGTGAAGTTGACGCTGTCAGTATCTGTCTCGCCGCCGTCACCTACGCTTCTTACCTCGACCATGTGGTCTCCATCGGCTACGTTGGAGAAAGTGTAATCAGTGTCGCCGCTGACGTTGGTCCAAGAACCTCCATCGAGTCTTACTTCGTTGTAATTAAAGTTATTCGAAGTCCAATTTACAAGAACGGAAGACTCCCGGATAGTTTCGTTTTCAGTCGGAGAGTCAATATTCACGGAGGGACCTGAAACAGCATTGTAAATCGTAAGAGCATAATCCTGGTTTGCCGTTCCATCGTTATTCGCATCTGCTGGCACGTTCTTGCCCCTTACTTTAACCGTATAGGTACCACTTTCCATCTCACTTGTATGGAGCTTAACGTTTTCAACGTTGTTCACATCGTCCCATCCATCTCCACTGTTATCAAAGGTGGGGTAAGCTCCTGCATTGGGTTCGGACCAACTTTGGTTCAGTGCGTTGCCCCGATAGCTTTTCCCGGTAGGAGAGATCACTTCGAGATTCAAGTCATTCTTTAGTGTGGGATCGTCTCCTCCTGTGGCATTTTTATCGGTCCAAGTCAAAGTGATATTCAAAGGATGATCCATGCTCTGAGCTTCTATTTCGTATTCTTCTACTTGACCTGTCTGGATTAGGCTTTCTTGATCGTGTAGGATAGGATCTACTGGACTATCTACGATATCTGGGAGATTTACCATACCCCATCCTTCGTCTTGATTGGGTATATATGGAGAATTCTCACCTGTATTCGCCTGATTGTTAGCTATACTATATGCAGTATTGATCAATAGTGACTTCACCATGGCGGGACTCGGTCTCGTACCATAGTTCTGTTCGTACCAATCTACTACCGTAGCGGCCGCTCCGGCTGTAGCTGGATTCGCCATCGATGTGCCGGACATAGTTTGGTAAGTCCCATCAGGTTTAGTTGAGTAGATACCTTCACCCGGAGCTACCACGTCGGGTTTTACGCGGTTATCTACCGTCCAGCCTCTAGAACTGAACCCGGCGATAGATTCGGGATCCTCTACTCCCTCATTTGGATTGTAATTCTGAGTCGCACCGACGGTGATCACGTTTTTACCGTTTCCCGGGCTCCCTATGGTGGTATATCCTCCCCCTCTAGAACTTCCGGGACCACTGTTTCCAGCGGCTACTGTCACGACCATAGGTTGATTCCCTGATTTGTTCCTATCTGAATCCCTGACACCTCTATCGAAGGCCGCATCAGAAGCATCATATGCCCCGTTAGCTTCCCCACCCCAAGAATTAGAGTGTACATAAGCATCGGCTTTTTGTTTAGCGACTTCTAGGACCTCGAGGTAATCATCGGGTAGTACGGCACTTCCACTATCGTCAAAGATCCTTACTGAGAAAAGTTCGGTCTCCGGTGCAGAACCCTGTGCTGAGTAATAGTCATTGTAATATGTTTCTCCTGTTCCACCATAGGTGTCGCCACCGACGGAACCGGCGCAATGTGTCCCGTGGCCGTGGCCATCCGCCCAGCTCCCGTCACTAGTATAACTGTGTCCTCCTATAACTCTACCAGTGAAATCATCGTGTCCCGCATCGGGCGTTGTTCCATCGCCCAGACCGGTATCTGCGATGGCCGTGACGACTCCAGAACCGTCGTAACCTAACTGATTTGCTATAGAGCCGTGGTCTCCATGGGCTCGGTAAGCAGTATCCGGGTCGTTATCGTCATCGCGTATCCAAAGACCTCCTCCGATTATCTGCGTGGCCATCTCATCGGTGAGCCGTGGTTTCTCCTTTTGCTGGATGTAATATACGTCATTCATAAAGGCTATTTCCCTGATATCGGATAAGTGATCTACATCTAGGATCGCTTTTCTACCAAACTGTGTATCAGTGAACCTCACCTCTGAATCGATATCATATATCTTATCGATAGTCTGTCCGGGATCGGAGGGCAGTACACGGACGCTGATCATCCCTTCTTCAACATCCTCGTCGATCTTATACCCAGGATGATAGATGCCCGTCCAGTCTACGAAATCTAGTGACTCGACTCGGTCCCTATCCTCAGGTGTCATCCGGACCTCGTAAGCGTAGTTCGGGACATAATTTATTATCTTTACACCTACATCTTCCAGTTCCTCTCTCCATCCGGGATCTACTGGACCGAGTAGATGAACTATGTAGGTTCCTTCTTCTCCTTCTTCATAATCGTCTATCATCAGATCTTCATCTAAAGGAGCATCTTCCTTTTCAAAATCGAATCTGTGTCCTTTCACCGAAAGTTCCGTTCTCGACGGAAGTTTATTTATGTTTATATCAGATGCTTGAAGTCTCTCGAGAGAACTTTCATCTGTTCTCACTAATACAAAATCTTCGTACCTCTCGACCATATCTACATTCAATCTGTCAAGCTTTTCTACGGTCTCGGGAGAATCTATCTCGACCATCACGAGCTCGCCTTTTTCTTCAGAACCGGTTAACATACTCGCTCCAGAGATCATCGTAGAGAACAAAAGTATCGCCGTGCAAAAAATAACTAACAGCTTAATATCCTTATCCAGCATATTATCCTTGCCATCACATTAAGTTTTCATGGGATATATTAAGTTTATTGAAGACGGAATATAGGGTCTGAAAAAAGATAAAAAATAAATAAAAAAATTGAGCCAAAGGGCTCAAAGAAGACCTTTATTCTTCAGTGAGGTCTTTTCCACAGGCATAACATTCTTTTGCACCGGCACGCACTTCGTTCCCGCAGAGAGGACATTCCATGGTTCCCTCTTCTTCTAGTTCTTCTTCACTTTCTTCCTGCTGTTCTTCTACTTCCTCTTGCTCACTCTCTTTTCCTTCCGTTTCTTCTGGTTCCTCTTTTTCTTCTGTTTCACCGAATTCGCTTTCCTCTTCACCCTCTTCGGTCTCTTGCTCAGTGAAGCTTTCTTCCTCACTTTCTTCTTCTACTTCTTCGCCTTCAGCGGTAGAGAACGAGCTTCCCGCAGCTTTTCCCTCACTCTCTTCTGTTGCGGTTTCCTGCTTCTCGACTTTCTTGACCTTCTTTTTCTTCATAACCGTATCCTCGGATTCAGTTTGGGTCCCCGTAGCTCCGGCGTAAGAGCTTTCTTCACCGGTGTAGGTACTTTCCGATGTTTCCACATCTTCGCCTGAAGTCTCCTTTTTGTGAAGGACTTCCTTTGCAGCTTTGTTCCTTTCCCATTCCTGCCCCTGCTCTGGGATCTCGTCTTCTTCCTCTTTTCTTCTCCAGGCTAGAGCAAGGAGGACGATGAGTATGAGCGCTATCAAGGTGATCAACCACCAATAAGCGGAAACGAATCCTTCTGAGACCTTGAAGTTGATCTCCTGGATCTCCACGTTACCGGCTTCGTCTTCGGCCCTTATCTCCACCGTGTGCTCTCCGTCGGATAGATCCTTGAAAGTATAGTTGGTATCGTCTACGTCGACCCACTCGCCGTCGTCTATCCTGACTTGATAGTTGACGATACTGGTCGTTTCGTCATCTCCGCTCCACTCGATCTTGACGTTCCTCGAGTCTGAGAAGAGACCTGCATCGAGTTCTTTGTCTGCATCTGGCGCATCTATAGTGAGCTCGGGACTCGTAGTATCTAAGATGAAAGTCCTTACCCGGGTCATTTCATTACCGGCTTCATCTATCCCCTTTACCTCGACAGAATGGTGACCGTCTTCTAGATCTTGGAAAGTATAGATGGCTTCCTCGGACGTTTTCCATTCAGTCTCATCTATCCTGACTTCATATGCTGCAATCTCGGTCGTCTCATCCTGGGCTTCCCATTCGACCGTGATCGAATCACTACCGATGACGTTGCCTTCGCCGGGCCGCAGTATATTCACAGAGGGTTTGACCGTGTCGACCGTGAAGGTTATTTCGTCCGCGTCTTTATTGTTGGCCCCATCTACCGCTCTGACTCTCACTGTATGATTTCCTTCTTCTAGTTCTCTGAAGGTCCTTCCTGTATCTTCTCCTAAATCTTCCCAGCTACCGCCGTCGATCCAGATTTCGTAGTGATCTATCCCTGTACCTGTAGAGTCGCTTCCACTCCACTCGATCGTCACGTTTTCCTTACCGAATATCTTTTCATCTACTGGACTATCTATACTTATCTCTGGCTTTATCGTATCTACCGTGAAACTCACGCTATCGGCGTCAGAATTCCCTACTTCGTCCTCGGCTTCGACCTCGACCGTATGCTCACCTTCACCTAGGTCTTCAAAATCATATTTGACCCAATCGCTGGCTCCTTCGGCTTCGGGTTGACCGTCGAGGAATATATTATGACCTTCGATAGAACTTGTCTCGTCGCTGCTATCCCACCGTACGGTAACGGAACTTTCGTTAAGCA
>JAGXLI010000079.1 GCA_018334755.1 Thermoplasmatota archaeon
GTTGTTGATCTTGAAGCGATAGCGGATCAAAGCTATCAGTTCGTTGAATGGACGGGCGACAACGGAACGATAGCTGATACGACAGCTAATGCGACGACCATAACGATGAACGGTTCTTATACGATAAGGGCAGAGTTTGACATCACCACCTACACTTTGGATATATCCTCGACAGCAGTAGGTAACGTGATAGAACCTGGAGAAGGCTCGTTTGAGTACGATGACGGAACGATGGTTAATCTTGAAGCGGTAGCGGATGAAGGCTATCATTTCGTGGAATGGACTGGTGACAATGGAACGATAGGGGATCTGACAGCGAATGAGACCACGGTAGAGATGTTAAACGACTACACGATCACGGCAGAATTCGAGATAAATACTTACTCGCTGACGGTAGATTCGACAGCTGGAGGTAACGTGATAGAACCTGGAGAAGGCACGTTTGAGTACGATGACGGAACGATGGTTAATCTTGAAGCGGCAGCGGATGAAGGTTATCACTTCGTTGAATGGACTGGCGACAACGGAACGATAGGAGATGTGACAGCGAATGAGACCACAGTAGAGATGTTAAACGACTACACGATCACGGCAGAATTCGAGATAAATACTTACACATTGGATATATCATCGACAGAGGGAGGCAGTGTGGTCGCTCCTGGAGAAGGGAGCTTTGAGTATGAACATGGAACGACGGTTGATCTAGAGGCAGTAGCGGATACGGGCTATCACTTCGTTGAATGGACCGGCGACAACGGAACGATAGGAGATGTGACAGCGAATGAGACCACAGTAGAGATCTTTGAGGATTATACTATAACTGCCGAAATCGAAGAGATGGCGGCAGAATATTACCAACTAACCGTAGAAGTTGAAGGGAATGGAACAGTAGATATCGATCCTGACCAAAATGAATACGAAGAAGGTACCGAAGTGACTTTGACGGCGATCCCAGACGCAGACTGGAACTTTGGCGAATGGACTGGCGATCATAAGGGCGAAGATGCAGAGATCAACGTAACGATGGACGAAGACAAGAACATAACGGCAGTATTCGAAGAAGAACCAACGGATGAATATGAACTCACGATAGCTATCGAAGGCAACGGAACAACCGAACCCGGGGAAGGAACTCACACCTATGAAAATGGAACTGCCGTTACTGTTGAAGCCACACCTGCAGATGGATGGCAATTCAGCGAGTGGACAGGCGATGTACCAGAAGGTCAAGAGAATGAAACGGAGATAACGATCACTATGGATATGGATAAGGTGGTAACGGCAAACTTCGAAGAAGAAGATACCACCTTGTTCGATGTCGGCATCACCAACTACGATGAAGAAGTGGTAAAAGGTGAAAACGTCACTATAGAATATACGGTCCACAATCCGACCGATAAAGTAGTCACAGAAGATATCATACTGATCATAGATGGAGAAAGAGTAGTGGTTCAAGAGGATGTGACCCTCGAACCCGGTCAAGAAGTGACACTAGAATACCAGTGGGAAGCCGAGGATGCAGGCGAGTTCACGATCTCGACAGACGATGAGGACGACCCGGATCCGGTAACGGTCACGGTAGAAGAAGAGGATGACGGGATGGACATGATGCTGATAGGAGGGATCGTCGCGGTAATAGTGATAATCCTGGCCTTG
The DNA here is from genome assembly GCA_018334755.1 of Thermoplasmatota archaeon. Classification (GTDB taxonomy): domain Archaea; phylum Thermoplasmatota; class Thermoplasmata; order Halarchaeoplasmatales; family Halarchaeoplasmataceae; genus Natronoplasma. The sequence goes on from JAGXLI010000079.1 coordinate 1,657, forward strand.
ATAGGGTACATGATGATGAAAGGCGGCGAAGGAAGCGAGACGGAGATGGAAGAGGAAACAGAAGAGATGGAAGAACTAGAGACTGATGAGGAAGAAGAGACTGACGAGGAAGAACTAGATGAAGAAGATGAAACCATGGAAGAAGGATCCGATGAAGAAGAGATGGAAGAGGAAACAGAGGAAGAAGAGATGGTCGATGAAGACATTGAAGAAGAACTGTAGGAACTCAAAAAACCTTTTTCTTCTATTTTGTATATGTTCTACCAATGTAACAGATTTACTTCGATCTCTCAGCGCTTAATCTTCCTGTATAAACGGAGCAGGCAGTCCATCGCGGAACATCCCTCTTTTGAGAAGAGACCTATCATCAGGAAAGCGAGTGTTCCAACAGTGAAGATGGCGAGGGCGGCGACGGTGAACAATCCCCTGTATCCGAACCGCGCCAATATAGAACGGTTGATGAATATGCCAACGGCGCCGCCGATGAACATGTTGAAAGATGCTAAAGACATGACGGTACCTCTTTTCTCGGGGAGGTACTGCTGGGCCGTCGTGATGATCGTCACCTGTAGGATGACGAAAGCGAGACCGAACCCGAAGAGCGCCGGGAGTACGAAGTATATACCGATCCAGTAGCTGATTACGAGGAGAGAAAAGAAACCTAGAACGCCCGCAATGAAGAGTATCTTAGGTCCGATCTTCTTCTTGAGCGTCCCGGCTCTCCTACCGCCGGTGAATGCGGCGAGACCGAAAAGCGTCAGGATCAGCCCCACTACTAGTATGTTATAAGAGGTCTGCTCGACCAGGTAATCTCCAAGGTAGGTGAAGCTGCCGAACACCGCGAACCCCACTAAAAAGAGTAAAGAAACGGTCTTCAGTAGCTGAGGATGAGAGATCGCGTCGCCGTAGGCCTCTCTGAAACTGAGCTTGTCCATGGTCCCCTCTTCGAAGGTCAAAAATTTGTATAACAATACGACCAATACCAATTCCGCCAGACCGTAGGACAGGTAAACGATCCTCCAGCTACCTAGAAAAGAAAGTGCGCCGCCTATGGCCGTGGCTGCGGCCGCCCCGAGAAAATACATACCCATTACAGTTCCAATAGAATTCATTTTAGACTTGGGTTCCTCGAAAACATCACCTATCAATGATATCGTTACGGGTAAGATAGCTGCTGCAAAAGCTCCATTCACGGCTCTCAAAGCGCCTAAAGAATAGATATTGAAAGCCCCGGCGGCTAAACTGCTGAATATCGCGGTCCCCAAAGCCGCCGTAGTTATCACTCTAACTTTGCCGAACCTGTCCGCTAAAGGACCGAACAATATGGTGAACAACCCAAAAGGTAACATGTAGGCGGTGACGGTCATGGCTGCGGTTCCGATACCGACGTTGAAGTCTGCAGCTATGTCCACGAGTATGGGCGCCGCGGCGTAATTGTCGCCCATGACCCAGAATCCCATGAATCCAAGAAGATAGACTAGCAATTTCTTCTCACGAGGACTTTTACCACCCATGGTCGGATAAGTATGGTTTTATTGTTTTTATAATTAATGAAATCATATCATAAGATTGTTTTTTCATCAGGAAAGTTTAGAACCACTTCGACTCTAACCGTAAGTTAAAATAGTAAGGAACCTCGATTTCGAAGTCGTGTTCAAAAAGATACTTCGGATCCCGTACAGTTACGGCGCGATGGCCTTCCTGGCGATGATCTTAGGCCTATTCATCGGCGGTTACCCGAGATACTCCGACGAGATCACTATGATCTCTCTCCTGGTCATCATGTCGCTATCGACCAGAGAAGTGAAGTTCAAGAAGTTGAAAACTTTGAAGAAACATCTAGGAGACTTTACCACCGTTTTTCTTCTCAACTATGGTCTCCTGAGTATAACGCTTATCTCTTTATCCTACCTACTATTCGACGATATCCAGCTAATCCAGGGCCTTGTTGTTCTTGCGGTCGTACCTTCCGCTATCGCGGTCATACCGTTCACGAGCATGCTCGAGGGTGATACTGAACTCTCGCTTATCTCGAGCGCTCTGCTATACTTTTCCTCTCTTTTGATCGCCCCCGCGGTCCTCCTGTTACTGTTCGGCCAACAGATCGGTATCTGGCCCATCCTGAGGAACCTGATAATACTGATAATCGTTCCGGTTATCATCTCTAGATTTCTGCTCAAGATAGGTTACGATGAGAAAGAACACGATCAGATGATCGTCAACACTGGCTTCTTCATCATAATACTCGGGGCAGTGGGAGCAAATAGGCATCTCTTTTTTAAGGAGACCGACCTTCTTCTACCTATCTTGTTCATCGCGGCGATAAGAAGCGTGGGATTGGCTTCTCTAGTCTACTTAGGAGGAAAAAAACTTAGAGTTCCTTTGGAAAAATTGAAAAGCTACTCTCTTTTCGCATCTTTCAAAAATGGTGGATTGGCGATCATCCTAGCGGTTTCCCTTTTCGGGCAGAAGGCCAGCTTCCCCATCGTGCTCGGTTTCTTCTTTGCTCCCATCCTGGTCGTGTATCTGAAGAGATATCTTTACAAAGATTCATTATGATACAGGTCCCTCCGGTTAAATTAATATAGTTTCAAAGGTATGTTCCACTGTAGAGGGAGATCTAGATGATAGAAGAAAAGAAGTTTCCGAAGATAGAAGGCGAATCGCTCTCGGGAAAGGAAGTCACACTTCCTGACGACACGGAAGGAGAGGTGATCCTGGTCGCGGTCGCATTCAAGAGAGAAGCACAGGGTATGATAGATTCCTGGATGAATTATTTTGAAGAGCTGTGCGAAGGTAAAGAAGCCTACGAGCTGCCAGTTATAGAGAGTTCTTTCTGGAAGGTGTTCTCTGGATTCATTGACAGCGGGATGAAATCCGGGATACCGGAGGAAAAGCACGACAGCGTGGTCACCCACTACGGCGACGCCTCGGACTTCAAGGAAACACTGGGGATAGAAGATAAAAGGTTGGGTTACGTGTTCCTGCTGGACGAAAACGGCCGCGTGGTGTTCAAAGGCGAAGGTTACGCGGATGAAGGAGGAAAAGAGGAGCTTTTGAAGCACGTGAAGATGGTATGTGAACAGTGAGAAGAATGCTAAAAGATATTACTCTGCTCGATACCTGTAGAATATTATCGCTCCTAGTATGATGACGGAAAAAAAGGATGTGACAGTATTTGCCGCTATCACGGGAATATCGTTTACAAGGATCCCGTACGTCAACCATAAAAGTACGCCGGTGGTGAGGATGATATACATGGGTAAGGAGAGGCTTCTCGTGTCCCTGGTCCTTATCACCTTAACCGCCTGAGGCAGGAACGAGATCGTAGTGCATGTTGCTGCAGCCAATCCGATGATGGTGAAATAATCCATGGGTTCTTGAGTTTATGGATATTATATAAACATGTGGTGCTCTGTCTCACCAATCTATATGAGCCCATCCTCTTTTAGTTCCTCGTAATCCTCTTCGATCAGTTCATCGAGGTTCTTCACGTCGAAATGCTCTTCTCCGGTCCACTCATTCGCGGCGGCCTTGTACATGTCGGAAACAAAATCGACCAATTTTTCCGGCAGTCGAGGAGGTTCTGGCCATTCATCCTTTGGAAGGTCTTCTTCTTTTGCATTCTCGATCCGTTCGTGCCATTCTCCTCCTCTGTAATAATTCCTCAACATCTGCTTGCTGAGCTTGAACCCATCGTATTCGAACCTGTCCTCGTCTAGAGTCCCTAGAACATCTCCTAACATCAGCTCTCCGTCTCTGTCCAATGCGACTTCCATCTTGCCGTCTAGATGTATCCAACCCAACTCTTCGCCTCTTTTATTTATGAAATCGTTGACTTCGATCGCTTTCTTTTTTATGAGGTCTATTTTTTTATCGTCAAATCCAGTATGTTCTTTGACCTCGTCTAGATTCTTGAAGTACCTGTCGAACTTCTCGAACTTCGTACTGAAATCGATTATCGGCGGATCCAACTCTTTGTTCACTTCGGGATAGCCGTCCAGACCTAGATCTTCTGGTTCTATCTTTCCTTTGTCCAGCCTTCTGAAAACGGAACTGCCTTCGCCCAGATAGTTCCTATAGATGATCTCCAAAGGAACCATCATGTTTTTGTATTCTTCAGGTTCTTCGTCAGTGATCACATTTACCAGCTTGAACTTCATCCTGTTTTTATCTTGAAGACCTAAAAAGTGCGTTTTGATCCCCTTCTCTTCCAGTTTCCTGAAATTGTAAGCGCCCATCAAGCAGAGAGCTTCTCCTTTACCGTCTATCTCGTCGGGCATCTCTCCGTAGTCAAAAACGCTGTACCTGTCGCTGAATTCGAAAACGGCTACACCTTCTTCGTCTTCAGTAGGCTCTTCCATTACCTCTAGGTCCTTCACACTCCCCATCTTATCTTACCTCCTTATCGTCTTTATGTATCTGTTTCCTGTTTTCTTCCTGATATTCTTTGATCCGTTCCTGAAGTTCTTCATCGGTCAAACCGAGCATCTTCGCCGCGGCTAGAGCCGCCTGCTCTGTTCCCATGACCACCATAGGACAGACTCCAGAAGGCATCCTTAAGCTTGAAAATATATCGGCACCGGCGAATTTACTGCTGTAAGGTGGACACGCTATAACGGGCTTCTCCGTTTGAGCATCGACGAATCCACTCAGTGCGTTACTCCTACCCGCTACGGTTATGTAAACCAGCTCTTCGTCTTCGTACTCCTTTATTATATCGATGGCTTTTGACGGCACCTTGTGGGCTGAAGCTATCCTCATAACGCTCTCTATCCCGAGTTCACTCAACGTCTCCGCTATTTGCTCTGACCAGTCCATATCGCTCTTCGATCCCATTATTATTACAGCTTTCATATTCCTCACCTATTCTATCTTTTCAACAACTTTGTTGTAGATCTCGAACATCTCTTTTATGTCTTCTATCTTCAAAGAGTAGTATTTCTCTGGTGGTTCTTTCTCATACTCGACCAAACCCATATCATACAGCAATTTAAGATGCTTTGAAGCGGAAGATTCTGTCAAGTCCAATTCATCAGCGACCTCGTGGACCGACATCTTCTCTTTATCACAAAGCATCTGCAAGATGTTCCTTCTTTTTCTAGATCTGATCGCCCTAGCTAATTTTTCATCAGGCATCATCGGATGCACCAAAAGGGTGATATTTAATGATTTCGCAGTTGAACAATGGCGCAACATGGAAAACTCACATCAGCACGAATTTTTTCCTGAATATATATGATGATGAAACAGAAATGAACCTAAAATATCTATTATCAAGTTAGTCGAGAAGACACCTTCCTAACGCCAGTTAGCGTGGTGAAGAAATCACGACTCCATTATCTATATCTCATCACCAAAGGATCAGACCTCTCTATCCTGGATATG
>JAGXLI010000080.1 GCA_018334755.1 Thermoplasmatota archaeon
CCTTGACCCTCAGAAATCAGAGATTTCTTGCGGGTCCCGGCGAGTCCGTTTTTCTCTGAAAAACGGGCAGTTAGAAAACCTTTTTTGTTTTCTGCAGGGGCCGTTCATTTTACATGTGAAGGGAAACCAAAATATTAAAATACACCCTTTAAAATCAAACACCCCCATACAGAGGAGAAAACATAGGAGGAAAAACATATGGATGGAGATGAAAATACAGTGTATATCGGAAAGAAGGAAACGATGAACTATGTGATGGCCGTTGTTACCCAGTTCAATAACGGTTCAGAGGAAGTCGATATAAAGGCAAGAGGCCGGGCGATCAGCAAAGCAGTGGACGTTGCAGAGATCACCAGGAATCGGTTCGTCCCGGAAGCCGATATAGCCGACATAATCACGGACACTGAGGAGATACCGATAGACGGTGAAGAGGACAAGACAACGAACGTCTCATCGATGGAGATCACGATGAAGCTATCGGCGGATTAAAATTTTGAAGAGGTTCATAATCCTATTAGGGGAGATTTTCCCCGCTATCATTTTGTTTTTTTTACACTTTTTCACTTCTTCAGAAATCTTAAAGTACCTGGATCACATTTGTAGGTACAATTATGGTAGAGATAAAAGAGTTGGAGAAGAAAGTCAGGGACTTCAGGGATGAGCGTGACTGGAAGAAATATCATACTCCTAAGGATCTGAGCCTGTCCATATCGATCGAGGCTTCAGAACTCCTCGAGCTTTTCCAGTGGAAAGACGATGACCTCTCTTCGGTGGATAAAGAACGGTTAGAAGAGGAGTTAGCCGACGTGATGATCTATATTCTAGCTCTATCAGACATCGCAGATATCGAGATAGGAAGAGCGGTAGAAAAAAAATTGAAGGAGAATGAGGAGAGGTATCCTCCAGAAAAAGAATACGATTTTTGATCGGTTCGAAAGATTTTAATCCCGGTTCGATAGATGGAAATATGATGACCTCCAAAACGAAGACGGAAGCCCAGCATTCTCTCTTGAAAGAGAAGATAAACATACCTGGCAGGAAGACCTACGAAGAGGTCTTCGATAAGAGGACCTTTCTAGAACTCTACAGCCTGATGAAGGAAGGGGTCATCGATATAATCGATTATCCCATATCTACCGGGAAGGAGGCCAAAGTGTTCAGGGGCGAACAGAAGGACGGGACCCCGATAGCCGTGAAGATAATGAGGATCAATACGGCCGTTTTCAAAGAGTATAAGAAATATATCGAAGGAGACCACAGGTTCAAAGATACTTCAAAGAGCGGCCTCAAACTGATCTACGCCTGGACTAGAAAAGAGTTCTCCAACCTTAGAGCCATGCACGATGGCGGTATAAAAGTTCCTGAGCCCATATCCTTCTCGAAAAACATTTTGATAATGGAGTATCTACAGCACAGGGACCACCCGGCGCCGATGCTGAAGGATGTCGATATAGATAAGGAGGATATGGAATACGTTTCTAGAGAGATATTGGGTTATATGGATACCCTTTACAACGATCTAGAGATGGTCCACGGCGATCTCAGTGAATTCAATGTGCTGATATCCGGAGGTTACCCTTATCTGATAGATGTTTCGCAGTCAGTATTCTTAGATCATCCCCAAGCCGAGGAGCTGCTGAAGAGAGATATAAATAACTTCGTTAGATACTTCAAAGACAATGATGTGGATATAAGTGAAGATGATGTGATAGAGAAGATCGGAATAGAAGAAAAAATCGAGGTATGATATAGTGCCGAGTATAAAGATCCCAGAAAATAGGATAGGTGTTCTGATAGGAGAGAACGGAAGCGTCAAGAAAGAGATAGAGGAAAAGAGTGGTGCTGAACTCGAGATAGATTCGAACACTGGTCGGGTCGAGATCGATGTCCGTGACGTAGAGGATCCCATCCTGTCCATGAAGGTGGAAGATGTAGTCAAGGCCATAGGCAGGGGATTCAATCCCAAAAAGGCTATGAATATTCTGGAGGACAATATCGATTTTGTTCTCTTGGATATAAGGGACTGGGTCGGTAAGAATAAGAACGCTGTACGAAGGATGAGAGGCCGGATCATAGGAAGAGACGGTAGAACCAGAGAGCTGATAGAAGAGCTGAGCGAGACTTACGTTTCCATCAAAGGAAACACGGTCGGTATAATCGGGAGTCCGTTCGAAGTGAATATAGCGAGAAGAGCGGTCGAGATGTTGTTAGAGGGAAGAGAACACGCCACTGTTTACAAATATCTAGAAGGAAAAAGAGAGGATATAAAGCTGGAAAGGAGCGGATTCAAGATAGATCGCTCTGAGCTAGAGGAAGGATGATCTTGCGTTTTCTCATTCTACTTTCAATCACCTCCCTCTCCAGAAAGTTTATCAACCAAAAACTGAGTAGCGTTCAAGTGAGATCACATGGCTTCGATAGCGGAAAAGCTAGCGGATAAACAGCAGGAGATATCCGTCGGTGAATTCTTTGAGAGAAATAAACACATATTAGGGTTCGATTCACTGACAAAAGCTCTCGTGACCACGGTAAAAGAGGGTGTAGATAACTCCCTTGATGCCTGCGAGGAAGCGGAGATATTACCAGAGATAAAGGTAGAGATAGAGGAAGTAGGCGATAGAGAGTACAAGGTCGCCATAGAGGACAACGGACCGGGGATAGTGAAAAGGAAGGTCCCTGAAGTTTTTGGTAAGCTCCTTTATGGCTCTAGGTTCCATGAGATCAGCCAGAGTCGGGGACAGCAGGGTATCGGAGTCTCGGCTGTGGTGATGTACGGACAGCTCACGACCGGAAAACCCACTAAAGTCCGTTCGAAGATCAATGAAAAGGACTATGCCAACGAGATGAAGATAACCTTAGATACGAAGAAAAACGAACCCGAAGTTCTGAATGAAGAGGTCGTTCTGTGGGAGGGAAAAGAACACGGGATGAGGTTTGAAACCACGGTCAAAGGTCTTCTCAGACGTGGAAAGCATTCCGTTTTCGAGTATCTTAAGAACACTGCCATAGTGAACCCTCATGCGAAGATCGAGTTCGATAGAGATGGCGACAAAACAGTATTCAAAAGAGCTACGGATCAGCTCCCAGAAAAGCCCGAGGCCGTGATGCCGCACTTGAAAGGTATAGAACTGGGTACTTTGGCGAAGATGGCGAAGAACGCGGACAGGAGGACCCTGAAGTCATTTTTAAAGAATGAATTCAGTCGCATCAGCTACAGCAAAGCGGAAGAGATCTGTGAGGAAGCGGATATCGATCCAAAAACTAACCCTAGTGATCTGGAGGTGGAAGATCATAAAGATATATTGAATGCGGCTGAGGAAGTCAAATTGATGTCTCCAAAGACCGATTGTCTCTCACCCATCAAGGGGATGTTGATAAAGAAAGGATTGAAGAACGTTCTTAAAGGTAATCATCCCGAGTATTATGCCCCTCCCACTACAAGGGACCCTAATGTTTACTCTGGTAATCCATTTCAAGTCGAAGTGGGTCTGGTCTATGGAGGTGAGTTAGAAAAAGAGGGTCCCGTCAAAGTTTTGAGATTCGCCAACCGCGTGCCTCTCCTTTACAAGAAGGGCGGCTGCGCCACTACTACAGCGATAAAGAACATAGACTGGAGGATATACGACCTGGACCAGAAAGGCGGAAAAGGCATGCCTTCCGGTCCGGCCGTGATTTTAATTCACGTGGCCTCAACCAGGGTCCCATTCACTTCCGAGGCCAAAGAAGCCATCGCGGATATACCCGAGGTGATAGATGAGATAGAGAAAGGCCTGAGAGAGTGCGCTAGAAGTCTGAGAACTCATCTGAATAAAGAAAAAAAGCGCAAAAAAGTGAAGAAGAAGTTCACCGTCGTAAATGACATCCTTCCGATGATCGCGAAAAAATCTGCTGAGATCATAGGTGAAGAACCGCCTGAGTTGGATAGGTCCCTGACGAAGATAATGGGCGTCGTGTACATAGAAGAGGAATCTTCTTGGGAGGACGGCCGATGCAAGATGGAGATAGAGATCATGAATTACACTCCAAAAGAGAGAGATATGGAGCTGTTTTTTGAAAAACCCTATCCCGAGACTGAACTATTATCGTCTAATGTAGAACCTGACCATGAGGGAGATCACCTGGAATGGAAGATAGAGGACCTTGAACCTTCGGAGACCAGAACGTTCTCCATCGAATTCGACGGCGATCTTGAAAAGGACGATCTGGACGGTACCGACATATATATCGAGGGTGTTGGCGAGACCAAACTGATCGGAGCGGAGCCGCTGCCCGAGGACTGGGATATCGAATTGACCGATATAGAAGAGGAGGACTGACCATGGGCGATAAGGAAAATAAAGATAGGTATGAAGAGGCCTTGGAAAGTTTAGAGAACATAGCTGAGCAGTTCTATGAACAGTTAGACGATGGAGAAGTCCCTAGTATGGATATACCGACCCGCTCCAAAACGAACATAGAGCTCGATAGGAGAAAAGGTGTCTGGAAACTGGGTGATTCGACAACGAACAGGTCCGCGAACAACCTCAAGAGTTCTAGGATGCTTTTACGCACCCTTTACATGCTCGAATTGATACAGGACATGATAGAGGAGGGCAAATCTTCTACGCTGAGAGAGATGTATTATATATCTGAGGGATGGGATAAAGCGCAGTTCAGTAAACAGAACCAGTCCGATAGTCTCGCGGAAGACATGGAACTGGTCACCGGAGCTTTGAGAGAGGACTTCAAATTGAGGCCCGAGGAGGACGGTGCCCGTCTTATCGGAGATATAACTGTAGAAGAGGTGAACAGAAAAGGTGACGTCCGGACCATCAACTGTAGGGACGATGTCGGTGATTCCGGTTATACCATACCATACAACGTGGAATCGGACAAGGTCAACTTCAGCGACGTCAACGTGGACTTCATGATAGCGATAGAGACCGGCGGTATGTTCGATCGGTTGGTCGAGAACGGTTTCGACGAGCAGGCCAACGCTTTGTTGGTACATCTGAAAGGTCAGCCGGCCAGAGCTACTAGAAGGGTGATAAAAAGATTGAGCGAGGAAAAGGACGTACCGGTCGTGGTCTTCACTGACGCGGATCCCTGGAGCTTCAGGATATTCGCGTCTGTGGCTTACGGCGCGATAAACACCGCTTATCTCTCTGAATATCTAGCGACTCCAACAGCGGAATATGTTGGGATAACGGCGAGCGACATAATGAGCTACGACCTTCCTACGGATAAACTCTCAAAAAACGACAGGAAAGCCTTGGAACAGGAACTCGAAGACCCAAGGTTCGATACGGACTTCTGGAAAGAAGAGATAGAGACCATGTTGGATATAGATAAAAAGGCAGAGCAGCAGGCTCTAGCTAAATATGGTCTGGATTATGTTACCGATACTTATCTACCGGAAAAGTTGGGTGAGATGGGACTGATGTGAATAGATCAGCGTATCCTCTGGGCATAGATCATTTTGATCTCTTCAGCTTTCGCCTTCCCGTCTCTTTTCTCCCCTTCTTTCGTGATCATCTTGTGGATCACCGCGTCTTCATCTTCACACTCTATCCTGTCATTTACGTAGAACTCTTCATCAGGTACAACTTCTAAAACTTTCGATGAACTGCTCCTACCTTTATGGATGGTGACTTTTACCCGGACTTTGTCGTGCTTCTTAGCCCAGATTGTCTTTATATCATCGACCTTCGAGGAATCGGTCCTTTTTTCCCCATCTTCATTTTCCTCCTCTATCGAGGTGACTTTTACATCGCTTCCATCTAACAATAACTCATCACCCTTGTGTATCCATTCGTCGGGGTAAAGTGAGATCTTATCCTTTTTTGAGTCCTCTTTCCAGCTGACTATTATGGGAACATCTACCGCTTTCTTCTCTCGTATCGTTCTATTTTCGGTCGTTCCACATTCTTTGCATTTGACTACACCCTCTATAGTGACCTCTTCCCCTTTAGTTCCTACTTCACCTTTCAATATCTCGTGGAGGGTCTCTTCTCCGCACGCTGAACATTTTAAGTAATAGGAATTGGGAACTTTCATCGTTTTACACCTCTCAAACATCTTACATAAAATGATATATTAATTTTCCCATACGTTGAAGCCGCATTCACACTCTTCATCTTCTAGAGGCCTGCCGCATTCTGGACAAGCAGACCCTTCTACCAGGTGTTCGGCCCATGCCTCCTTCACATCTCTTTCATCCGCGTCGATTATCTTCTTGTAGGTCTCTTTTTCTTCCTCTGTCTGGATCAACTTTTTGAGTTTTGTATAATCTCTCGTGGGACCTTCTTTTTCTTCGAGGACGTTAGATCTTTTGGCGTAGGCGGCTAAGATGATACCCCCAGCGAATCCAGTGAAATGTGCCGCGTGGGCTATGTTGGTAACTCCGGGTGATAAGAAGGCGATGCCGGTCTGCATCACTATGAAAACACCCACGGCCAGGTCGACTCTTACCTCGGGCATCAGGATCGGCCCCAGAAGCATGGTTATCTTGTCCCTGGGATAGAGGAAGACAAGGGCCCCCATGATCCCAAAGATAGCGCCGGAGGCGCCGATATTCGGTATCAGAAGAACGGTAGAGCTAGAGGCACCTGCAAAATACTGCAGATAGTTAAAAAAGTACTGACCCAGGGTGGCTATCAGTCCCGCGGCGAAATAAAAGATAGCGGTCCATCTCTTTCCAACGCGCTCTTCGAGGGCCATGCCGATGAAGAAAAGTATGATGATATTACCGAATATATGCATGATCCCGCCGTGGAGGAACATCATCGTCAAGAAGGTATGAGCTTTCAGGAGCAGCAGAGTCGGTTCGGATATATAGATGGCCGCTCCGGCTAGGTCCTCCAGTATAGGTTGTGGTATGTAAGGGTAATATGGAATATTGACGATCATGAATATCAAGAGGTTCTGGATCAACAATATTTGAACTAGATACATCTCTCTGCTTTTCGCGTAGAGGAGACCGGCTATGATGATAGCGAACACTACGTACGAAAGCCAAAACATCGGTAAGTAA
>JAGXLI010000030.1 GCA_018334755.1 Thermoplasmatota archaeon
TGTAGGACTCGCAGTTGGTCCTCTCCAGACGCTTGATTATCCTATGCTCTTTCTTTTAGCGATAGGCGGTGTAGCTATACTAGTGGGGGCCTGGATACTTTCTCCCATGATCATAGATGCTGTTTCCTTCAAGTACTCGAACGTAGGCCCTAGAAGGTCCGCCGCGGCACTTGGGACCGCAGCCATCCTCGCTCAGATAGGCATCCTTTTCGGTATCCCTATCTCATTCAACGAGGCGATCATCGCTTCCATAATAGGGAGTGGTCTGGTGGTCGGAAAATCGAACGTTGGCAAAAAAAAGATAGCGTTCACCTCTATAGGCTGGGTGACTGCGATCTTCATAGCCGTCGGATCGACCTATGTGTTGGGGAACATTTTACAATATATTGTCGGGTGATCTCTCTTTAAATTCCGTCTTCCAGGTCTTTTATGACCTTTTTTTTGTCATCTGCCTTGACTAGGCCAGACGCTAGAAGTACACCTTTCGTGCCTAAAGATAGAGCGGCTTCTACATCTTCGCCGTCCTTGACGCCGGCGCCGCAGAGTACTTCTACATCTTCGTCTACGGCCTTCACCTTCTTCACCGCTTCCCTGACGACTTCCGGCTTTGCCGTGGAAACCGAGATATCTCCACCGATAAGTTGGGGAGGCTCGTAGGCTACAAAATCCGGTTTCAATGCGGCTGCAGAGGAGGCGACTTCAGGATTGTTCGCGCAGATTATCGTTGTCAGGTCCTCTTCTTCACATCGATCTACTATCTTTTCTATATCAGAAAGTTTCAATCTTTTTTCCGAGTGGTTGATCAAGACTCCTTGAGCTCCAGCATCTACCATCGTTTCTAGAAGGTCATGGCCGGTATGGCTTCCAGGCTCTATGGCGTCCACGTGCTGTGCTAAAACTGGGATGTTGGAGTTCTCCGCGTTCATCCTTATATCTGGAGCCTGAGGACAGACCGCCCAATTTTCTTCGCTCTCCTTTTCTATCATCCTGGTAAGTTCTAAACCGTCCTCACCGATGGATGCTCCATAGGTCTTGTAATTGACGATAATGGTAGGTGTTTTTAGCATGATTATCGTTTGAACTATCAAAGTTAATTAAATAAATATTACGATTTCTTCCTCGAACAGTTTTTTGAGAAGGCAAACAAACAAAATCCTTAAATTTACCTACGGGGATTCGAACCTATGAAAGCAGTGATATTAGCCGCCGGGGAAGGTACAAGGTTACGTCCGTTTACTGCTTCTGAACCGAAAGTGATGATTCCCGTTGCAAATAGACCCATACTGGAATATGTGGTTGAAAGCTTGATCGAAAACGGCATACGGGATATCGTGATGGTCGTCGGATATAGAAGACAGAGGATAATGTCCTATTTTGGGGATGGAGACGATTTTGGAGCTGACATCGAGTACGTTGTCCAAAAAAAGCAGCCTCCACATGGCGGGACGGCACATGCCCTTTACCAGGCGAAGGAAAAGATAGATGATGATTTCATAGTCCTTCCGGGAGACAATGTGGTCTCAAAGAACACCATTTCAGATCTTCTTGAGGATATTACCCCTCCTGCCCTTCTCATCACGAGGAGTGATAGTCCCTCCAAATACGGCGTAGTGACGCTCAAAAAGGGTAAGAAAGAGATAGATAATTTGATAGAAAAACCAGAAGAGAGTCCCAGTCATCTGATCTCTACCGGCATATACAGTTTCACTCCTAAAATATTTGATTACATAGATGAGTCGATGAAAGAAAGGAAGTATGACCTTCCCTCCGTGGTACAAAAAAAGATGGAAGATAAAGAGATAAGAGCAATCAAAACCGAAGCGACCTGGATCGACGCTGTCTATCCTTGGGACCTTTTACACGTGAACAGCGTAGCTTTGGGAGATATGGAAAAAAGGATCAACGGCCTTATAGGAGAGAACGTGATAATAAAAGGCGACGTTAAGATAGGAGAGGGCACGAGGATCAGAGGAGGGACCTTTATCGAAGGACCCGCGGTGATAGGGGAAGGTTGTGATATCGGACCCAATGCATGCATATTACCCAGCACCAGTATAGGAGACAATGCCAAGATAGAACCTTTCACGAAGGTTCAAAATAGTGTGGTCATGAACGGGGTTCAGATCGGAACGAATTCCACGATCGAAAATACGGTGATAGGAGAAGGTGTCAGAATAGGGAACAATTTTTCAACGTTCATCTCGGATGCAAGAGTCCAGGGCGACGACGGCTTCCATGAGGTGAGGGAGATAGGGACGATGATCGCTGAAGATACTGAGATCGATTCTGGAGTTATAGTCGAACCGGGTGTGATCATAGGGAAAAATTGTGAGATAAGATATGGAAGGACGATAAGAGAGAATATAGAATCCGAAGCGAAGGCGATCTGAGGTGATTCCATGTGCGGGATAGTCGGTTACGCTGGTCCAAAAAACGTTGGTGATGTACTTATCAGGGGTCTCGAGAGATTGGAATATAGAGGGTACGACTCCGCAGGGGTAGCCATAAGATCTGATGACGAGATATACGTCCAAAAAAAGAAAGGCCGGATATCGGACCTCTTTCAGGGAGACTTACCTACGGAGAGTCTAGGGATAGGACATACAAGATGGGCCACACATGGAAAACCAGCGGATAAAAACGCCCATCCCTTTTTAGATTGTCAAGAGAACATATCGATAGTCCATAATGGTATTATAGATAATTTCAATTCTATCAGAGATGAATTGACAGAGAAGGGACACGAATTTTCTTCGGAGACCGACAGCGAGATAATCGCGCATCTCATAGAGGAGAATTATGACGGCGACTTTTTGAAAAGTTTTAAGAAGACCATCAGGGAGCTTGAAGGCTCTTATGCAGTGGTGGCAATCCATAAAGGATCGGATGAATTGGTGGTGGCCCGGAACCAGAGTCCTCTGGTGATCGGTATAGGTTCAGGTGAGAACCTTGTCGCATCCGACGCCCCGGCTCTATTGGATTATACGAAAAACATAAAATATCTTCAGGACGGCGACATCGCCAGGATCACGAATCAGGAGGTTGAGATCTGGGATGAAGATAATACACTGGTAGAAAGAGAGACCAAAAGGCTGAATTGGGACGTCGAGGATGCAGAGAAAGGCGGCTATGAACATTTCATGTTGAAGGAGATATTCGAACAGCCAAAAGCCATCCATGACTCTCTACTGGGCCGATTGAATAATTTTGAAGACGTCGATTTCTCTAAATATGATGTGGACTCAGTACAATTCATAGCCTGCGGTACTTCCGCCCATGCGGGTTACGTTGGCCGTTATATATTCGAAAAGATAGCAAAGGTACCTTGTACGGTCGAAGTATCTTCAGAATATAGATATACGTCTTCCTCAGAAAGCTCTCCCTTCACGATATTTTTCTCTCAGAGCGGAGAGACACTTGATACCGTGGCGGCTGCTAGAGAGGCGAACAGAAGAGGATGTGATACCCTAGCCGTAACGAACGTTCTAGATAGTTCTATCACCCGTGAGGTGGATGAAGTTATCTACACCCAGGCCGGGCCGGAAATAGGAGTAGCGGCTACTAAAACTTTCACCACACAAGTGATAATCCTCTATCTTTTGGCTATCGAGTTGGGCCTAGCTAGAGGAGTTCTGAGCAAAGACGAGGCCGAGAACTACAAGGACGAATTGAGGACCTTACCGAGAAAAGTGGAGAGGATCCTGGATGACAAGGAAAGGATAAAAAAGAAGACGAAGAGGTTGGCGGAAGCGGAAGATATCTTTTTCGTTGGAAGGAATATAAACTATCCGGTCGCCTTAGAAGGTGCCTTGAAGCTGAAAGAGATCGCATATATCCATGCGGCAGGTTATCCAGCTGGTGAACTGAAGCACGGGCCTTTCGCACTTTTGACTGAAGAGACTCCAGTCATCGCTCTAGCGGTCAGAGACCAAACTTTCGAAAAGATGTTAGGCAACATCGGAGAGATAGCTGCCAGAGACAGCCCGGTCTTCGTCGTCGGTGATGAGAACAAAGAGCTTAAAAAATTGGCTGACGAGAGGTATTTTATCCCTAAAGTTCCTCCGCTTTTCTCTCCGATATTGATGAACGTCGTTTTACAATTGACGGCCTATTATACCGCTTATAGGTTGGACCGGGATATAGATAAACCCAGGAATCTAGCGAAGAGCGTGACGGTCGAATGATCGATACCGAAAATGCTCTTCAGACTTACAGAGAGAATAAATTGTTGATCTGGGTTTTTTTGTTGGTAGGTCCATTTTTATCGTTTTTAGCCGGGCTCGTGTTTCTGCCCGAATTGTTCTGGGACGACTTCCTTTGGCGATATTTTTGGGGTCCTGTCGTTGCCGATGCGGAAGGTCATCCGGTCGATGGAATATCCTCTGGATATAACCCGGTGAACACATTTTTTTACGGCCTGGTATTGATCATAGCATTTTTTGGCATCTACAAGCTGATCATCTATCTCGACGTGAGGATCGATAGAAAATATGTCTATTCCTTACTGCCGTGGATCGTGCTGGGAGGGTCTTTGAGGAGTCTGCAGGACGCTGGGCTCTTTGAAACTCCTCTAGATAAGTTATTGATAACTCCTCTGATCTATTTTCTTCTGGGTCTTTCTGCGTTGTCACTGCTTGTCCTGGGAGCATACCTTTCAGAACTTGACTTCGATGAAAAAGAGAGGATCTTTAGGATCCTTGTTTTGCTGCCCATCCCGTTTATCTATATGGTTCTGAGGGGCTGGCTCTCCTTTCACTTTCCCCTGTCTTTTCTGATAATATTTAGTGGGATATCATCATCCTACATCCTGGGATCGAAATATTTTAAGATGGACGAAAAGTATCTTTTTTTCTCCTATGGTATCACTCTTCTTCTGCTGTCTTTATCTTACAACGCATATTATATAATATTCAACTCGGGAACTAATCCTATGGAAGCTATCCTGATACCTCTGATATCGGTAGGAGCCACCTCGCTCTTTTTATCGGCATTGTGGGTTCTGGATCACATTTTTCTCGGAGACAAAGATAAATCTCAATTTCAACTTTTTGTACTTCCCTTAAATCTGCTGATCACTTGGGCTCATCTATTTGATTCGACCGCCACCTATAGGGGCATAGTAAATTACGAATATTCCGAAAAGCATGTTGTTCCAAGTCTGTTCATCGAAGCTACGGGTACCCCTCTGATCATGTTTCCTCTCAAGATGATTCTGATCTTGGCGGTCATCTATTCATTAGATGTGTATCTGAAGGAAGAATTTTCTGAGAGTGGAGTTTTAAAAATATTTTTAAAATTCCTTATAATAATATTGGGAGCTGCCCCGGCGGTCAGAAATACGCTCCGATTGGCGATGGGTGTTTAGATAAAAGAGGAGCAGTGTTACTCAGAATTAAAAAATGAGCCCGGTGGGGCCCGGGGTCAGTAGGTAGTAAGTACATCCATCCCTCTACTTCTGTAGATATTCATCTTTGATGGCTTTGGCTTTGGCCATCTTCTGTTCTTGTTCAGCCATCTTTTCGACTTTTTCGGCTACCAGATCGACCCTATAATATAACATATCCCTAACAGCGATCCGGATAGCTTCAGACCGAGAGGAAAAATCGTCCATCTCTACCAGGAAGTCTATCCTTTCCAGGAAGCTCTTTGGTAGCCGTACATTGATTCTTTCAGTTTCAGACACGTTTTTCCACCGGTTATGTGTACATACGACATATTTTCTATGTCTAATGTATGTACAAAACAAACGAACATCATATTTAATTGTTTTGTCCGGCTACTCAAATTTGATTTTAATATTCTAAAGAATGGACTTAAAAAATAAAGTGTAGAGAAAACGTTTTTTCTGTTACTCGTGATGCTCCAATGTTTCCCTTCGGTTTGGTTGTAACCGCACCTATAGCAAGGCGTAATGGTAAATATCAAGAGACCTCCAGGAGGGTTACTTTCGTGATTTTGCGTACTTACTAGCGGGTCAATACCACCTTTACCTCGAGGTTTCTAGTGAGATCGTTCCTTTATGTTTCGATCAGTGGATTATATCCGCAAAAACCTCGTGCGGAGTGACACATATGTGGGGCATTATCTCTTTGAACCCCTCTTTTATCTCTTCAAAGTCGTGGAACTTTTCGTGTGATTCTCTATCCTTCCAGTAGGTCAGCATGACGTATTTGGTCGGTTTCACCTCGATCTCTTCATATTCGCCCGGGATCATACCGCCTCCAAATGAAATATTTGTCGTTCTGAATACCTTGGTACCTATGAAACCTTCCTTATCCATGGTCTTCATGCAGAGGTCCTCTACCTTTTCCTCGAACTCTTCTTCATGGCCCGGTTTTACCGAGAGGTAATTGATGGCGGTGACCATTGGTTCGCCAACATGTTCGTAATCGTCTAGATCCTCAGTAGGTATCTCTTCCGCATCTATCCCCTTGTCCTGGAGGAACTCTACGGCCATCTCGGAGCGCTTTCCTCTAGGTCCGCAGTAGACCTTCACGCTTTTATCCTTCAAAAAATCCAGATAGAACTTGAAGTCCCATACAGGAATATTCAGCGCTCCCTCGATATGATCTATATAGTACTCTTCTCTGGTCTTTACATCTATTATCAGATCCAATTTATCACCGTTTAGGTTAAGGTGAACGGGCTATAAAGAGTTATTTGTTTTATCTAAATCGATACTTTAAAATTAGATACTAAATTCCAACCCAAGCCAGATGAAGAATATGGTGATCACTCCCAGGATAAAGAACAGAGGTCTTCCCTCCTTTTCTTTCGGCAGTATATCTCTGCTGACCATGAAAAGCATCATACCGGATATGAAAGCTAAAACATGCCTTTCCATATAGGTGTTCATCTTGAATAGGATCCCGAATGTCGTACCTAGCACTGTCGAGCTGGACAGCAGGACCTTGTCTATCTTCCTTCCCGAATATTCGTGCAGCTGTTCAAGAGCTATAGAGGATGAAAGGGTATGGATGAAGAAAGGTATCGCCGCAAGGAAGCCCAGTACCGGTTCGAGTAGGATTATAGTGACCAGGATGAATCCCTTGATGAAGTGATCGATGAAAAATCCGATGAGATGTAGATGATAGAGTTCCTCGTCCAAAACGGCCGGATCCTTGACGTGCTGATAGAGGTACTTTTCGGCTAGAAAGAACAGGACGAAACCGAGCAGCATTAGGGGATAGACAGTGAGTGTGGATGTGAGATGAAAGGCTTCCGGCAGAAATACCAAGAATATGAGTGCTAGAAGAGAACCGCCGCCGTAACTCAGCAGGATGCCGTGTGAACCATGTATGCATCTAGGTAATTTATCGCACAGGAGATGGAAAATACTCAAGAAGAGCGCATATAACAGGATTACGATCTCCATCCCCGTGAGCATCATATGTTCCCTATACTCTTCCCCGTTAATATATTTTTATTTATGTAAAATTCATCATCGTCTAAATTAGGCGGATCATCAAAAATAATAGAGAAATAGGAAAGTGGTTTTTCACTCTCGCTTCAGCGTTTCTTCTGGTAGTAGATCGCCACGGCTACGACCGCTGCCGAAAACAGTAGAGTCGATGTGAATCCTGGAAGACCGTCGTCCGTGTCGTCACCATCCGTATCACTGTCTCCTCCTGAATCAGAGGTAGACCAACCTAACGCTTCATCCCGACATATTTTATATTCATTGTCTCCTTGGTGTTCAGTATATTGAGCCTCGGCGTAAAGATGGAAACTGCTCAATTCCGAGAACGCCGATTCGGGCACACTCATCTCAAGTGTATCTCCTGAAACTGAAGGAGCAGTGGGTAGATCCTGGTCGGCGCCGCCGTCTATCCGATAACTACCTTCTCCATCTTCATATATTATCCGATTCAATCTATTTTGGTCTTTACTTTCCGACTCAGTTATGACAAAGATATATGAATAATGTTTATCGGTACTACCCTCTTTGATATCTCCAGCTACTTCAATTGTAAATACAATATCTTCACCGGACTTCTCGGACGCGATAGATGTTATGTCAACGTCGGTGTTTGTTAATTGCCCCTCGGTATCGCCCTCAGGATCCGTCGTCGAGACGGAGTAATCAAGAGCCGATGCAGTTCCAGATAGTAGGATCATCCCTGTAACCAAAAGCGCCATTACGAAACCTACATTTTTCTTTTTTATAATAAGCACCTCTGTTATCCTATCAAGGTAAGTATATTTAATATTTTTTATTATTGTTTATGTTATATTAACAGGATGTATGTTTTGAACCGCTAGCAGCTATGGATCAGTTTAAGAATCTTATCAAATCAAGGGTTTTAGAACTCTAGAGTTATCGATATTGGTTTTTCTCTTATCCCCATGGTGTACTGAGCGTGAGGAATTTGTTCCTCACAGCGAATAAACTATAGTTTATGAGCGTTTAGAATATGTTGGTATTCTGAACAGTTTTCGAATCTTTGACGACATGGAAGCAAACTTCCACTAGCCTACAAATTTACTCGAATCACTCGTAAATATTGTAGACGAGACGTGAACGAAGTGAACCTCTTGCTTTCAAACTTTCTCGCTAAGCTCAAAAGTTATGAAAGTTCGCAGGAAGCAGAGCTTCCTACTCCCATTTTATTCATTCGCTGAGCTCATGAATAAAAATGGCGCCGTAAAATCATAGATTTTCCTTGTTTCTAAATTACCTCACTCTCGTTCGGAAATATTAGAAACGCCGAGGAGGAGACGAACAAATCTGCGATTTGTGAGCGTGAGGAACAAGTTCCTCACAGTTTTCGAATCTCCGACGAGAAGCGAATGCCGAAGGAATGAGCGCCGAGGAGGAGATTCGAACTCCTGAGGTGCAAAGCACCAGTGGCTCTCGAGGCCACCGCCTTGGGCCGGACTTAGCTACCTCGGCATTATGAGGAAACGTTTTTTCTTTCCGAATAATGCGGGGACCGTTGTCCTCAAGCATGATGAATTATAAGCACATTACGATTGAGTTAAAGGTTTTTTTTCTTGATAAGGGCACCGCCTTCTCTGCACTTACGAGTGCAGAGGCAAGTGGAGCGTAGTTCCACGCAGTAGCCGGGCTTACTAGTTTGGATACAAGTGGAGCGTAGTTCCACGCAGTAGCCGGGCTTAGCTACCTCGGCATCTGGAACGAAAGTGAAGATGCGAGGACGTTAGTCCTCAAGCATATTGAGGGAAGTGTTCGAGTAATCCCTTTTATCTCTAGGTTGTATTTAAGAATTGTACCTTCAATCTTTAATAGGAGTGCTTCTATAGCCCCCGGATGAAGAAAGTATACGTATTGTTAGTAGTTTCCATGATTCTTCTCATGCCGATCTTGGGTTTGAGGACTGCAAGAGCTCAAGAAGATAGATCGTTGAAGCTGACCGAGATCTATTATAATACTGGACCGGGCTGTGAATTCTTAAAGATAGAGAACTGGGGAGAGGAATCACTTTTTCAGGACATAGCGGTGACGAACGGTAAAAGCACGCTTCACCTCCCGGAATTCAGGTTGGAAAGTGATGAAGCCCTGGTGATAGCACAAGACGAGAAATACGGAGAGATCTGGGATAGAGAAGCGGATCTCCTTTGGTCCAATGAAAGCCAGGTAGAGACGGAAGGGAATTTTGATCTATATTCGACCGGGGGAGAAGTGATCCTGAAAGTGAACGATGAACCGATAGATTCATTTTACTATGGCGACGGCGACGGAAAAAAATTATGGAAAGGCGAGCCGGTAAAAAAACTGCCCAAGGGAGGATATGCAAGGAGAAAGGAAATAGATACCGATAGCAAAGAAGATTGGACTTGGGATAGGACTTGGAAGGTCGGCCACTCGGATTTTGAGGCTGAAGAGATAAGGTACAATGGAAAAGCTGTGACCTACAGCGCTCCCGACAGTTCCTTAGACTCTTTGTTGAATTTCATAGAAGGGACCGATTCTTCACTCAAAATAGCGGTCTACCAGCTCGAAAGTTTAAAGATCGCCGAGGAAGTGGTATCGTTGTCCCATGAAGGAGTCGAAGTAAAAGTTCTCGTTGACGCTTCTCCGGTAGGAGGCAGGTCTGAAGCAGGACACTACTCTCTAAGCTGGATAGAGGAAAGCGGAGCGGAGGTTCAGACTATTGGGGATGGTTATTCTCCTTATCGTTTTTTCCACTGTAAGTATATAATCAGAGATAACTCCTCAGTCTTGATCTCATCTGAGAATTTTGGTGATACCGGCTATCCTTCAGTCAAGAAAAACGGGAATAGAGGATGGGGCATCATATTGGAGGATAAGAACGTCACTGGCTATTACGACAGAGTTTACAGGGGCGATTGGAGATTCAGCGAGGATTACAGGAGGCGAGAGGTCGAATTAGAAACTGACTCAAAGGAATACGGCTCTTATGATCCTAGATTCGAGAGCGAAGAACTTCACGGTGATTTCGTGATAAGGCCGCTCCTTTCCCCCGATACCAGCATGTCGGAAAAAACCTTGTTGGGCATGATAAACTCTGCGGAGAACTCGATCTTTGTCCAACAGTTCTACATAGACCGATGGGAGGGAAAGGAAAATCCATACCTGACGGCTTTGAAAGAAGCCGCTCTAAGGGGTATAGAAGTCAAAGTACTTTTAGACTCGACATGGTACAACATAGAAGAGGATAGCTACGGCAACGATGATGTGGTCGAAGATATAAACGAATTCGCTGAGGAGAAAGAGGTTGATATCGAAGCCCGTTTGCTCTCCTCATATCACGGTCTCATCAAGTCACACAACAAGGGCATGGTGGTGGATGAAGATAAAGCGATGATATCTTCGATCAACTGGAACGCCAACTCACCGCTCCAGAATAGAGAAGTCGGAGTTATAGTACAAAATGACAAGGTAGGTCAGTATTACACAAAAATCTTCGAAGCGGACTGGAAAGACACGATCGACCCCATCGCCGATGCTGGACTTGACAGGAATGTAAATTTAGGCGAAAAATTAGAAGTTTACGGAGGGAACAGTTGGGACGATCATAGGATCACAGAATACAGGTGGGATGTTGACGGCGATGGAACTTATGATGAGAGCGGAAAGAAGATCTCATTGACGTTTGAAGAAGAAGGCAGATACGAAGTAAAACTACACGTGAACGATGTAGATGGGAATGCTGATACAGATACCGTGATGGTTGAAGTTGAGCGAAAAGAAGATGCTAACAAAGCGCGCTACTTGGATTGGGTCATCCTTGTGACTCCCATGACTGGCATAATCCTACTTTTGGTCAATAAGAGATTTCTTAACAGATCCTAGGGACCGGATCTCCGACTGGCATCTCTAAGATCCTTTTTCCTCCCACTTCCGTTCTGAGGACGACTCCTTCGATATCCTCTTTCACTTCCCCTATGATGGCGGCCTCCTTACCGTTTCTCGTGGCTCTAACAGCTTCTAGTACTTCTTCGGCTTTCGAGGACTCTACGGATAAGACGAATTTACCCTCATTTCCGATAGATAGAGGGTCGATACCTAACATCTCGCTGGCCGAGCTGACCCACTCTTTGACGGGTATTTTTTCTTCCTCCACCTCTATCCCGACCGAGGATTTTTTCCCCCATTCGTTCAACGTGTTGGCCAATCCACCCCTAGTCGGATCTTTAGCCGAGGCCACTCCGCCTACCTTTAGACCTGATTCCAAGACCTCATGAAGGGGAGCTACGTCACTCCGAACATCACCCTGGAATCCATATCCCTCCCTCTCCGAAAGTACGGTTATACCGTGGTCGCCCAGGCTTCCTGTCACGATTATCTTATCGCCGTCCTTCAAGTTGTCATCGGAAAGCCATCTCGTCTTTCTTTTGCCGGCCGATTCAAAATTTTTATCCAGCAGAGGATGTCTTTTTGCGATACCCGAAGTGGTAAAGATAGGTTCATCGATGTCGTCTTTCTCCACCACTTTCGTATCGCCCGTGGTTATAGGCACTTTTGCTTTTTCAGCTGTATCAGCCGCACTTGTTAGCAGTTCTTTTATCTTTTTCTGGGAGTCCCCCTCCGGGATGACCATAGCTAAAGATAAACCCAGCGGTTTTCCTCCTAGAGCGAGAAGATCATTTATCGTTCCCGAGATGGCCAGTGACCCCAGATCTCCGCCGGGAAAGAATACTGGCTTCACTGTATGGCTGTCGGTAGTGAAAACAACATCATCCAGAACTGAAGAGTCGTCCAATCTCGATAAGGAGATCTCTCCTGAATCGTTCTCTAGTGCCGGTAATATCATCTCAGAGATGAAGTCCTCCATCTTCTCTCCCCCGGCCCCGTGTGCGAGACTGATCAATTTTTCATCTTTGCCAGACATGTTCTCACCAGTATTTCTTTTAACCTTATCGGAACACCTCCTCTATAAAGGCATTCCTTAAAAGCATTTTTATGGAGAGAGGAGAGTTATGGATTGTGAAGGAAGTCAACAAACCGGCGATAATAATCACCGTTATCATGGGCATAATTTCGGTACTGGCTTTCATCTATCTGGAAGTAGCAGGAATGTTCATAATGATCCTGTGGTTCCTGGTGCCAGTTCTGCTGAAGAAATTGATAAACGTATTCAAAGGTAAAAGAAAATAATGAAAGGGTTTAAATAAGATAATATCAGATTATAGGGATTGCCTATTTCGTTCAAACGGAGAGTGGCTAATTGATTAGAATAAAAACTTTATAAGCGGCTCGATATACGGGGTAGAAAAAGGCCTCTCCCCCTAATATAGTAAAGCTGTATATGTGTTAATCATGGTAGATTCCCGAGGTACTCCGGCCGAGAAAGGTAAGACTTCTGACAGTCCTTTAGATGATTCTATGTCGAAATCTCAGGAATCCCTGATCGAAGAATTGACGGATATAGAGGTAGTCACTAAAGATATGGCTGAGGGACTGGTTAAGGACGGATTCAATAGCTTAAAAGATATCTCTGAAGCAGACATGGATGATCTTACCGAGGTAAGCGGGATAGATGAAGGTAAAGCTCAAGAGATACAGGAAGAGCTCGGAGTTCCTTCTACTGATGAAGAAGAGGATGATGAATTAGCCCAATGGCTGACAGGGGAAAGTGAGAAAGATATCGATGGGGTCCTGGGGGAAGAGATAGAGAAAGCGAAAGAAGACGGACCAGAATCTAAATCAGTGAGTCCAGGCGGACAAGAAATAGATTCGCTGAAGTCCTGGTTATCGGGCGAAGAAGACACTTTTTCTGATTGGCTGGGTGAGGAAAGTTTCGAGGAAGAGAAGGAAGAACTTGAGGAAGAACTGAAAGAAAGAGAACAAAAGATAGAAGAAAAAGAGGAAGAATTGGAGAGGAAAACGAAACAACTGGAAGACCTTCGGGAGAGGTTCGAAGAGCGGGTGGAGGAACTAGAAGCTGATGATTTCGATCCGGAGGAGATACTGGAGAAGAATAATGAATTGAAAACAGAACTCGAGGAGAAAGAAGAGGAAATAGATAGACTGAAAGAGGAAAAAGGGGAACTGAAAGATGAGATAGACGAGATAAAACAAGGCAGCGTCGCGATGGTAAAATATCTCAAGTCACAGAAGAAGCCTGGGTCTGAACCAGAGGAAGAGGAAACCAGAGAAGTGAGCAATAAAAAATTGAAGGCCTTGAAAAGACAAAATGAAAAGTTGAAAAAAAAGCTACAAGAAATAAAATCGAAAGGGCTCAAATCAGAAGCGGAAGGATCTGAGGTCGGAGGAAAGATAGAAGAGAAAGATGATCAGCTCAGAGAGTTGAAGAGTGAAATAGCAAAAAAAGAAGAAAAAATCCAAGAACTCAAAGAACAGGTCAAGCACAAAGAAGAGGAATTGAACGAACGGGAGGAAGACCTGAGGAGGAGGGAAGAGGTCGTTAGAAAAGAAAGGAAAAAATTGGAATCGATGAAAAAGGAACTCGAGGGAAAGAGCGAAGAGGAAAGAAAGAGAGAGCTGGAAGAATTGGAAAATGAAATACAGAAGAAGGAAGAGGAACTGAAGGCCAAAGAGAAATATATCGATCAGAAGGAGAGGGAGATAAAAGCAAGGCAGGAAGACCTTCTCGACGAAGAGATGGAAGAGCGACAGGAAGAGATCCTCCGAGAGATCGAACAGGAAAAATGTAAAACCGGTACGAGCAGATTAGATGACCTGATGTTAGGTGGAATACCACTTGGCTCAAGTGTTTCAGTTTATGGCCCACCTCATGTTGGAAAGGAAGTGTTGATCAATTCTTTTGTTGCAGAGGGCCTGGAGAAAGGGGTTCCGGCTATCTGGGTTATCACGGATAAAACTGTAGCAGAAGTCAGGGAGGAGATGAAGTTCGTTCTACCCACGTACGAAGAATATGAGATCAGAGGGTTAGTAAAATATGTAGATGCCTATTCGGTCAGTATGGGCGAAGTGGATGAAAGCGAGAGAGAGAAAGATTACGTTACATACATAGAAGATCAGTCCGATTGTAAAGCAGTAACGGAGGCGGTCGATGAATTTGCAGACGAACTCAACAAGGAACATCGATACTACAGGATGGCCTTTGAATCCGTATCTACCATCATAGCTTATCTAGATACGGAAACCACGTTCAGGATCCTTCAGCCTTTCTCTGGCAGGAGGAAGAGAGACAATGCCGTTTCACTTTACTCTCTAGAAAAGGGCATGCATACGGATCAGGATATATCCATGCTGGGACACATAATGAACGGGAAGATCGAGTTCAAAGTAGAGCAGTTGAAGAATTTCCTGAGAGTCGAAGGACTAGGAGACGTTCAGACGAGAGATTGGATCGAGTACAACCACAGCAAGAGCGGGATCACGATGGGTTCCTTCTCGTTGGATACTATCAGATAATTTTTCTATTTCGCCATACTTCTACCATCAAATTTTCATCTAGAGCGCGAACTCTAAGAACAACACTAAAAAACTAAATAATCAATCATACATGCCGGTCTATGAAGCCGAGGATCGAAAATATTTTTGATCGGACAGATGAAGACATAGATGCTATCGTGATATACAATTCAGTCAAACCACATATCGATAAAACTTTTTTCTACGTGACAGGCCTGACAGAGGGGCAATTCGAGAACTGCGCTCTTATCCTTTATCCGGACCGGTCTTCTGAGATGATGGTCAGCAAACTCGAATCAGAGAGCGCCGGAAATGCAGATATACCGATGGAGATCATGGAAAATAGGGATGATCTCGAAGAGATGTTTGAAGAGAAACTAAAAGATCTTGATAAGATAGGGATCAACGCATCAGAACTTACCTATAAAGGATACATGAAGATCGAGGAGTCTACGGATGCTGAACTCGTAGATGTTTCTGATGCGATCATAGACGCAAGAAACAGAAAAGCCCAGAAAGAGATCGAACTGCTGGACCAGGCGGGCACCATAGCATCTAGAGTAGCTGAAAACATCGCAGACAAGATAGAGATCGGGATGAAGGAGTACGAGATAGCGGCCGAACTGTCATACATGATGAAGAAGAGAGGAGCTACCGGAGATGCATTCGAGACCATATCGTCCAGCGGTCCGAACACTGCGGAACCGCACTATACTTCAGGCGAGAGAGAGATAGAGAAAGGTGATTTTGTCCTGTTAGATTTTGGCGCACTCTACAACCAGTATCGCTCCGACATAACCAGGACGTACATCATGGGGGAAGCGTCCGATCGCCAGAAGAAGATGTACAATACGGTATTGAAAGCTCAAGAGGCAGCTTTTGAAAAGATCGAGCCCGGTATAGAGGGAAAAAAGATCCATAACGCCGCCAAAGAAGTGATCGACAGCACGGAGTTCGAGGGTAAATTCATCCACGGTCTAGGACACAGTATAGGTCTCTCCACACATGATGGATCTGGATTGTCACCCAATGTAGATGTCACATTGGAGCCCGGCATGGTTTTCACTGTAGAACCGGGCATCTATATCTCTGATTTTGGTGGCGTTAGGATAGAAGACGATATAGCGGTAACCGAAGATGGGTTCGAGTTCTTAACTGACGCGGATAAGGAATTGAGGATATTATAAAAAGTTCACAGTTTGATTCCAAAATATTTATATCCATCTATTCAATACCGGTTTAAGGTGTAATCTTGGCGATAGGTTTCGTCCTAATAAAAACAGCTCCTGCCGCAGCACGGGATGTTTACAACGTAGTCAAAGATATAGATGAGGTCACGGAAGTACATTCGCTGTTTGGTGAGTATGATCTCATCCTAAAGTTACAGGCAGAGAATTTCAATAAGCTCGGACAGACCGTTGTGGATAAGATAAGATCTGTCGAAGGAGTTGAGGACACGAAGACCTTAACTGGTATCGAATTTTAGGAGGTATAAAAATGGCTATGGGAATGTTTGAATTCGGCACGGTTCTTCTATTGACGTTAGGCTTGGGACTGCTCCTCTCCGGGGTATTTACAGCATATTTCGGGAGAGGAAAGAGCAGGAAGGTCGGGATGGCCCTGACCATAATCGGTGTACTTATCTGGATCGGTACCTACATGGGACACTATGAAGGTTTCCTAGGGGATACGGGGTTCATGGACATAGTGATGACCGGCCTCTTCTATGTCGGTTCTTTCATCATCGGTGCACTGATCGCTCTTGGGATCTTCCTAGTAGCGATAATGAAAACGTAAAAAAAGCCGAAAAAACTATTTTACATCCCTTTTTTCCTACTCTTATGAGTGTAAAGATAATCCTTGGAAGCAAGAGTGATTTAGAGGCTGGAGAGAAATTATATAAGGATGCGGAAGAAGTAGAAACTGAATATAATTCTAGAGGAGATTGAAGTGATCAAACCTAAAGAATTCATCGAAGAAAAAGTGCAGGAGATAAAAGAGGTCGACGGAAAGGCCGTGGTGGGGTGCAGCGGCGGAGTAGACAGTACAGTTTCTTCCGTCATAGCTAGTAAAGCACTGGGTGACGACTTACTAGCTATCTATGTCGATACCGGCTATATGAGGAAGAACGAGACCGAAGAGATGGATTCCATCCTGGAAGAGATGGGCGTGAATCACAAAGTAATAGATGCTAAGGAAGAATTTTACGAGGAGATGGAAGGTGTATCCGATCCTGAAGAGAAACGGAAGATAATAGGTAACAAGTTCATAGAGATATTCGAGAGAGAAGCCGAAAAGTTCGGAGCCGATTATCTGGTTCAAGGTACCATCGCTCCAGACTGGATCGAGAGCGGCGACGAAAACAGGGACACTATAAAATCTCATCATAATGTTGGAGGTCTTCCAGAAAAGATGGGCCTCGATCTCATCGAGCCGCTGTACGACCTTTACAAGGATGAAGTCAGGAAAGTAGCTAGAGAACTGGGCATCTCTACAGCGGAGAAACAGCCCTTCCCGGGCCCGGGTCTCGCGATACGTGTGATAGGCGAAGCTACACCCGAAAAGACAGAGATAGTCAGGGAAGCGTGCCATATCGTGGAGAACGAGATAGATAAAGCAGTAGAAGAAGGTAAGATGGAGAGGCCCTGGCAGTATTTCGCCGTGCTTTTACCCGTCAAGACAGTTGGGGTACAGGGCGATAAGAGGGCATATGGTCATACCATCGCTATCAGGGCGGTCCAATCAAGCGATGCGATGACGGCAAGATTCAGCAGGATACCTCTGGATGTTTTAGACAGGATCTCGACGAAAATAACCAACGAGATGAAAGATGAAGTGAACAGGGTAGTTTACGACGTGACCAACAAGCCTCCTGGTACCATCGAGTGGGAATGAACAGATTTTTTATTTTTTTATTATGACAATCCAAAAGTTATAATAGAAGTATCTATGTCGAGCCTCATGGCTCCACTCTCTTTACTAGTGTTAGCTGCTTTATTCACCTTTTTCGGGATCTGTTTGGGGATAGTTACGGGCTTGATCCCCGGTATACACGTGAACACAATCTCGATCTTGATAGTTAGCTCTATAGGGATCATCACCCTTTTTGTTTCTGGTCTCATATCGAATCTTAACCCGACGAGTTCCGAGCTGCTGCTTTTGATATCCATGCTGGTCATAGGATGCCTGATAACTCATACGTTCCTCAACTTTATCCCCGCCACTTATTTCGGTGCTCCCGAGGGTGAGACCGCTTTGTCTGTACTTCCCGCTCATAGGATGCTTCTCGAAGGGAGGGGATTCGAGGCGATAAAAGCGAGTGCTGTGGGGAGTTTCGCCGCTACATTTATCGCTCTTCTTTTGATCCTCCCGGCCAGGTTTGTCATGGGAAACCCCATAAATCTTTACGAAAAGATAGTCCCCCTCATCCCTTTGATACTCTTTTTGGTCATCTTTGTTTTGATCCTCCAGGAGGGGAGGAGTCTGCTTGATTACAGGCCAAAATTGGTCGCTGGGGGCCTATTTCTATTGAGCGGCCTGCTCGGTTTCATCGTTTTGACACCCACGGGCATATACACCTATAACTGGACCTTGGTCGAGCAGCAGGATACAACCACAACTTCCGTGATGCTCTTCCCGATGTTCACCGGTCTCTTCGGTATCTCTAACCTTCTGGTCAGCTTGATGGATAATCCAGAGATACCTGAACAGAGGACTGAAGATGTAAAGATCAGGCTGAAGAATAAAAGCAAGTTCAGAGGTATCTTATCTGGGACCATGTCTGGAGGACTAGTCGGATGGCTGCCTGGGATAACTGCCGCCGCCGCCACTACGTTCACTCAGTTCTTCACTCCAAAGGAGCAGAGTGAAGAAGAGAGTTCTCGTGAATTTATAATGTCGGTATCAGCCGTAGATACTGCCTGTGCTATCTTTACATTGGTCGCTCTATTCATCATCCTCAAAGCTCGGAGTGGAGCGATGCAGGCGATATTGAAATTGAACGAAGATAATATCAAGGAGTGGTCCGCTCTTTTCCAGGCGCCGGACCTATTTTTACTGCTCCTGTTCGCAGTGGTGATCTCAGCCAGTACCGCTTACCTACTCACCTTATCTCTAGGAAAGAGTTTTGCCGGCATCCACAAAAAGTTAGAATATGAGAAGATATCGAAGGGGATCATCCTTTTCCTGATAATATTGATGTTCGTACTCTCTGGTCCTATCGGTCTACTAATAGGGACCATCTCTACTGCCGTGGGATTGATCCCGCCGTTGTACGGCGTGAAAAGAGTCCATCTGATGGGATGTATAATCTTCCCGGTGATCTTATTCTTTACCGGGCTGAACCTCTATCTCATCCAACTCCTGTGAAGATTTTGTTCGCGTTGGAAGAAGATCATCCTCACTTCGCTCTTCCCTTCCGATCAGACTTCTATGTCTATATCGAGTTCTTCCACCAGATCTTTGTATCTGTTCCTGACCGTCACCTCAGTGACGTCGGCGACCTCGGCTATCTCGATCTGTGTCCTTCTATCTCCTGTTTTTATCGCTGCTATGTAGATCGCAGCTGCGGCCAATCCCGTGGGTCCTTTCCCCGATAGTATCTCTTGTTCTTCCGCTCTCTCTATTACCTCTTGAGCCTTCTTTTTCACTTCGCCCCCCAGGTCGAGTTCGTTGCAGAACTTCTGTAAATACTCCTGGGGCTTCGTGGGTTTAAGCTTCATCTTGAGTTCCCATTTGAGGAATCTATATGTTCTGCCTATCTCTTTTCTATCGAACTCGGTCTCCTCGGCGAACTCGTCTAAAGTTCTAGGTATATCCAATTTTCTACAGGCGATATAGACCACGGCACATGAGACGATCTTGATGCTTCTACCTCTGACCAGGTTTTTTTCCACCACGTCTCTGTAGATGGAAGCGGCCCTCTCTTTCACATGCCTCGGGAGCCCCATCTTAGTGGTGAGCCTTCTGATCTCGGTAAGAGCGGATACCAGGGAACTTTCTCTTGCACCGGCGACCCGGCTTCTTCTCTGCCATTTCCTTAAACGATACATCTGGGCCTTCTTGCTGCTGGAAAGAGTCCTACCTTTCGAGTCTCTCCCGCTGCTGTCTATCTCCGTAGACAGACCCTTATCGTGCATCATCTCCGACATGGCAGGGCCGGCCCTCGCTCTATTATCTTCCTGCTTCATGTCAAATGCGCGCCATTCCGGACCTTGATCTATATATTGATCATCGATCACCAGCCCACAATCTTCGCAGATGAGTTCCCCTCTATCATAATCTTGAGAGATCCGATTGCCCCCACACTCCGGACACTCTGTGATCTTTTCGATCTCGGGCTTATCCTTCGATTTGGTTTTTGCTTTAGCAGACATATAAACCACCTCTTATGACATTTCGGATAGCAGGGAAATTCTCTAGCTTGACTCCAACGATGATATATCTATCTCTCGAAATCTTATGCTAGATAATGGGATGGATTTACCTCAAAGTCCCAATACCCCCTTGAACTTCACCTCACGATCGTTCTCTTTAATAATTCGGGAGACAGCTAGACT
Organism: Thermoplasmatota archaeon; assembly: GCA_018334755.1. Classification (GTDB taxonomy): domain Archaea; phylum Thermoplasmatota; class Thermoplasmata; order Halarchaeoplasmatales; family Halarchaeoplasmataceae; genus Natronoplasma. The sequence continues at coordinate 20,386 of JAGXLI010000030.1, forward strand.
GCTACCCAAGTTAAGTACTGCCGGCATGTTCTATATAAATGTTTCGACTAAATTCCGTTAAATTTTAAAAGGAAAGCCCATATGCCGGATAATGAAAAGTGGTACCAAAACCTTTATAGACCACCACTAATCATCAGATAATCCAATTGTTCCAACGGAGTTGAGTAAAGTGCCAAATGGATTGAATGCTGCTCGTAAGCTTAAAAAGAATCGTCAGAAGTTCAGATGGAGCGACCTAGATTACAAGAGGAGAGAGTTAGGACTGAAGGAAAAAACGGATCCTTTAGAGGGGGCTCCGCAGGGAAAAGGTATAGTCCTTGAAAAAGTAGGGATCGAGGCAAAGCAGCCCAACTCTGCGATCAGGAAATGTGTAAAAGTCCAGCTGATCAAGAACGGAAGGCAGGTCACCGCTTTCGCTCCTGGAGAAGGTGCTATAAGTTATATAGATGAACACGACGAAATCCTCATAGAAGGTATAGGGGGAATGAGGGGTAAAGCGAAAGGTGACATCCCCGGTGTAAGATATAAAGTGGTCAAAGTTAACAGAGTGGCTTTATCTGAATTGATCGCTGGTAGAAAAGAAAAGCCGCTGAGATAGAGGAGAGTGGGATAAAATGGCAGAAGAAGAAGAAGAGGAAGAAGAGGGAAAATCGGAAGAAGAACGAAAAAGAGAAAAGATCTACGAGAACCTTGAGATGCCTCTGTTATTCGATAGATACGATATGAAAGAAGTAGATGTCCATGATGAGGGTCTTGAACGATATATAAATCTCCTCCCTATACTCGTTCCCCACAGTGGTGGGACTCACGCAACTAAAAGATTTGAGAAGGAGAAAGTCAGTATAATCGAAAGATTGATCAACCATATGATGAGGACTGAGGAGTACACCGGTAAAAAGATGAAGAGTTACAACGCCGTCAAAGAGGCGATGAACATAATCCACGAGAGGACGGATCAAAATCCAGTTCAGATACTCACGAACGCGATAGAGCAGAGTGCCCCTAGAGAGGAGACCACTCAGATAACTTACGGCGGTATCTCAGTGCCTAAAGCAGTAGACGTCTCTCCCTGCAGGAGGCTTTCTTTAGCACTCTCGACCCTCAGTCAAGGAGCCGTAAAAGCCACTTACAAGAACACAAAAGGCGTCGCGGCCTGTCTGGCAGAAGAGCTGATAAAGGCCTCCAGAGGGGACAGAGACAGTTTTGGAGTATCCAAGAAAGAAGAGACAGAAAGGATGGCGGCTTCGGCAAGATGATGCCTTTATGTTAGAAGAAAGACATATCTGAATCTCATCATTTTATTTGGTGGTTTTTATGGGAAGAAAAGAGAAGAACGTACAAAAAGCTCGAAAGTTGATGGAAAAACCAAAGCAGATCCGCAACATTGGAACTGCTGCTCATATCGATCATGGAAAGACGACTCTCAGCGACAATCTTATCGCTGGAGCAGGTATGATGTCCGAAGAATTAGCCGGAAAGCAGTTGATGTTGGACTTTGACGAACAGGAACAGGAGAGAGGGATCACCATCGACTCCGCTAATGTTTCAATGGTCCACGATTATGAAGGGGACGAATACCTCATAAATTTAGTAGATACCCCGGGTCATGTTGATTTTGGTGGCGACGTTACGAGAGCGATGAGAGCTGTTGACGGTGTCATCATCGTAGTTTGTGCGGTAGAAGGCGTCATGCCCCAGACTGAAACGGTCATCAGACAGGCTCTCAAGGAGAAGGTAAAGCCGATCCTGTTCATCAACAAAGTCGACAGGTTGATCAAAGAACTCAATGTCGGTCCGGAAGAGATGCAGCAGCGTTTCCATAAGATAATAAGGAACGTGGATGAGCTGATAAAGAATAACGTCCCGGAAGAATTTGAAGATGAATGGAGATTGAACGTAGAAGACGGAAACGTGGCTTTCGGTTCCGCGCTCCAGAATTGGGCCATATCCGTGCCTTACATGGAAGAAAGGGGGATAACCTTCAAAGAGATTTACGAACATTTCGAAGGTGGGAAGGAAAAGGAAAGAGAGCTGCTGGAAAAGGCGCCGCTTCACGAAGTGTTACTGAATCAGGTCATAAAACATATGCCTAACCCGATCAAAGCTCAAAAGTACAGGATACCCAATATCTGGAGAGGAGATACAGATAGTGATGTGGGACAGACCATGATCGAGTGTTCCGAAGATGGCCCGACCGCTATGATGGTCACCAAGATACTGATGGACGAGCACGCGGGGGAGATCGCTGTAGGCAGACTTTTCGGAGGCAAGATCCAGGACGGGATGGAGTTACATATCGCCGATCAACCTGAACCTAACAGGGTTCAACAGGTCTCCTTGAGTGTAGGAGCCGACCGGATATCCGTCGACGAGATCAAAGCCGGTAACGTAGTAGCTATCAGCGGACTCAGAGACGCCATCGCCGGCTCTACGGTCAGTTCCGGTGAAGACATCGTTCCGTTCGAAGAGATGAAGCACTACTCAGAACCTGTTGTAACGAAAGCGGTCGAAGCCAAGAATACGGCAGACCTTCCCAAATTGATAGAGGTTCTCAGATCGGTCGCCAAGGCAGATCCTTCGGTTGACATAGAGATCGACCAGGAGACCGGGGAACATCTCATCTCCGGGATGGGAGAGTTACATCTTGAGATCACGGAACACAGGATAGAAGAGGAACATGGTGTTCCTATCACCTCCTCTGAGCCGATAGTGGTCTATAGAGAAATGATAGAACATGAAGGCGGGACCTTCATGGGCATCTCACCGAACAGACATAATCGATTCTTTTTCGACATAGAGCCGCTAGAAGAAGACGTAGTTGAGGCTATAGATAAGGGAGATATCAAGGTATCTGGAAAGATAAAGAATAAGAATGAACTTTCTAAAGAACTCCGCGAACTGGGCATGGACAAAGACGAATCTAAGAATTTTGAAACTTTCGAGAACAGCAACGTCCTTTTAGACATGACCAAAGGTATCCAGTATCTGAACGAGACGATGGAACTGATCGAGAAGGGCTTTGAAGAGGTCTGCGAGGAAGGTCCTCTAGCGAGGGAACCTTGTAAAGGAGTAAAAGTCAAGCTGGTGAACGCAAAATTACACGAAGATACGATCCACCGCGGTCCAGCACAGGTCATGCCGGCCGTGAAGGACGCCATCTACGGTGCGATGTGTCAGGCCGATAGAGTTCTATTAGAGCCCAAACAGAAGGTCTTCATCGATATACCCTCGGATCTGATGGGGAACGTCAATGTTGAGATACAGCAGAGAAGAGGGGAAGTCATTGATATGAGCCAGGAGGGGAACGATTCTCAGCTGGTCGCTAAATGTCCGGTATCGGAGATGTTCGGATTCTCCGCCGACATCCGCAGCGCGACCGGAGGAAAAGCCCTGTGGTCCACAGAGCATGCTGGATTCGAAGAAGTTCCTGGATCGCTGCAGCCGGAGATAGTGAAGGAGATCAGGGAAAGAAAAGGACTGAATCCTGAACCTTTCGATGAGTCACACTACGTGGACTGAAACCGGCAAAACTTTTTAATAAACCTCTTTTCTTTTCTCTCTCCATGACAGATACCGAGGATTCAGAGTTCGGTCGAAACATACTCAGCATCTTCTATGCATTTCTAGCATCATTAGGTGTAGCTTTTTATTTTTCCTGGTCCTATCTTTACGGCACCTGGACAGATATCGGGGTCTACACGGTCAGCGTGGTCCTCATAGGTTTTGGAGTGATCGGTTATCTCCTATACTCCATAGAGGAGTGAAGATAACTTTTTTCAGTGGGTGTTGCTGAGATATATCATAGTTTCTGTTTTTTTACCGCAATTTATGCATTCACCCTCGAATCCTTCCCTGTGGTATGGGGTCCCTAAAAGATCTCTTCCCGTTATATCCTCTATCTCTTTACCGCAGGACTCTTTACCGCACCATCCGAATTTGTAGATCTTTTCTTCGTCGATCTCCGAGAGCTCGTCTATCTCCTCTATATTCTCTTCGAGGTGTCTTTTTGCCTTCTCGTACATGTCTTCCTGCATGTTCTTGAATGTGCTTTTGACCTTTTCTGTTAGTTCGTCTCTGTCGATGGTCTGTTTATCTCCAGTGTCTCTCCTGACTAGAGTGATATTGTCCTCTTCCACCTCGTCGCTCCCTATATCCAGTCTGACCGGGATACCCTTCATCTCCGCATCGTAAAACTTGCTCCCGGGTCTTTCATCCCTGTCATCCATATCTACTTCTATGCCTTCCTTTTTAAGTTCCGCTTTGATATCTTCACAATAGCTTTTAATCGTCTCTTCATCCCCGTAGATTATCGGTATGATCCTCACCTGTGTGGGCGCGGCTTCAGGAGGCAGGATCAGACCCTTATCGTCACCATGTATCCCTATGACAGCTCCGACGAGCCTTTCCGCCATCCCGTACGTGGTTTGATGAACGTGTTTGTGCTCCCCCTCTTCATCTTCAAAGGTTATATCGTAAGCTTCTGAAAAGTTGGTCTTGTATTGATGTATTCCTGCCATCTGGAGCGTTCTGCCGGTGGGCATCAATGCATCGGCACCTACAGTGTACTCAGCGCCCGGGAACTTATCCCAATCGGTTCTGACCAGCGCGAGATACGGCATGCATATCTTTTTGGACAGTTCCTCCATGATCTCGAGGTCCTCTTCTATCTGTTCCTCGGCGCCCTCCTCTGTGGCGTGACAAGTATGTGCCTCAAAAAAATGGAACTCTCTCATCCTCATGAAAGCTTTGGTCTGCTTGGTTTCATATCTGAAGACGTTGACCATCTGGTATATCTTTAAAGGTAGATCAGCATGGGAGCGGACCCATAGGTCAAAGACGGGATACATGGCGGTCTCGCTGGTGGGTCGTAGGAGTAATGGAATGTCCAGCTCGTTCTGACCCGCCTTTGTGACCCAGTAAACTTCGTCCTCGAAACCGGCGATATGATCTGCCTCTTTTTTGAACTCTTTATCCGGAATCAGAAGAGGGAATTTCACTTCCTGATGTCCCGTCTCTCTCACCAATCTTCTGGTCTCTCTATCGATGTTCTGCATCAATTTCCAACCGTACGGGGTCCATATGTTCATCCCTTTGACCGGGTACCTCTTATCGCTGAGGCCGGCCTTCTCTATCACTTCGTTGTACCATTCGCTGAAGTTCTCGAACTTTTCGCCGGTCCATTCTTCATCTTTTTCTTCTTCTGCGTTCCCCATGCTTGACACCTGATACTTCTATAGTAGATTTTCTTTACGTTTATCATCAACCCCTTTTTTAACTATTCGGTCTCGAAGCTTATCTTTTAGCTACCAGATGAGAATATTCTCTTCTCAGCTTTTTTATCTCTTTCTTCTCTTTTGAGTTCAAATACCTAGCGATATCATCATGTTCGTCCGCATTCCAGACAGGCCTGTACTGTGTCATGATGTT
>JAGXLI010000031.1 GCA_018334755.1 Thermoplasmatota archaeon
AGGGTGAGTTAGAGAGCGAAAGGTCAGAGTTATCGGAAGAGGTATCAGATCTAAAAGATAAAAAGAGTGAACTGGAAGAAGAGATAGAGGAAGTAGAAAAAGAGACATCTAAGCTAACGGAGCAACAGGAGGAGTTATCAGGGATAGAGGACGAGATAGAAGAGAAGGGGCAAGAGCTGGAGGAATTACAGAGTGAGAAGTCAGAGTTATCGGAAGAGGTATCAGACTTAAAAGAGAAAAAGAGTGAACTAGAAGAAGAGATAGAGGAAGTAGAAAAAGAGACATCTAAACTCAAAGAGCAACAGGAGGAGTTATCAGGGATAGAGGACGAGATAGAAGAGAAGGAAGAGGAGCTGGAGGAAAAGAGTGAGAAGATAGAGGAGCGAGAAAATGAGCTAGAGGAATTACAGAGTGAGAAGTCAGAGTTATCAGAAAAGGTATCGGACCTAAAAGAGGAAAAGGATGAACTGGAAGAAGAGATCGATGAGAAAACTTCGGAACTCGAGGATGAGAAAGGAAAGTTAGAAGAGCAAAAGGAAGAGATTGAAGAGAGAAAAGAGCAGATAGAAGAACTAGAAGATGAGAGGTCAGGGTTATCAGAAGAGGTTTCAGATTTAAAAGAGAAAAAGAGTGAACTAGGGGAAGAGATAGAGGAGGCAGAAGAGGAGGCATCTGAGCTAACGGAGCAACAAGAGGAGTTATCAGGGATCGAGGACAAGATAGAAGAGAAGGAAGAGGAGCTGGAGGAAAAGAGTGAAAAGATAGAGGAGCAGAAAAATGAGTTAGAAGAGCTGGAAAGCGAGAAGGGGGAATTACAGAGTGAGAAGTCAGAGTTATCGGAAGAGGTTTCAGACTTAAAAGATAAAAAGAGTGAGCTTAAGGAAGAGGTAGAAGGTCTAGAAGCTCAGGAAGAAAAACTGGATGAGATAAAAGAGGAGATAGAGGAAAAAGAGGACGAACTCGAGGATAAGAAAGAAAAGAGAGAGGAGCAGGATAAAGAGCTTAAAAAATTAGATGATGAGAAGGAAGAACTGAGAGAAGAGGTCAAAGAGTTATCTGAGGAACTATCTGATCTAACTGAGAAGAAAGATGGTATAGAAGAGGAGATAGAAGACCTAGAGGGAAAGCGCTCTAGATTGAAGGAAGTTGAAGACGATCTTCATGAGTTAGAAGAAAAGATTGAAGAGAGAAAAGAGCAGAAAAAAAGCTTGGAAGAAGAAGTTGATGAGTTAGAAAATCAAAAAGAGGAATTAGACGCCCGTAAAGAAAAGATCGAAGAACTTGAGAGAGAACTTGATGAAAGGGAATCGGATACAGAGGAAAAAAGAAAACAACTAGAAAAGAAAAAAGAAGAGATTGAAAAAGAGAGAAAAGAGCTGGAGGAACTGAGGAAAGAACTTGATGAAAGAAAAGAAAGCTTAGAGAAAAAAGAAGAAGACTTAGATGAACAAAAAGAGGAGTTATCCGATAAAGAAGAAAGATTAGAATCACAGAAGAACGAGATCCAGGAGGAAAAAGAGCGTTTAGATGAGAGAGAAGAAGAGCTTAAAGAAAAAAGTAAAAATCTAGAACTCAAAGAGATCGAACTCGAGGGATGGGAAGAACAATTAGAAGATAAGCAAGAAAATATAGAAGAGCAAAGGAAAGAGATAGAAGAAAGAGAAGAGGATCTTGAAGCTAAAAATAAAGAGCTAGAGAAGTGGGAAAACGAATTGGCGGAGCAGGGAAAAGAAGTCGAAAGGAAGAAAAGATCAGTAGAGAACTTCGAGGATGAATTGGAAGAAAGAGAAGAAGAATTGGATGAGTTGAGGGAAAATTTAGAGGAAAGAGAAATCTCACTAGATGAGAGAAAAGAGACTCTTGATGAACTAGAAGCGGAACTTGAAGATAAAAACAAGGAATTGGATATCAGAGAAGTTAAACTAGAAGGATGGGAAGGACAGTTAGCTGAGAGGGGAGAACAACTTTCTAAAAAGTCAGAAGAAGTGGCTGAAAGAGAAGAAGAATTGGAAGAAAAAAGAAACAATTTAGATGAAAGAGAGGAAAGTTTAGATGATTTAGAAGAAGAATTGGAAGATGAAAGGAGATCCTTGAATGATCTTGAAGAGCAATTGAAGGGGCGCGGGGAGGAATTAGATGAGTTAGAGAAGGACCTTGCGAAGAAAGAAGGAGATTTGGAAGAAAGAGAGAGTGATTTGAACGATCTTAGAGAGAAATTGGATGAAACAAAAGAAAAGTTGGAGGGGAAAGAGGAAGAGCTTGAAAAGTGGGAAACCGAATTGGAAGAAAAGGATGAAGAGCTACAAAATAAAGAGACGGAGTTGAAAGACAAAAGAGAAGAACTAGAAGAAGAAAGAGGGGAACTGGAAGAACGTAAAGAAAAAATAGACAAGATCGAAGAAGAACTGGATGAGAGAGAGGATGAATTGGAGGATTGGAACCAGGAGTTAGAAAGTGAAGAGAAGAAACAGGAAGAGATGAGGTCTGAACTTGAAACGAAAGAAGAACAATTGTCCGAACAAAAAAGCAGGATGGACTTATTGGGAGCAGAACTTGAGGGCTGGGAAGCCACACTCGACGAAAGAGAGAGGCGTTTGAAAGAAAGATCAGAAGGATTAAATGATAAAGAAGAAGACCTCAAGAGCGCAAAAGAGGAACTTGAAGATAGGGAAAGAAAAATCGAAGAATATGAAGAGGAATTAGCGGGAAGAGAGGAGGACATCGAAGATAAAGAGGCGGAGTTGAAAGAGATAGAAGCCGACCTAGAGAGAAGAAAAGAGAAGTTGGAAAGAAAAGAGGCTGATCTGAACGATATCGAAGAGCTGTTGGAAGAGAGAGGAGACGAACTCAAGGAGAAGGAGCAGGGATTAGAGACCTGGGAATCCGATTTAAAGGAAAGAGAACAAAGTGTTGAAGAAAAAGAAGAGGACTTGGAGCATAAATCAGAGGAGATAGAGGAGGAAAAAGATAGGCTAGAGGATAGAAAAGAAGATTTGAAACAATTCGAAGAGGGGTTGGAAAAAAGGGAGGAAACTTTGGAGGGGTTTGAAGAGGAGTTGGACGAGAAAGAAGAGGAATTACGCGATTGGGAAGAAGAACTGAAAGATAGTGAGAAAGAGCTAGAAAATAAGAAGTCTGACCTGCAAGAATGGGAAACCCGGCAATCAAAACAACAAAAGATGTTGGATCTGCAGGAAGTAGAATTAGAGGGCTGGGAAACAAGACTGGATGAAAGGGAAAAGGTTTTGGAAGAAAGGACCGAGAAGATCGACCAAAAAGAAAAGGCTCTAAAAGAAGCTAGAGAGGAATTAGACTCTAGAGAAGAAGAGCTGAACAGATTTGAAAAAAATGTTACTGAAAAGAAGGAAGCTAATGAGAAATTCGAAGAGGAATTAAAAGATAGAGAGGAAGAGTTAGAAGACTGGAATGAAGAGCTAAAAGAGACTGAAAAGGCACTAGAAGAAAGGAGCTCCGAGATAGAGGGTCTAAAAGAAGAGTTAGAAAAGAAAGAAAAGGAATTGGAAGAACGTAAAAAAGATATAGATATCAGGGAGGCTGAGATCGAAGGGTGGGAGCGCGAAGTTGAACAGAAATCTGAAATGTTATCGACCAAAGATGAAGATCTTGAGGAAAAAGAACAGGATCTTGCTGAAACTGAAGAGAATTTAAATCAAAGAGAGGAGGATCTTCAAGAATTAGAGGGGAGACTGGCAGAAAAAGAAAGCGATCTAGAAAAATTTGAAGAGCAACTTCAAACTAGAGAAAAAGAGCTGGAAGAATATGAAAGTGAGTTAGAAAGTAGAGAGAGTGAGATAGAAGAGAGAAACAGGAAGTTAGATGAGTGGGAAAAAGAGCTCGAGGACTGGGAAAAAGAAAAAGAGGAAGAAGCGAAAAAGATAGAAAACATCTCTCAAGAATTAAAAAAGAGAAAAGAAGAACTCGATAAGAGAGAAGAGGAGTTAACTGAAAAGGAAGAGGAACTAAAGCAGCTGGAAAAAGAACTGCAGGAAAGAAATGAGGAGATGGATGAGAGGGAAAAAGGATTAGAAGAGAAAGAGACAGAGATATCAGAGATGAGGGAGGTGGTTGAATCCGAGAAAGAAGAGATCGAGGAGCGGAAGGAGGAATTGAGAAGCGAAGAGCAGGATCTCGAAGAGCGAAAAAAGGAATTTAAAGAGAGCGAAGAAAAGCTCTTGGGACTCAAGGAAGAATTTGAAGAGAAAGCTGAGAAGATAGATGATGCTTTTAAGACCCTAGGAGGAAAAAGGACAAAAGTCAACGAGCTCAACAAGCAATTCATCAAGGACTTCTACCGGGTTCGTGTCAAATTCCAGAAGATCGATGCTCATCTTGGTATGGACCCTGAGCCGGAATCATTTGCTCAATTTAACAGATACCCTAAAGATTGGGATTTTAGAGAGGATTTTCGTTTCTCTAATCTAAAGAAGATAAAGTTGGTAGATAAAACACCGGAAAAAGACGGTTATGGGGATGGGTTAGTGATAGAATATTACACCGAAGATGAAACCCTAAATATAGAACTGCTGTTTGAATATTGTGAGAAAAAAAGATATGCTAAATCGAGGGGCTGGGAAAGAATAGTTACTAGATATACTCTATTTGACGAGGAATTTCCGATAGAGGACGAAGATATGGATGATTATCATGAAGTGATGAAACAGCTAGTCAAAAACTGGTATGAGTCTCATCTGGACCATGAGAGAGAGAGGATCAGGGAATATTTAGAGGATCAGTATGAAAAAATAGAAAAGAAGTTAGAATGATAAGTTTTGGACTCTCTTTCTTCGTTTTTTAGATCGACTATAAAATTCAACTTTCAATAACCCCTCCTCCGCTAAATATTAAATAAGAGCACCTATCTCTTAAGAGACGGTCCTTTCCGGACCAGGATTCGATAAAATGGAAGAAAACGAAGAACTCGCGCCCCACATAGAAGATATAAACCGGGCGTTAAACGAAAAGTTAAGTGAAGAACAGATCGAAGAGGAACTCCGTACCTATACGGATAGATACGGAGTCCCCTTAGGAAGCGCAAAAAGATCTATCGTCAAGAAATATGAGGGTGACCCTCAAGACCTCTATGTCAGTACGGAAAAAGCCATAGATGATATCGGAGGCGACGAACAAGGTCTCAATCTAAAGTGTAGGATCGTTTCGATAAACGAGAAAGAGATCGAAGTCGATGACGAGCCCAAACAGATATGGTATGGGATCTTAGGAGACGATACCGGCACTATACCATTCACTCTGTGGGAAGCAAAACCCATCGAGTTAGAGAAAGGAGATACAGTCAAGATAGAAAATGCCTACGCCAACACTTGGAATGACGAACCGCAGGTGAACATCGGTTCGAAAGCATCTGTGAAAGAGATAGAGAATGACGAGGTTCCACAGTTTGAAAGAGAAACGCAGAAATTGGACCTTGCGGACATAAGAGAGAACATGCAAAATCTCGACGTTACTGCAAGGGTCACATCGATAGAAAGAAAGATGGTAAACACACAGGATGACGAAGAGAAGGAGCTTTTTTCCGGCATCATGGCCGATGAAACCGGCAAGGCACAGTTCAGTGCTTGGCATGATTTCGGTATGGAAGAGGGAGACGTGCTCCGCGTTAAAGGGGGTTATGTTAGGTCTTGGCGAGGCATACCTCAGTACAGTTTCGATGAGACCGCTGAAGTGGAATTTTTAGATGACGAAGAACTTCCTCCCGCTGAAGAACTAGACGAAGTATCGGTCTATTCTATCTCTGATCTGGCTAAAAGAGGTGGGGCGGTCGATGCGATAGTGGATGCGGTCATGATAGACATCAAGAGCGGAAGTGGACTCATCTTCAGATGTCCCGAGTGTAGAAGGGTGGTCCAAAAAGGTGCATGCAGGGTTCATGGAAAAGTAGACGGTGAAGCGGATCTGAGAGTCAAGGGCATCCTAGATGATGGGACCGGCGCTCTTACCGTGATAATCAACAGAGAACTTACCGAAGATATATTGGGATACGACCTCGAAGAGGCGATGGAAAAAGCGAAGGATGAGATGAATCAGAGCGTTATACAGGATGCGCTGGAAGAGAAATTGATAGCCCAGCCCTTGAGGGTCAAAGGGAACATCACTAGCGACGAGTACGGATTGATGCTGGTGGCGGACGAGGTCGAGTATAAAACTATAGACGTGGAAGAAGAAGCTAGAAAGATGTTGGACGAGGTGAGAGTATGATCTGGGGAGTTCACAAAACTCCTTCCTTTTTCTTCGACAGTGCAGACAAGGAGGTTTTAAGATGAGCAGGATTAGAGTCCTTTTATCCTCGATGGCTCTGCGGATGATCAGGAGCAAAGTCCTTCCACCGTTAAAACCAAAGGAGGTTTTAAGATGAGCATGATAAATAGAGAAGTTGCTTGGAGAGTTTTCGCTAGAGAGTTCAATGATTCTACTTTAGAGATGGAAGGTACGGAAGAGAGGTCACCGAGTTATCTAGTAACTCCTCTCGGGGCAAAGATCAACCGTATCTATACCGTAGGTGTTTTGACCGAGCGAGAAAATATAGGCGATCCGGAAGAACCCATGTGGCGAGCTAGGGTCACCGATCCGACCGGGACCTTTTTTGTTTCGGCTGGCCAGTACCAGCCCGAGGTCGCTACAACCTTAGGTCATATGGAGCCCCCTCTTTTCGTGGCGGTCGTAGGAAAATCTAGTACATATCAACCCGATGAGGACACATTTTTGACGTCGATCAGAGCGGAGATGATCAAAGAAGTTACCGAAGAACAGCGTGATCAGTGGATAATAGAGGCTGCCACCTCGCTAAAAGAAAGATTAGAAGTGGCCATCGAAGCCTCCAAGATGGACGAGGTATCGGTAGAAGAACTGGTCGATCTAGGATTCGATGAAAACTTGGCAGAGGGCTTCAAGCAGGCGAACGAGCATTACGACTCCCTATCTTTCGACAAATATGAAAGGATGCTGGAAGATTCACTCCGTTATGTTTTACCTGAATATGAGACCCAGTCTATAGAAGAGATCCAAGAGGAAAAGGAAGGAGAGGACAGAAGAGATGAGGAACTTGAATCTCTCGTGATAGATGTGATCTCGAATTTAGAGGAGGAAGAAAAACTGGAGAACGGTGTCGAGTACGAACGGGTTAAAGAGAAGGTGATGGAAGAAGAGGATATAACGGAGGACGAGTTCGAAGAAACGGTCAACAATTTGAGATCGGATGGGAAACTGTACGAACCAGTACTAGGTAACTTAAAGATAATAGGATAAGTTATCCTTCCTCCCCTTCGTCTTCCTTTTTTTTCTGCTCTTCTATAGCCTGAGCCATCTCGAGATCTCCTTCCGCGACCTTCTTAGCTAGTCCTTTAGAAATAGTGATGTCACCACTCTTCATCCGACTCCTCCTCTGCATCTCTCTCATCTCCCCGTCGGTCGCGCTGACATCATAAGTTCCAAAGGCCAATTCACCGTCGCTGAGAGCTATCTTCTTGGCGGCTTCGATATCAGGAGTATCAGTCAATTTGGTCGTGCCTTCTTCATTCACGATCTCTATCCTCACGGCAAGGCCTTTCAAAGAATTTATCGTCCTGTTCCTGTTAGTTTCGTCTCCGTGACCTATCCGGATGGTCATCCTCTGGAACTCGTATCCTTCGATAAAATCTTCGACTAGTTCTCTTACTTTTTCGGGGGAATCAGCGTGCGTGGTCTCTAAGACCTTACCATCCCCCACTAGGGCTATACCCGGCTCTGTTCCTGGATCTATGCCTACGATCATCTTTTTGTAGGATAATTTACTTCTAGTCATTGAAAGAGCCTTCCTCACCCCCTTTCTGACATCGGTATCCACCCCAACTACATTTTTAAAATCTATCCCCTCAGCTTCCTGTTCTGTGGTGATCACCACCTCTATGTCTGGAGGAACTGGGTCAGACGGTGAAAGGCTCACGAAAGGGATGTTCCTCTGCTTTAATTCTTTCACCATCTCGTAATAGAATTCGAAATTCTCCGTGGCTATAGCAAGTATCTCCACAGTATAAAAATATCTTTTACCAATATAGACTTTTTGAAAAAAGTAAAAGATAAGGAGAGGGGAAAGGTTTTCTAACTTAGGTCTACATCAGGGGCTTCTTCTATATCTCCTGCTTCCATCTTATGTTCTGTTTCAGCCCTGCTAGCTTTGATGGTCTTCTCAGCTTTCTCACGCAGTTCTTCTTCACTCAGTTCCCTTCTAGCGAGGCCCTGTTCTATAGCTTTCAGACCGACTCTTACTGCCTGCCTGATATACACTTCGGTATCTTCCATGGTTGGAACTAGGTTTTCTTCATCTAGTCCTCTTTCCTCTGCAACTTCGGCTATTGCGTAAGCGGCTTCGATATGCATCTCGTCACTGATCGTAGTGGCTCTAACATCTAATGTACCTCTGAATATACCTGGGAATCCTATGGAATTATTGACCTGGTTGGGGAAATCTGATCGACCGGTACCTACTATACGGACGCCGGCTTCTTTTGCCTTCCAGGGCCATATCTCTGGTATAGGATTCGCCTCAGCGAATAATATACCGTCGTCATTCATCTCTTCCAGCCATTCTTCCTTGATTGTATCCGGACCGGGTTTTGAGGCGGCTACCACAACGTCTTTTCCCTCGATCAACTCGGGGATGCCGCCCTCTTTCTGCTCCTTGTTGGTCTTCTGGGCAAATTTCCACTTCTCAGGGGTCTTCTCCTCGTCAAGGTCATCTCTCCCGGGATGCAGAAGTCCGGTAGAATCACAAAGCGTCAAGTTTTCCTGAGGAACTCCTGCTTTGAGCAGGGTTCTAGCTAAACAGAGGTTGGCAGCTCCGGCGCCTACCAGACCTATTTCCACTTCGTCCAGTTCCTTATCGACCACTTTCAGCCCATTTATTATTCCTGCCAATGTTATGGCTGCCGTACCTTGCTGATCATCGTGCCAGACCGGGATATCGAGCTCCTCTCTCAGTTTTTCTAGAACATAGAAGCATTTGGGTTTCGAGATATCTTCTAGATTTATCCCACCGAAAGATGGTGCCATCCATTTCACAGCTTGAACGATCTCGTCTGGGTCATGGGCATCTAGGCAGATCGGAAAAGCATCTACTCCTCCTAAATATTTGAACAGCAGTCCTTTACCTTCCATCACGGGCATACCAGCTTCAGGTCCGATATCACCTAATCCCAGGACTCTACTACCATCACTGACGACCGCAACATTGTTCCACTTGTTGGTATGTTCATAAACGTTCTCGGGATTTTCGGCAATATCTTCGCAGGGTTTTGCCACCCCTGGAGTATACCAGACTCCGAAGTCATCGAAATTCTTTACCTGGACCTTCGGTGAAACTTCTATTTTTCCTTTGTAAAATGGGTGCCACTCCATCGCTTTTTTCGCTGGTTCCTTCGCTTTCTCTATAAGTTCTTCCTTCGTTAACTTCTCTTCTTCTCCCATATTATCCTCATCTATTGGGAAAAAGGGCCGGTATAAATAGGTAATGCAAGGAAAGTAAAAATTCTACCCTCGCCAAGTCACTTCGACTTCGTCGGTTCTAAATTTTTGCCTTATATTGCTCTCTTCGACCGAGATGGAAGTTCCCGAATCGTACATGAGGTAACCTGTCCAAGCGATCATCGCAGGGTTGTCGACGCAAAATTCGGGCTCAGGGACGAAAGAGGTAGCTCCTCTCTCTTCCGTCATCTTTTCTATCATCTCCTGTAACCTTTTATTCTGAACGACCCCTCCACCGAGGAGGACTTCGTTCTTCCTAGTATGAGCTAAAGCCCGTTCAGTTACTTCGGTCAACATGGCGAAGGTCGTCTCTTGGATGGAATAGCATATATCTTCTAAAGGTTCATCGAGATTCAAAGCGGAAGTCATGATGCCAGAGAATTCAACATCCATCCCCTTCACGCTGTAAGGCAGATCTAAAAGTTCGTCGCCTCCCCTAGCCTTTTTTTCTATGACAGGTCCTGCAGGGAAATTCATCCCTTTGTCCCGTCCGAACTTATCGAGCATATTGCCTAGACCAATATCTAGGGTTTCGCCGAATACTCTGTATCTGCCTTTGGTAAAAGCGATTATCTGGGTATTTCCACCGGAAACGTATAACAAGACAGGACTTTCGGCTTCGGTTCTCAATCTACCGATCTCAAGATGGGCTATACAGTGGTTCACGCCCACTAGGGGCACATCGAGGGACAGAGAGAGACTCCTAGCGGCGGTCGCAACGGTTCTGAGACAGGGTCCGAGTCCAGGTCCTTGAGAGAAAGCTACGAGGTCGACCTCGTCCCTTCCTACGTTAGACTCTTCCAATGCTTCTCTTATCAAAGGAACTATCTTGGAAGAATGATGATTTGCCGCTTCTCTAGGATGGATACCTTCTTTTTCTTGGTAAGTCTCAAAAACATTTGAGAGTACTTCCCCATCCCCGTCGACAATACTCACACCTACAGTATGGGCAGTTCCCTCGATGCCTAAAACTAACATAAAAATGAAAAAGGGTTCTTAGTAGTGAACTGATGTATCTATTTTAATCCTTGCTAAGGATTCTGTAGACCCCTGTTCCACAATCTGGACATTCTCCTTTCATAGCGGGTCTACCGTTCTTCATCTCAGTCTTTTCCGCATCTTTGATCTCGACCTTTTCGCCACATTTAACACAGTATGCTTTTGGCATGATTTTCACTCCACGGTCACATGAGGACAGAGGTATTAAAGTTTTACTTTCAAAAGCTGTATCGCCCATTTCAAAAATAATAGGGATCAGGTGGCCGATGTAAGCCCCTTTCTGTTTGGTATCAGCCGACATTCACCTGCGCGTCCCACCTGCCGGTCCCGAAAAGGTCATCCCGGCTATTTGGACTTGCTCCTGCGGGGTGAAGTGGCCGTTTCATCGATCCCTCTGTTTCTTTGCTCCGCGGGTTAACTCACCTACTTTGCAGCAGGCTTCGCACGCTTCATAGCTCCCTAGAGGACGTGTCGTTTCTGCGCCCTGACCCGTGGCTCTCACCACACCAGCTTGCGCCGGTCCACATTTTCTATGGAGAGGGGACTTTCCTCAGGCTGAACCCGTCGGTCGGCCACGGCCTCCTGATAGTGAATAAAAGCTCTGGCACCTATTTAAATATTCGGACGAGATAATGTCTCTTATTTTTATCCAGCGGCCCTTATCACGGGCGGCTGAGAAGTCGAGAGGATCCATCTTCCCACCCTGTTGTCGTAATTCCACGTACCTTTTACCTCTGCTGGTCCCCCCCTCATATCACTTTCTTCATCAATCCATCCCTCTATCTCACAGGTGAGTTCATAGTAACCATCCTCAAAACTGGAGAGAAAGAGGTATGAGGCCTGGGAGCCGTTCTCCTTATCAACAATATCGCCTCGGACCTTGATCTCCATACCTTCATACCAGCTGGGATTTTCCAGGAGAGAAGAGATATCGGTAAAACTCGAGTAAGTTCTTTCAATTATGGATAGTCTTCCTAATGAATCGATACGAAGATTTATATCTCCTTTGTAATCTTCCAATTTTCCCTCGACTTCGATCCTAGCTCCCTTTCGTATACCTTTTTTCTTTTCGGTTACATCCTCGATTATCTCTTTATCTAACACGATGTTGAGAGCGTCCTCGTACCCCTCCTCCTTGATCTCTATTATCCCTGTAGAAGAAAACCAGTCGACTTCTGATATGGTCCCTTCAGTGACTATTCTAGATCCCACCATCGAATCGTCTATATCTGAGATGGCGACCCTTTTTGTGGTCTGCTGGGATGAGAATAGATAAAGAGCCGATATCCCACCCAACGAGATGATCACTGCGAGGGTGAGAAGTTGATTTTTGTTCAACATGTGGAACTATCCCTCCGCCATCTCCTCGACCTTCTTTTCAAGCTTTTCAGCGGTGATGTCAGAGAGAGAGACCTTCGTCGTTCTTCCGGAGCCGTCGGCGAATGTTTGGGTGTTCAGAAAACCTTCGTCGGAGAGAGAATTGAGATAAGTCCAGAAACGGGTATGGCCTAACTTTTTTACGTCGTGCTCTTCACATATAACTTTGTAAAGTTCCTTTATATCCCCCGTTGTTGTATAGGCCTCATCTTTAAGACATCTAGCCGCGGAGAGGAGGATCATCTTCTCCTGCTCCTTCAATCCTTCAAGTTTATGCTCGGTGAGAAACGACCCGACTTCTCCCTTAGCTGTCCTTATGTCTTCCGCAAGTATCTCGTTCCTGCCGTCCATCTCTGCGATCAAGGCCGCTTTTTCGAGTAGTTCTATTCCGAACCTTGCGTCTCCACCGCCAGCTCCTCCTTTACCCGCTATCTCGGAGAGGAGATGTAGATTTTCCTCATCGATAGACCCCGGGTAAAGTGAGATGTCCACCCTGTCCCCAAGTATCGGGAAAAGTTCTTCTCGAGGATATTTTGGAAAATTGATCCGATTGCTGCGTTTGAACGAACTCCTAGCGCTCTCTTCTAAAAGCTCAAAAGCGTTCTTTTGAGAGATAAGGATGAGAGAGATGTTTTCTTTTGGGGACAATTCTTCTTCATCGAACCGTGAAAGTAGATATATCAGATCAGAGCCGTCTTTTTGTATGAGAGAATCCACCTCATCCAGTAC
The DNA here is from genome assembly GCA_018334755.1 of Thermoplasmatota archaeon. Classification (GTDB taxonomy): domain Archaea; phylum Thermoplasmatota; class Thermoplasmata; order Halarchaeoplasmatales; family Halarchaeoplasmataceae; genus Natronoplasma. The sequence continues at coordinate 12,640 of JAGXLI010000031.1, forward strand.
GACGATGAGATGCAGATTTTTTTCTTCTAATTTTTCCTTGACGACTTCCATCATCTCTTCGACAGAGAACCCCCGGTCAGGAAAAGCTTTATCGAAGTGATGAACTACTTTCCACATCGCTGAACTGTTATTTTTTCTTCTCCTGCAATTTATGAAAACGTAATCTATCGATTGCCCTTTATCTTCTGCCCAGTCCTCGAAATCCATACAGAATCGTTTGGCCGTTACGGTCTTCCCCGTTCCGACCGGGCCGTGGAGAAAAACGTTTTGAGAAACGTTTGAAGAAACGATCCCTTTGAACAGTCCAAAAAGTTTCTGGGTCTGTTCCCCCCTTCCCGGAAGATCGTTCGGGACAAAATCGAATGAAAGTTTCTCTTGATCTTTGATCACCTTTCCCGCTGATTTTTCAAAGTCCATTATATCTTACTCAAATCGCTTAAGGGCATCTCCTATAAAACTATGCTGTTAAATCGGCCTCGCAGATATCACATTCCTCAGCATCCGGATCGTTCAGATGTTCACATATAGGGCATTCTATCTTTTTCCTCTTTCCAGAGGTTACAGTCTCTTTTTTCTCTTCAGAATCCGCTTTTATAACTCTATCCATCTGTTTTTGATCTTCCTCTATCTCTTCTTCGGGAGACGAGATCGATTTTTCCAGGTTCTCCTTAACCTCCATCAGCTCTTCGGCTTGTATATCTTTTTCCTCTCTAGTATTTTCATTCATCTCTTCTTCTCCTCTCTTTATGATCTCTCTCTCGAGGGCTTCCATCTCCTCCTCGATATCTTTTGGTTCCTCTTCCTCTAATTCCCTTTCCGCCATCTTCTCTTCTTCTTCGATCTCTTCCTTGGATCGGGGTAGGACCGATTCTTTTATGGTCACACCTTCGCCTGTAGTCAGGGATCCTACGTATTCGACGCTGCCCTCTATCGAGACTCCTTCAGCAAGGGTGACTTTTCCTCCGGCGGATATATCTTTGAGATCGGAATCATTCCCCACCTCTAGATTAGAGTCACACTCTATATCTCCTGCACTTACGATCTCGCCTAACTGAATACTTTCACCACGGATCAGACCTTTGACATCGATGTTATCACCGAGTTGGACTTTCCCTGAAAGCGAGATGACATCACCGTCAACTTCACTGCCATCTCCTAATCTGATGTTTCCGGCGCTCTCTATTGAACCCCTTACTTTCACCTCATCTTCACCTATGATATCGCCGTTGGATTCGATACCGCCTGCTATGACCGTGTTCCCCTTCAGCAATATATCATCACCGGACCTTATCACAGATCCACTGAACGATCTTTTTCCTTCTTCCAGCTTTGACTTCAATTTTTCATTTTCTTCGTTCAATTCATTTATCTCTTTCTCCAATTCTTGGTTTTCCTTCTCCAGCTCTTTTATCATCTCATCTTTCTCTGTTTCGATATCTTCTGGGAACCCTTTGCTGATGTCTTCAAGTTCGTTCTCTTTCTCCTCAAGAACCTTACGTTTGTTATCTAGTGCTTCTCTATTCTCCTCCTCTAATCTTTCAATTTCCTCTTCAAGTTCTTCTTTCTCTTCTCTCAGTTGATGGATCTGATCACGATATTTTTTTAGCTTCTTTCGGATGTAATCTTTTTTGTCCTCCATGATCCGGCACTTCCAAATAGATATTAAATCTCTATATAAGGGGTATGAGTTCTTTCATTATTTAAGATTTATCTGAAAAAAGGCTTAAAGATCTCGAGCCCCGTACTCCTTCAAAAATCCTATTATCCCTTCCATCCTTTCTTCTTCCACTATGGCTATCATAACACCCTTTTTCGAAAGCCGTCTTATGTTCTTGGCCATAATCTCCTCACGATGTTCTTCTAACTCCTGGAACCCCTTGAGCTTATTTATGATCTCGTCCCATTTCAATGCGAATTCTTCTGGAGTTTTTGCCTTGATCTTCTTTCTGCTCAACCTCTTTTCTCTAAGAGCCTGTCTGATCCATTGAACCCCGGTCACGTGGTCGCAATATGCCATCGTATAATGTTCTTCGTCCATGTCGAATGCCTTGATATCTATATCATGTTCTGAGCAGTATTTCAGGAAAAATGTGTAGGCGGGAGGCGGGAGGCTGACTTCACCGAATCTGCTCAGTTTTTCAGCATATATCTTTTCAGGAGTGGAAGGTTCGATGTCAGTCTCAGGGCCTTCTTCAGATCCCTCTCCCATGAGATCCCTTAGCCCTTCGAGTTCTTCCTTTGAGATCGGTAGCCCTCCTACATCGAAATCGAGATCTGAACTCTGCATATTTTTCTTCAATTTTTCTCCTTCAGAAACCAGACCCTTAACTACTCCAATCAAGTGAACGCGAGAATCGTCGATGATGAGTTTAGACCCATTCATTTTCTATCGGCCAACAATTCTGATACCTTCTCTCTATCGTCTATCTTGGATAGTTCATCCTTTTCTATGATGGGGATCCCTTTGATGCTTCTATGGGTGTATCTTTTTTGAAGGAATATAGCCGAATCTTTTTCCGTGATATCCGACAGGTTGGAAACTATCTTGGCTTTCTCCTTCAGATCTTTGTTGTCTTCGGGACCCACACCGCTCAAAATCACCGTATCATCATCTTCGGTGATCGCTTCAAAGGGACATTTACAGGTAGGCACGATCTTATAACCCAATGATTTTAGAGATTCAAATATAGTCCTTTCAAGCTTGGAATATTGGTCCAACGACGCCGGGCATTCTTCTTCCGGTTCCCCCTTTTCGAAGGGATTGATGGGAAGTATGAGGTCTTCACCCAAAAATTCTTCCAGTTTCAGAGCGACTTCTAGTTCTGCTCCCATCCCGTCTTCATATTTCTGTATAGATTTCCTAGAAACGCCTCCTATCTCCGCTAATTTACTCAACGAGATCTTTTTTTCTTTTCTAGCTTTTTTCAAGATATCTGAATCCATCTTTACGTAGAAACCGCCCGGGGCGGAAAACACGCAGGGCGGCACTCCTTCCAGGATCATATCCTCTAGAGTGTCAGGGCACATCAGTGGTATATTTTTCCTTGAATAGACCACACCCTGCTTCAACCTTTTCTGTCCTCCGATCAAGGAGATGTAAAGTGGTGAAGCATCTATCGCATCACATAAAACCTTCAATTCTTTAGCGTTGTTGATCCGAGAGCTGTCAGCGTTTATAGTAGCTCGGATAACGAAGAGCTTATCGTCCTTTCTCGCTATTATATCGAAGAGCATACCAGGCTGGTACTGTCTCTGGGAAAGGTAAAAACCCCCCTTTGAAAGTATATCCCTCACTTTTTCGATCAATTGGAGCCTGTTCATCAGTCTCTAATTTACCTCATAGTTCTATATAAACCTAATGTGGATCTAGACCTTTTTGAAGCATATAAATAAATTTTGAAAATACAAAGGTAGAAAAAAACATAAGGCAGTTTAACAACTCTAAGAGATATGACGGAATTATTGTATATGGATGATATCGAGAGTAATTATATCAGAGAATTCGAAGCCAGGGTTGGAAGAACCGGAGAGGACTTTGTCGTCTTGGACAGGACGGCGTTCTATCCAAAGGGTGGGGGCCAACCTTCGGATACCGGTAAGATATTGTGGGAGGAAGATGAATCTACGGTCTCAAAAGTCGAGAAAAAAGGCGATATTATACATAGGTTGGAAGGTGAAATCCCTGATGAAGGGAAAGAAGTTGAAGGTATAATAGACTGGGAACGCAGATACAACCATATGAAGCTGCACACCGCTCAACACTTATTTTCAGCATCCGCCTTCGAACTTTTTGGTGGAAGAACTGCCGGTAACAAGATATATACTGATCATTCAAGGGTGGATTTTGAGCCTGTAGACTTAGATGAGGATGACGTTGAAGATTTAGAGGCAGAGGTGAATAGTTTGATCGAAGAGGCACATTCGGTAGAGATCTACGAAGAAGAAAGGGAAGAGCTGCAGAGAAGGATAGAGGACGAAAGGGTGAACCTCGAGCTTCTCCCGGATTCCATTGATATACTAAGGGTGGTCGATATCGACGGAGAGGACATCTGCCCCTGTGCCGGGACTCACGTCAGGAATACTGAAGAGATAAAAGGTGTTCAGATAACAGATGTGGAAAACAAGGGAAAAAATACCCAGCGTATATATTATGAACTAAAAGAAGAATGAAGAACCTGACTAGAGCTTTTTATCTAAAAGATAGTTCCCAGTATATTGTAGAAGCTAACCACTCTCTTCCTTCTACTACCCTTTCGTCTATCTGGGAGATACTCTCAGCGATATCTTCTGGTAGGATCTGATAGATTCCGTACGGGATCAAGAAATTTTCGTGAGATCTCACTTTTTTTATCCCATCCAATCCTTTGAATTTCTCTTTTAGAAGAGAATTTGAATACAAACTGCTGTCCTGAGGTAATGCCCATTGATACAAAAGTCTCAAACTCAAGGGATGCAGAGTCTCAAATATGAATTTGTCCTTCGTAACTCTCTGGACTTCTTGAATAAACGGATCGATGTCTTCGGGCTCCAAGAGGTGTAAAAATCTCATACTTATGGAGATATCGAAACAATTGTCCTTGAAAGGTAGCTTCAAAGCGTCGCCCTGAACACTCTCGACTTCACTCTGTACGAGCATCTCTCTGCTCGCATCTATCCCGGTCAGATGACCTCCCTCTCTAGAGAGCAGTTCGGCGAATCGACCCGTCCCTGTGGCTACATCTAAAATGTCTTTTCCTTCGGGTTCAACGAGAGAAAGAAGGGTCTCTTTTTCCTCCTTGTCCAGTATTATTCCACCTTCCGTGAATCTACTGTCTTCATATTTTTTGGCGACCTCCCCTTCTTTGTACCACTTTTGGCCCTTCTTTAACATCCATAACACCGAATCTGATTAGCTTAAGCTGGTAAACCTTATAACTTTTATTGAGCGATATAGGAAAAGCCCGAAAAGTATATTACCTCATGTTTATATACCTCGTACTGCGGTGGTCTGAGTGGTAGGAAAGGACGAGAGCAAAAAAAGATTCTTGAAAAAGATATCTGAGAAGGTAGATGAAAGTACCTTCGAAAGTCCTTTCTTCAATAAGGAACTTAACAACAGCTATGGTCATTTCAGCAGCGTTATCAAAGAGATCAAAGACGGTAAAAGCGGTAACAGTCACCTGATCAAGATAAGACCGCCGCTTTTCTACTTGAATGGTATACTCAGCAATTTTTCCCGTCTGCTTTCCGGTACCAGCTCGAGGAAGATACTGGATAATGACCGCTGGCGCCACCGAGAGAAGGAGTATCTAAAAAGTCTAAATCCAGACCTCGAAATAAGCCACACCGGGCGCGAGAATGCGATCTCGATGGAGAAGATCGATGGGGAAGTACCATTTGATCTCCTCCAAAACCCCGACATAGATGAAAACGAAAAAATAAAAACAATATTGAAACTCGGAGAGGGTCTAGCTGACATACATGAAAAGGACCTCTACCACGGAGAGCCAAATACCCAGAACTGTATAGTTACTAGGTCCGGTGAGGTCTACTGGATAGATTTCGAGATAGAATATCACCAGGACCTTGACCTCATAGAGAAAAAAGCTAACGATCTTGAACAGTTGATCCTTTCTGTGATGGGCGCTTTCGAAGAGGAGGGCGAGATAGGTCTAGATGACGAAGAGCTGATAGAGTTGATCCTGGAATCGTATGAAGATGAGGATATCATCTCTCAATTTTTGAATAATACTAATGTACCTCTTATAGGCCCGTATAGGATGATCCAGTTATCTTTCACATCCGCTTATCGCTTTTATCAGGCCCAGATTAATCTTCTAAGATACATCAATGATTGGGAGATCGAGTTTTGATCAAAAATCGTATTTCTGATCTGCTCGAAGATCCAGTTATCAGATTCTTCATATCGATCTCTCCCGCGGTAATAGCGGCCCTGTTCTGTGTTCTTTTAGGTCCCGAGGTCTATCTACCTGTGGGTGGTGTTTTTTTATCTTTCTACTTCGCCTTGGGAGTCGGCTGGATAGCCTCCCCAGTGATCGGGATTTCCTCTGGAATGAATCCTGTTATCCTCGTCGCCCTGCTCGTTTTCATCTCCTCCGAGAGTTCATTGATAGTCAGTGCAAATTATGACATTTTGGAGAAAATTCCTCTTTTTGGCAGGATGATGAAAGGTATAAGGAAAAAGGCGGGAAAGGTGATAAAGAAACACGATCTAGCTGAGAACGTTGAATATTTCAGTATATTCTGGCTGATGTTTCTTCCCCTATATGGGACGGGACCGATGGTCATGACGCTGGTGGGTCGTTTGTTAAACCTGAGCTGGAAGAAAGTATGGGCGGTTATCACCCTCTCAGCGCTGACGAGGTTCACTCTGATCACCGGTCTTCTTTACCTCGGGTACATCTCTTTGACTTTTTAGGTTCTGTTGACTAACTCCATCTTTGGATAGAAGAGCCCGTAGTCGGAATCCATTGAGGAATCACAGAGAGGAATCCTCCTGCTCTTCAATCACGGATTGACTCGTGAAACAAACCCCTTCACTAAAAAAGGGCCGTGGTCGGGATTTGAACCCGAGCCAAGGGATCCACAGTCCCACATGCTGCCAAACTACACCACCACGGCCATTAAGTATTCAATCTAAAGAAAATGATTTGGTATAATACTTTTTCCATGCCAACCTTGGCCTTCGTGTAGACCCTTCACTCTGCAAAGAGCCTTGTACCAAAAACTATACCGAACTGCATGATGGGAATAGAGCCGATGACCTCGTAGATGGCTACTCCTCCGGGCTCGAGGACCGCGACAAGACTTATCGCTATCAAAGCGAAGGCTAGATTTGACCATACTAGAACTCCCCAAACGTGTTCGAACTCTAGGAACTGGTCGAGACCGAATATTATCATGCCGCCTATAGAGAAGGAATAGAACAATAAAGCCAAAAGCCAGTGAGGATCGGTCCCCATCGGGAAAACACCAACTAGGATGAGGCAGATAGCCCCGACTATAATACCGGAGAGGCCTACAAGACCCACTTGACTTTCCGTCAACCTGAACATCCCTACCAAGAATATTATGAATAACAGACCTGAAAATATCAGGCCAAAATTGAAAATGTTGTTATACGCTACGTCCGTCGCTCCTAACTCACTCAAAGCGCTGCTCGCGAAGCTAAAATCTGGGTTCACTAAAATGGAGATGGATATAAGTCCATAAGCTATGAAGGGTGCTAAAATACCGCAGAATCCACCAACTCTTTCCGGTACTAATTCTTCTATATCGACCATATATAGATCACCTATCTCAATCTAAATTGATAATAGTTACCTTTGATAAAAAGTTTATTAGTATATGAGATTTATCTGCTAAAAAAGAATTACCTAGATAAAGATGAGAAGACCGGTGATGATATGAGTGATGATAAAAGATCTGAAGAGGAAATGAAGATGGAAACAGAAGCCGTCCACGCCAGCCAGGACATAGATCCTACTTCAAGAGCCGTCAACCCTCCGATAAACCTCTCTACTACTTTTGAGAGGGCCGAAGATGAAAGCTCTCAACAGAGATACATATATTCTAGAGAGAACAATCCGAACCGCGAGTCTTTGGAAGAGTGTGTAGCGCGGCTGGAAGAAGGTGAAGCGGGTATCGCTTTCTCCTCTGGTTCCGCCGCAGCTATGTCGTCTTTTCAGATCCTCTCCCCGGGCGATCATATCATCTGTCCGGATGACATGTACCACGGCATAAAGCACCAGATCGAAGCAATCTTGGAGAGGTGGGGGTTGAAGACCAGTTTTGTAGATATGACGGAGCCTAAAACCGTTAAGGAAGAAATCCGACCGGATACTGAGATGATCTGGATCGAAACCCCCTCGAACCCGTTATTGAAGATAACCGATATCGAAAAGATCTCTGAGATCGCACATGAAAACGATGCTTTATCTGTCTGTGATAATACCTGGGGGACTCCTTTCTTCCAGAAGCCTCTAAAGCTTGGATGCGATCTTGTTGTACATTCCACCACTAAATATCTCGGCGGACACAGCGATGCTGTTGGAGGCATGTTGGTCGTGAAGAAAGAAGATGATATCTACAAGAAGATCCGCGAGATAGAGGTTCATGGAGGAGCCTGTCCATCCCCGTTCGACTGTTGGCTGATCCGCAGGGGGATAAAGACATTGGCTCTCAGGATGCAGAAGCATTCCGAAAATGCGATGGAGATCGCCAAATTTTTACAGGAACATCCGGGGGTGGAAAAAGTATATTATCCCGGGTTAAGAGAACATCCTGGCCATGAAATAGCGGAGAAACAGATGTCGTCTCCGGGAGGTATGCTGTCTTTTCGGATCAGGGGAGGTAAAGAAGAAGCTCTGCAGGCGGCTTCAGATGTGAAAATATTTACACAGGCAACCAGTCTGGGGAGCGTAGAGAGTTTGATCGAACACCGAGCTTCCGTAGAGGGAGAAGCGAACAAAACACCTGAAGACCTCCTCAGACTCTCTGTAGGTATTGAAGATCCGGAGGATCTCATCCAAGACCTAGACCGAGCTCTTCAAGCGTCGGCAGTTTAAAATATAATGAACAAAATGCGAACCGCAAAGAGAATTATTGCATTTAGAACAGGCACTGAGTTCTCTCATAAAAACTACTTAGGGTAATATATGTTACCGTATTGGATCGAACTTCTGGGAAGTTTCTTCATCATCGTCGGCGGAGCCATGTATTTAGTGAGGCTCGTTTATAAACATAAAGAGAGCCGGAAGATTTGGGAAAGTTACTTAGAAGTATCAAAGAAGATCGATCTCGAGGTCAAAAGAAGCTTGAATCTACTTTCTAACTGGCCCAATCTCTACGGCGAAAAAGATGAGAGAAGAGTTTACATACATCCAGACAAGCGAAAAAAGAGGAAAGGCGTGCCGTCTAAAACGATATTTGCGGTAGAGAACGATATAGATTTGACCGGTGACGTGATCATAGGACCTTCGGATATCCCTGTTCCTGAAGATAGTTACGAGTTAGATATACAAAATTTGACCAAGTACAAGTATAAAGTTTACAGCCGGAGCAAGGTCGATGAAGACGTTGTCGAGGATCTTTTTTCTAAGAGCGTGTCAAGGAAGATCCACCGGTTCATCGAAGCGAATGAAGAAAATTTTAGAGCCATAATACTCGAACCCGGGCTAGCGATGTTCAGTTCTTTCGGAGTCCTTTTGAACGAAGAGAATATTTCAGAACATACAGAGGGCTTTTTAGAGATAGTGGAGGATATAGAAAAAAGCGCTCCAGACCTGAATGAAAATCTAGAGAATCCAAGGGTATCCAAGATCAGCAAGGGTACCAAGTCCAATTATATAAAAGCTGTATTTCCAGTGATCTTGCTTGCGATCTCTAGCTTCACCATGTACAGGATGTTACCTGGCTTTTCTTTCTTTCTCTTCAATGTATCGATAGTAGCTCTATTGATAGCTGTTTTCAAATTTTTCGTATTGTTTTATCCGAGTTACAAGTATCAATAATCGATGTAATTCTCCAACTCCCAGTCCGTTATATCTCGACTGAACTCGAGTATCTCCTGTTTTTTCAATTTCTTGTAGTACTTGTAGGATTCACCTAAAGATCCTCTGATCACTTCATCTTTCTCCAACTCTTTCATAGCTTCGCTAAGATTAACCGGAAGGAATTCGATCCCCATATTTTTGATCTCTTGTTCGCTTTTCTCGAAGAGGTTCTCTTTTGTTCCCTCTCCTGGATCTAGAGGTCTTTCCATCCCGTCCATACCCGCCTGGATCAAAGAGTTCAGCATAAGATAAATATTTGCAGAAGCGTCTCCTGCTCGATATTCTACCCTGCCTTTTTCTTCCTCGGAACTGCCGTAAGCCGGGATCCGGACCAGAACGCTTCGATTTTCTCCGCCCCAGGAGATATATACCGGTGCTTCGTAGCCGGGTACCAATCTTTTATATGAATTGATGGTCGGGGAAACGATACCGGAGAGGGCTCTGGCATGTTCTAAGAGACCTCCCACGAAGCCGGCGGCTTTTTCGTTTACCTCGTCCGGAGAGAACATGTATTCTGAATCTTGAAATAATGACATGTGTATGTGAAGGCCGTTTCCCGCCTCTTTAGGTACTGGCTTCGGCATGAAGGTGGCATGAGCACCGTTTTCCCTAGCCTTTTTCTTGACGATCTCCTTGATGAAGATGAACTCGTCCGCCGCCTCGATCGGATCTTCGTATGGTAGAGGTTCTATCTCGTACTGTCCCGGCCCGGCTTCATGATGGATCTTTTCGACTTCAAAGTCATATTTCTGCATGGTCTTGGCCAGCTGTCCCACCATGCCTGTATAACCGGTTCTCCCGTCTATGTAATAACCGGTGTCTCGAGGTTCTAGAGTTTCATCGTCTAGAAGATGGAACTCGTATTCTGGCTTGACGTGTATCTCTATACCCCTCTCAGAAAGTTCTTCGATCGTCTTCCTCAGCATGTATCTGGGATCGCCTTCGAATGCCTCGCCGTCGGGCCATTCCATCTCGCACAGGAAGACCGCAACTTTCTCGTTCCCATAATCCAAGACCTTCATGGAAGAAGGTTCTGGAACGGCTATCATATCGCTTTCAGAAACGGCCGTGAAACCCACATTTGAGGAATCGAAACTGACCCCGTCTTCTTTTACCACGTCCCACATCTCAGGAGGAACCCTGATCTCTCTAGCTTTTCCCCGCAAATCTAGAAATTTAAGCGCGATAGAGTCGATGTCCTCGGGTATCTCTACGTTCGTTGACATATTTAACACCTATAAAGGGTAGGTAAGAAGAGATATAAAGTATAAAAATTCACCGCCCGTTTTTGATCAGTTGAACCTAAAGGCTAATCAAGGCCTTCTCACATAATGGTCATGAGGAGTGAGAAAGTGAAGAAGGTCAATGATGCAGGAGATATAAGGGAGGAAAGGATCACCACACTGAATGATGAGGAGGTTAAAGATGGGAATTATGTACTTTACTGGATGCAGCGAGCTCAGCGAGCGGAATACAATCACGCTCTGAAATATGTGGTAGAGAAAGCGAACGAACTGGATGAACCTTTATTGGTATATTTCGGCATAACCGACGATTTCAAAGAAGGAAATCTGAGGCACTACAGGTTCATGCTAGAGGGGTTGAAAGAAACGAAGAAAAAGCTGAAAGAGAGAGATATAAAACTGGTCATAAGACATGAGCATCCGAAAGAAGGTGTTATAGAACTTGCAGATGAAGCTTCTTTGTTGGTAGTGGACAAGGCCTACCTGGACTTTCTGAGAGATTGGAGAGAGGATGCGGCTGAAGAGGTAAACGTTCCGGTAGTAGAGGTAGAAACAGATCTTGTGGTTCCTGTCGAGGAGGCCTCTTCGAAGGAAGAGTATGCCGCTCGAACGATAAGGCCGAAGATCGAGGATGAGTTGGATAAGTACATGAAAGAAGTCAAGAAGAGGGAGTTGGAAAATTCATCTCTCGAATTCGATTTCGACACTTTTGATATAGATGATCTGGATAGTGCGCTTTCAAGCTTAGATATAGATGAAAGTGTAAAGGCCGTCGAAAGCTTTGAAGGAGGAACAGCAGAGGCGAAAAAGCATCTAGAAGAGTTCTTGAACCACAAGCTTGGAGGATACGGTGATCATTCCAACGATCCTTCCAAGGATTACCTTTCGAATATGAGCCCCTACTTACATTTCGGTCAAATATCTCCGCTTTATGTAGCTCTCAAGGCCAAAGAGAAAGGCGGACCGGGAGTGGACGAGTTTTTGGAGCAGTTGATAATTAGGAGAGAGCTAGCCTACAACTTCGTTTACTACAGTGAAGATTACAGGTCTCTAGCCTGTCTGCCTGACTGGGCTCAGGAAACGTTGGAGAAGCATAGTGATGACGAGCGAGAGTACGTTTATTCAAGAGAAGAGTTCGAAGAAGCGGAAACCCACGATAAGTACTGGAATTCAGCGCAGAAAGAGATGGTCGAGACGGGAAAGATGCACGGCTACATGCGGATGTACTGGGGAAAAAAGATACTGGAATGGAGCGAGACGCCGGAAGAGGCCTATGAGACAGCTCTTTATCTCAACAATAAATACGAATTGGATGGAAGAGATCCGAACGGTTTTGCCGGAGTCGCGTGGTGCTTCGGTAAGCACGACCAGGGCTGGAAGGAAAGGGAAGTTTACGGGAAAGTCAGGTACATGAACGCCAACGGATTGGAAAGGAAGTTCGATATCGATAGTTACGTGAAACTAGTGGAGTATCTTTGACGGAAAGTGGACAGATTAAGGACTACTTGATACATCGGTTATAGTAAAGATAGTTTATGAGTTCATCATGTCGGTGACGGAGCCCCAATAGATCAAAAAAACTAGAAAAACAGGTAAAATAATTTCAGGAAGCAGGCGCATTCTATTTAATGACGGGTTTTTTATTTTTCATCTCTATCAAAAAAAAATTACTTATATTTGAATTGAGATGAGAAATCGTAATTGGATGATCCGCAGTAAAAATATTGACGATCTGGAAAACCACTGTAAGGAAGCGTATAAAGACGCTGAAAGCATCATCCATGGATGGGGTCATGCCTATAGAGTTGCTGAAGGGGCCAAATGGTTAGTTAAAATGAAAAATAAATCCAAAGAGAATCAGGATCTAGCTTATGTTGCGGGTCTGCTGCATGATATAGTCAGACCGATCGATGAAGAAAGATGCCATGCTGAGGCAAGTGCAGAAAAAGCTAGGGATATTCTGACTTATTTTAATCTTCAAGAAAATCACATCTCAAAAATATGTAAAGCTGTCAAAGATCATAGGTACCCAAAGGAGGATTAGGATTCTACATTGCATCAATCTGTATTCTTAGCTGATGAAATATTCGAACAGATGGGTGCATACCTGGACTTCCGTGCATGTGTCTGGGCAGGTGAAAAATTCCATATTGGTCGGAAAGATTCTGATGATGGTGTAGAGACGGTTTTAAAACATTATGATGAGGGATATTCTAGATATTTAGATAGGGAGTCAGGATTCGTAGAAAGAATGTTCGCGGAATTTACAGTTCCAATAGCCTTCTTTCTCCCT
>JAGXLI010000032.1 GCA_018334755.1 Thermoplasmatota archaeon
CCATATTTACCACCTATTATCTATCACACCGAAAACAGTTGAACCCTCGGTCCTCCATAAATCCCGATTTACTTCCGAATGAGTACCTTCTCTTCGCTCTTTAATCAACCCGCAATCGGGATCATATCAGGAACGGTTTTTTGACATCATGCGATCAAGCTGATGAAAGATGAGGGATATTGTATCATCACGAAGCAATTCTTAATACTCTTATAGTCTCAACTGATTTCGGTATCCGGATGAGGATAATCGAGGCTATATAAATCTTACTATTTTTACAGTTTATCACTTTTAGGTCTATATTTAAAGATGAACGATACATCTGCAAAAAAAACAGACCTATCCTAGGTGGAGAGATCTTCACGTATCTCTTCTTTTTTCCCTGCAGTAAGCTATCAGACAGGCGATCATCAAAGCGCTCATTACCGAGGAAAAAGAGAGAGGCGTCGTCTCCTCCTCTTCTTTGAAGATCACCTCTTGTTCCTCCGTCAAATTGAGATTACCAGATGAGTCCTCGGCTGAAACGGTGAAATGGAGATAGCTGTACTTCTCATCGAAGGGACCGACCGTCGCGGTGTAATCCTTACCACTCTTTTGCATGCTTTTCTCTTTCACCGGCCCACACAACTTATCAGTACAAACGTAGTAAGAGATATTCACCTTCTCTATCTCTTCATTGTCAACGGCCAATATCCTAATCTCCGTTTTCTCTCCGACCCGAGGATCTTCAGGATCGACTTTTATCCCTCCCATCTTTGGAAAGATCGAGTCCCTTTTTACGAGAGCCGTGATCTTGAGTTTATCCGAGATGTGATCCTTTCCTTTCATATAAGCGTGGACGGTGAAGTTGATGCTGCTGTTGATCGCGGCTCCTTCCGGTGCGGTTATATTCAAACCTATCGACTTGTTCTCTTCGCTCTCTACCTCTAGAGAAGAGGGATACTCGACCTCCCAGGACTCGTTCTCCTGTCCCATGGTTATGTTGATATCCTCCTTCGTCTTTCCTTTGTTGTGGATATTGAAAACATATCGTTTATTCTCCCCGGGCGTGATCGGATTTTTTTCCCTAAGATTCGAATCTATCAAGATCCGGCCGACATCAGGTCTCACCTCTGCAGTCTGTACTATCTTTTCATCTTTCATCAGTATCCCATAGACTCCCAGATCCTTGCCAAGCTCTTCTAGGTCAACCTTCTCCGTGCCATCCCATGATCTCGTTTCATTTACATTTTCATCTTTGTCCAAGTTCAGACTTTTATTGAATGCGTTATCTACAAAAGCGAAAGGGATCGGCTCACCTTCTATATTTTTCCATGGAGAGTACCTATCCACGATCATAACTTTTAGATGATATCTTCCCTCGACTCTGCTCTCCAAGTCATAGCCGATCTTTAGGCTCCCGTTATCCCTATGTTTAGATAAAGTGAGATCTATATCCTCAGGAGTGAGATTTAACTGTGAAAGTATCGATGAATAAGCATCCTTCACATCCCTACCGGTTCCGATTTTTCTTTTTACACCGCCCTGGAACACTGCTCTCGGATGCCCTTTTTCCCCATCTTCCTTTCTATACTTCTCCTCTAGATACTTTGCATATGCGCCAGAGTGACCTGGTGCGTCGGTCACGTACGATACGAAAAAGGTTCTATCATATAGATCGACCAGGCTCTCTTCCGCAGAGGGGCAGTACTGGCATTGGGTGTCCACGAATAGCTCGGTCATGGGGGTCATCTGCTTCTTTTCTGGATATGACTCTAAGGCCTTCGTTATGTCGGAGGCGAGTTCCTCTTTCTCATATATGCCATATAGGACCTTATAGTAGGGCTTCAATTTTCCATCCCTTTCATCAAGGGTCATTATCACGAACATCGGGACCCCGGTTATGTCTCCTCTTTCTCCCTTCACATCATAGGTGTGGTAAGATTCCCTTTTGGGCTGAGAGGCGTGGTCAAGATTGATGTGGATAAATTTGACCTCGGTATATTCTACCTCCAGCTCATCCACCACGGGCTCCATCTCGTCGCAGGCGGAGCACGCATCGGTTCTATATTTGATTACCACAACACTCTGATTCAAAGCGTTCAAAGCAAAGGAGGGGTGCTCTCCCTCCACTTCATATTGGAATTCTGATTTTAGAACTGGATCGAGGCCCAGACAGCCGAGACACGGGACGCTGGAGATGTCATCGCTCCGGGTATATGCTCCGAACCTTAAGGAGGAAGATATGATGAAAGAGACCACGACCAATAATAGAAACCATCTGATCTTTTCATTCATCCTTCCACCCTTTCAGTTTGAGATCTAATCCACCTGCTTCACATTCGTCCACGCATCTACCGCAGAGTATACATTCTGGATCATCTTTTTCTCCTGGCTCTTCTATCTGCATAGGACAAACCTTCGAGCATCCTTCCTCCTCGCAGCCCACACATTCTTCTGTTTTTTTCAGCTTCGCCCTGCTTACCTTATTAAAGGGAGCAAAGATGGCTCCGACCGGGCATAAAAAGCGGCACCAGCCCTTTCCTATCACTGCCACCAGGACAAAAAATAAGATGATAGAGACGATCTTGATAGGAAAATAAGTGGAGGGGGTCCATTTATTCGGAAACAAGAGAAGAGAGGGGAGTGTTCCCGTTATCCCGCCAACGGGACAAAATCTGGTGTAGAGCAGGTCGAGGGTGATATAAGATGAAATAGGAATGATTGGTATGAATAGATATTTGAGATATTTCAACTTATCTCCATCGATATCCCCCTTCTCTCCGATCATCTTCTTGATCGTTTTTTCCCTTAACTTGTTGGTAGCGTCCTGTAAAAAACCGATCGGGCAGGCCCACCCGCAGAAACCTCTGCCGAAGATCAAACCCACGATGGCTAAAAAGCCGAAGGTATATGCGAACAGTACCAGGCCTTCGATGACCCCGATCATGACGATATCGATAGCTGCGTGCTCCATCAATCCGATGGGACAGGCCGCTACGGCGTATGGACAGGCGTAGCAAAAGAAAAAAGGATAGATCAGACCTGTCATGGCTATACCCACAATGCCTAGGATCGAAAAGATGAAGAAGAACGTCTGAGATGTCAATCTTAGGCTTTTAATCCTCATCGTTTTCCTCCTCAGATTCTTTTTCCTTGTCCTTCAGTTCTCTCTTCTTTAAAAGAAAACCCGTACCGGCTAGGATGAATAAGATTATCACCGCGGCGAAAATAATATCTCCTTTCCTCATCAAGTCAGAGCTCTCTTCTTCCTCGCCGGTACCGTCATCACCTGCAGAGGTAGGTGTTGTTTCAACTATGGTCGCCGCGGTGTTGTCGGACTCTATCTGCTCATCTACTGTTCGGTCATGGTCAGAGATCAACCAGACCTTGTGCCGATCGGAACTACACTCCCAGGAGAGGTTTACTTCCTTTTGCTCCCCGGGCTGTAAGCTCAGGTTGGTCTTGTCCGTGACATTTTCTCTGAAGTCCACAGCTAAAGCGACCACGAAACTTGCAGGCGCGTTCCCTTGATTGAATACAGTAGCGGTAACGTACACCCTTTCATTCACCTCTATTTTATTTTTCGGATATACGCCTAAATCTTTTACTACAATTTCTGCCCGCTTCTTCTCTACCGAGACTATTTTTTTTCTTTTTTGGACGACGAAGTGATCTCCTAACGAAGCGTTAGGATCGGGTATGACCCATAAAGTATGCCTTCCCGCCCGGGCGCTCCAATTGAATTGAACCGTTATGCTGCTCCCAGTCTCAACTTTTACCGAAGACCACCTGGTATAATTTTCTTCTCTATCGACCGCCAATGCCAACTGGAATACGGCTCGAGCTTTCCCGCTGTTATTGACCCGGAGCTGTAAGTTAACATTTTCTTCCTCTAAAATATCTCCTGTATTGACGATGGTGATGTTGCCGAGCAATATCTCCGGGGTTTTTGGCATGACGGTTATATCGAGACTCCTCGAGTTCCCCTCCGGACTATCCTCTAAACTTTCATTATGACCGGCTATGACCCAGATCGTGTAGTTCCCCGGCTTGGCGCTCCAATTGAAACGGATAGTAGTGGAGGCCCCGGATGATAGGACGACGGATTCGACAGCCCTTATGTTTTCTTTCGAGTTTACCGCGAAAGCCGCTTCGAATTCGGCGCCGCCGGACCCCACGTTATCCAAGGAAGAGACTATCTGAAAGCTCTCGTTCTCATATATTTCGCTTTTATCAGGAGACACCTCGACACTTTGGACTATTATCTCGGCTCTCTGGGTCTTTTCAACCGTCAGATCTAACGATTTTTGCTTAGAAAGATTGTAGGTCTCAGAGGTGACGGTAACGTTGACGGTGTAATTACCCGGAGACGAGGGTGCGGTTATATTCATAAAGAAGTTACCGGTAGGATCGATCTTCGTAATCCATTCGGACTTATTGATCCTTATAGATACATCAGCTCCCTCAGGTATATCCCCGCTATTCAACGTTGCACTCCCGTTGATCCTGAGCGCATCCTCTGGTAAACAGGTGGTGAGATTTAAGTGAGAAGTAAAAGATAGGTTCAGTTTTTTGACGGTTATAGGATCTTCCCAGTGAGATTTGACGTCCCATGTTTCGTTCTCGACAGTTATATTCAGGAGATATTTACCGCTGCTTGGGGGTGCGATTATCTCCTTTGAGAAGTTTCCAAGTTTTCCCGTCCTGGTGTACCACTTCTCATCCCCGTATTCGAGTCTTACCACAGAGTTTTCCATCTTGGCATGCTCTCCAGTACCGTTGGTACAATCGTATCGGATAGAACCGTTGACTTTAAAGGGACTGGATGAGAATATCTCTGTACTAGATGAAGCGCTTATATTGGCGGAACCGGGTGGATAATACACCCATTGTTTATACCACTTTTCGGCGTAATCCTTTCCGGACGAGCCAGTCACGTTGATGACGTACTCTATATAAGAGTCGGCGGGAAAGCTTCCGTCTTTCGAGGCCCCCGCGGCGCTCCCATCTAACGAGACCCTGTACAGATCTCCTTCCACGTTCGACATTTCTAAATTGTTCTCACCCGGTCGGCATATCCCCCCGAAACACCATTCATAGCTCAAAGTTATTGAAGAGGAATTTTCTACTTCGGCCAGTATATCGATCATAGAACCGCCGGTACCGTTGTTCAGATTTTCATCCTCATGTCCCATCGGGTAATTCGGATCTGAATAAGAACGGATTATCTTGGGTCCACCATTCTCTTTAAACGCATCTGTTTTTTCATCCACTTTTGGTTCACTAGAGACTGTAAATCCAAGGCCGCTGATGAGAAGAGAGAGTAAGACCACGCCTGCGATCATTTTTCTCTTGGTCTTTCTCCTATCTTGAACTCTAGATGTTGACTTTCTTTGAGTCGTGACAGAACTTTCGCCTGGATTCAAATCAAGACCCCCTGGAGAATCACGATCAAGCCAAGTGATATCATCATAACCGAGCTCACCATCCTGACTTTGTTCAAGACCTTTTTACTCTTGTTTTTCGCCAGGTCTGAACTGACCGAAGAAAATAAGATGGTGGGGATGGCTAATCCGATCCCGAAAGTGAACATCACCAGGGCCCCGAAGACGATCGCGAGACCGACACTACTGTACGATTGGATCAATGATCCGGTTAGGATGAAGGATTCAAAAGCTAGGGCTGCTTCCCCCACACATACTAGGCTGAAAAGGCCGCCCCAGAGAGTAGGAAACTCATCTTTTTTGACAAATTTAAAAAGTGGGTGACAACTTTCTTCTTTGAGATCTTCCCTTTCTTCCAGCGAATTTGCTAGGCTGTAGATCCCCAGCCCCGTCAGGGAGATCCCGATGACTATATATCCAAATTGAAAGGAAAAAGAGCCTACCGTCGATACCAGGTTTGAATTACTTGCGGAGTAAATCAAGCCTCCCAGAATGCCGCCGAAGACAGTTAACAGACAGATCCGCGGTAAGTTGAACTTTATCCCTACCTTCAGCCCGTCCTTCCAGTTCTTGAGATGAGTTAGGGAGGGCATCAATGAAGGGACACACAGGGCCATGCAGTAGGTCCCTCCCTTCCGGATGCCCCAGAACAGGGCATAACCGAAAATATACAACGGCAGTAAACCGATCATATTATCTTATTCTCTGATCATACCGAATTGTTTTACATTTTATCAAATTTTCCCGCAATAAAAAAGAAAGGAAGTTCATTGTTTGGACGAGCTACCGTTTGTAGAGGTATAAGATACCGTCCACCGGATCTTTCCATCAGTCGGGTTATGGACCCAGCAGGCTTTGTTGGGCGCGAACTCGAAGCTATCGACTGCAGAGCCATTTAGGTATTCTATATTGTAGTCAAAGGTCGAATTGAACCGCCCGATTTTATCGATTTCCGTCGGGAGGTTGTGATTACCAGGGTTTTTTACTGGCACACCGACCACATTCCAGCCCGGGTACAGGTCGATCGTGGTCGTGGAAGGCCTATTACCTTTGATGGTCAAAATATCGGTACTGTTCATATGTATCCATATTCCCCTGGTTATCTCCCACTTTTCCAGGGTGTTGTAGTGCTTCTCCCTCGTCGGGATGTAGCTCTTCCATTCGTCGGTCTTTGCCTGGTACCACATCACTTTATCATAGTTATCCCTTATCCCTCTATCTGGGGCGTCGAGGATGGCGGTCATACTGGCGTTCTTCGGGACCAAACTTGAAGAGATAAAGTTCCACCCATCATTGTTTCCGCCCGAGTTCAATTTTATAGAGATCGAAGGGAGTTCGGGGGAGGCAGGTACTTCGTTGCTTGCCGTGCTCTCTCCCACACTATTTACTGCGGTCACATAGTAATAATACGTTTCTCCGTTGGTCACGGTGGTATCGTTGTAGGATTGGAGAGAGGGATCTACCGAATCCAGCAGAGTCTCCGAGCCGGAACTGTTCCCTCGATAGATCTTATATTCGGTAAGGGGAGAACCGCCGTTACTGACGGGGGCGTCCCAATCAAGTTCGACATAACCGTTGCCAGCTGAGGCATGGAGGTTTTGGGGAGAGGATGGGGCATTTTCTTCATCCACAACCGACATATTCAACATGGAGGACTGTACCGCTTCTGCCTCGTAATAATTATGGTCTCCCGAGTGATATTCTTTGTCATGGGTCTGTACAAATCCAACCGTCCATAATTTGCTTGTGTTCCATTCAGATTTTATCGTAAAGTCCCTTTCAAAACTGCGGTTCTCTCCTTTTTGGATAGATATCTGTTCGGAAGTTAAATTTTCCATCGCAGTATATCTGATATGATAATCTCCGTCCCATACGTCATGATCTTCCACGACGACGAAGTGTATCCAGAGGTTCGAGTCCGTTACCTGGTCGACAGCAGAAACATCGGCAGAAACATATCCGATCCCATTGGATATATTTCCGTTCATGCTCATGTCAAGGTAGGTCTGATTTCCGAGTTCATTGTCTATCCTATTTTTATATGCATTATATGTGGCAGTATCATTTGGGTTTGAGCTTCCTCCGATGTAGGGATTTCTTCCGTCGAAATATGTCGTAGGATAGCCTGGAACCTCATAGAAATTACTCGCTCGGTCGGGTCCGGAGCCGTCCGGGGTCTCATAAGAATCTCCTACATGCCATTGTATTATCGCCAACTCTTCTCTCGTATATTCTTCTGATAATCTACTCAACGCCTGCTCAGCAGCCGGGCAGTACCCACACCATGTCCCAGTAAAACACTCGGCGAGGACCGTACCTTGTGTTTGGTTTGAGATACTTTTGTCATTTTCATCCTCTAGTTTAAGTTCAGTTCTATCAGCTTTGCTTTCGTCAGAAAAAGTTCCTTGTGTCTGATCCGGTAGAACTACGATCGATGCGCTCATCAATAGTAGTCCTATTATAACTAAAGAATGTAGCTTTCCATAATCTATCCCTTTAGGGAGATTCGACTTTGCAGCCATCCTCTAACCTCCCTTTAATAACTGAAAATAACTTAATAAATTTAACCCTTATATATAAGCCACTGAATAAGACATCTCCGGGGCCTACATCATCGCATTTTTAAATACACATCAATCGTAAAGATAAGTGCGAGAAACCGCTGGATCTTGTCCAGTTTTACTCTTCAGGAGACCAATTCTTTGAATCCCTCATGGTCCTTCATCCCTTCGAAGTCATCGTCGTTCTTAGCTCTCTCCTTGAAACTATCATCCAATTGTACCGCCTGTTTCAAAAACGACTTCGCTTTTTTAGCCTCTCCTTCTCTGGCGTTTATCTTGCTCTTATAGTACCAGGCCTTGGCCTCGTCCTGGTCTCTTTTAAGGACTTCATTGAAAGAATCTATCGCGTCATCGAACCTCTCCAGTTCATACAGAACTAGTCCTTTGCTCAATCTTGCCTCGGTGTCTTCTTCGTCTTTTTCCAGTGCCATTTTGAACGCATCGATGGCATCATCGTACTCTTCAAGATGGTAAAGGCAGGCACCTTTATTGTGCCATAGATTGAGATTATCTTCGCCCAGCTCCAATAATCTGTTATAGATCTGCATCGCGATCTGGTACTCTTCGTTTGAGTAGTGGTATTCACCTTTCTCATAGAGTACATCGATATCTTTAGGGTCGAGCTGTAAAGCTTTTTTGTAATATCCGACCTTGTCGTCTTTTTTGTCGAATACTTCTTTGTAAATCTCTTTTGCTTTCTCGAGTTCTTCCTTCTCCTCCAGCAGCTGGGCTTTCTTTTCCAAAAGGTCGACGTTATCTTCCTCGTATTCCAAGACTTTATCGATCAATGCAGGATTGTTCGGATTTTCCTCCAAACCTTTTTGGTAAAGTTCCTTGATCTTATCTTCGTCCAATTTTCCCTCCAATCTTTCGACATGCTCGATCAGATCTTCAGGATCATCTGGAATGAGTTCCATCAGTTTATCTACAGTGTCTTGGTCTTCTGGATCTAAGGTTATGACTTTTTCATAAGATTTGATCGATTTTTCTGTTTTCCCTATCTCCTCGAAATATTCCCCTTCCAGTTTCCACAGTTTGGGATCGTCGGGGTTCTGCTTCACCAGTTTATGGATGTAGGAAGCGTTGGAAGAGTCATTTTCCATCAGATCCCTGAAGGCCTCCATTGCTCTAGAGTCCCAACCCAGCATCCTCAGAACGTTCGCCTTGTGGTATAAGGCCTTCTCATTTTCCGGGTCTTTCCTCAGTACATCTTCAAAACACTCGAGGGCGTATTGATTCATCTCGTCCATGCTCAAGTATGCTAGACCCTTTTTGAGAAGGGGGGTGACGCTGCTGGGCTCTCGGTTCATGGCTTTCTCGAAACACTCTATCGCTTTTCTATTATTTCCTAGATTTAGGAGTCCTTCCCCGATCCTTGTGAGTATCTTGGAGGTCTGAGAGGGATCTTGGATCTTGTCCTCGTTGCTTATCACGTAATCGAGCATCTCCAAGTACTTTGAACTAGCCTTATCCTTTTGACTACCTTTTCTATAACGCTCTGCTTCCGATAGGTTCTTATCGATGTTTTCAAGAATCTTTTTGTCGTTGCTACCAAACGGCAATATATCCCCTGCTGGAATTCTTATCGTTCGGCATCTCTATCTCCAATATATGATTTAAAATCTTCGGTAATAGGCAGGGTTGGGAAACTCGAAAAGATTAAGTATATTCATCCAATAACGTCTATCATGACTTTCAAACTGGCTTTCATAGGATTCGGAGTCGTTGGACAGGGTCTAGCTGAGATACTGGCAGAGAAAAGAGAGAGACTCAGAGAAAAGTACGATTTTGAATTCGAAGTTGTCGCTATCTCTGATATGAAGTTGGGTTCGGTATACGATCCGGAAGGTTTGGACCTTGATGAAATACTAAAGAAGGTGGAAGAGGGAGATTCTCTCTCAGATCATCCTGATGCCGAAAACGGCTGGGATTCTCTCGAGACCATAGAGAAGGCCGACGCCGACACCATTATCGAAGTCACTTTTACTGACATGGAGACCGGCGGTCCGGCTTTAGACCACGTCAAGAAGGCCCTGAAGATGGGCAAAAACGTCGTCAGCACGAACAAAGGGCCGGTAGCGCAGGAGGTCAAAGGATTGCTCGATCTGGCGGACGAGAACGACGTCCATTACAAATTCGAAGGCACCGTTTTGAGCGGTACTCCGGCTATCAACCTGGCTATGAAGAATCTTGCCGGATGCGAGATCGAAGAGATCAAAGGCATAGTGAACGGAACCACGAATTACATATTGACCAAGATGGAAGATGGGATGGGATACGAAGAGGCATTACAGAAAGCTCAGGACCTGGGTTACGCGGAAGCCGATCCTACCGGGGATGTGGAAGGTGTAGACGCCCAGGGAAAGACCCTGATACTTTCGAATACCGTCATGGGCGCCGATATGGACTTGGAAGACGTCGATAGAGAGGGCATCACTGGATTGACATCACAGGACATAAAAGAAGCCGAAAAGGAAGGTAAACGGTGGAAGTTGATAGCCCACGCCGAGAAAGACGGCGGTGAAGTGAAGGCGAAAGTCAGTCCTGAAAAGCTTTCTAAGGACCATCCTCTCGCGGGTGTCATGGGACCCACCAACGCGATAACCTATTCAACTGATCATCTCAACGACGTTACGATAATCGGTCCCGGCGCTGGAAAAGAAGAGACCGGTTATTCTCTTCTCGTGGACCTGTTAGCTATAAACGAAGAGGTCTAGACCTTTATCTCCAGTTCCTCCAGTTTTTCTTCCGTCGGTACGCCCTTTTCGTCCCAGTTTCTTGTCTCATAATAGTCCTTCAGCATCTTCTTCACCTGTTTTTCCGTAAGTTTTGCACCGTCCAGATGCTCTACCGGGGTCGGCGTCGAGAACTGCTCGGGTACGTGTAAACCTTCTTTTATTTCGGGTTTCTGCTCTAGGCCGTACAGTCTTTCCAGGTTGTAGATCCTTTCCCCCGCTTTATAGATCTCTTCCGCGCTCAGATCTATACCTAGATGTGCATCGACGAACCTGCTCATCAATTCTGGTGAGTAAACGCTCCTTCCGGTGAGCTTGCAAGACCCGAGAGTGTCGTGTAGAGTTATGTAGTTCTCTCTCCATGCAACGTATTCTTTGTCTTCTACAGAATCTCTTTCCCCTTCCATGGTGACCCATTCACCGGAATCGTTTGGGGACTTACCTTCGCTGAGTTCTATGCCGTCGCAGTCCGAGCGAAGATGACAGGCCCCTCTAGTGGAGGTGTAAAATCCGAGGCCCATACCTTTTAAAGCCCGTGGGTCGTAGGCGGGGGGACTTAAACCGTTTACGTGTACCGCGAGTTCTTCTTTATCAAACCTTTCTCCGATCTTTTTTACCCCTTCGGCGGCTATCTCACCTATATTTTCTCTGAATCCAGTTTTCCTTATGATCTCCCTGATCTTCTTTTCGTCGCCGAAGGAGATATCTTCATCTATCACTCCGATCTCGCTGAGTTTCATCAGGAATCCGAGTACGTTGCCCATGCTGATCGTGTCCATACCCAGGTCGTCACAGAGATAATTCGCTTTGGCGACGTCCTCGATACTGCCTATCTCGAGATTCGATCCTAAAGCGAAAGAAGTTTCGTACTCCACATCGACTATATCTTCATAGACTTGGCCGCACCTGCAGGGACATCTGTTACAGCCGTTGTCCCCGCTGATATGATCTTCCCAGTGGTAGCTGCTCAGTTTATCCGCTTCTTCGAACTCACCGCTTTCCCAGTATCTCGTGGGAAAAATACCGAGTTCCGAGGCCATGCCGCTGAATTTTATGGTGCCGTGAGAGCTGTAGGCGTCGTAGCTCTCTTTTCCCTCGCCGTCTTCTTTAGTAAATTCGGAGAAAGCTTTACTCTTCAGTTCTTTGAGTTTTTCTGGTTTCGACGGTTCTACATCTTTCCAACCGTTGGCAACTATACCTTTCAGGTTTTTCCATCCCATGACCGCTCCTAGTCCCGTTCTGCCGACCTCTCTATCGTCGCCGGTGATTATGGCGAATTTAACTAAGTTCTCCCCCGCCGGTCCTATAACGGCGGCGCTGCCCCCATGTCTTTCCTTCAAGACTTCTTCCGTCTTTTTGGTACCTATGCCGCCCAATCCGGTCGCTTTTTTTATCTTCACCCCGTCTTCCTCTATCAGTAGGTAGCTGAGTTCGTCGCACCTACCTTTGATGACGACCGCGTCGAAGCCACATTTTTTTACTTCTTCACCGAGAGAGCCGCCGAAGATACCCTCCGCCATGATGTCCGTGAGAGGTGATTTGGAATAAAAACCGCATTTTTCGGTCATCGGTATCTGGCTCCCGTTGAGTGCCCCCGGTACGAATATAAGTGGATTCTCTTTAGAGAAAGCTTCGGGCTTTCCTTCCGTTTTTTCACGCAGAAGCTTGATACCCAGTCCGTTACCCCCGAGGTATTTTCTTATCAATTCGTCGTCCAGTTCTTCTTTCTCTATAACTCCTTCCGAAAGATCGATCTTCAATATCTTTTTCCAAACTCCCGACATCTCTTACACCGATAGAGTGAATGCGTTTCTGGGATTTAGATTTAATGCTGAAATCCGGTAGATTTGAGATCTTAAAACCCATGCAAAAAGTGTATGATAACTCTCTAATAGGAAATCCTGAGTCAAAGAAATATTAAAGGGTCTGATCGAGACATACTGTCAATATCTCACAGTCCACGTGACGGCCTTCTCCGCTTGATTATAAACCCAGTAACCCTTTTTTGGACTCATCATGCGATCATTCAGATCGCTGGTGTATTCGATATTGTATTTTTTAGAGGCGTTGAAGATCCCAATCCTAGTAACTTCAGACGGCAAAGTAGCGTTCGCAATTTTTCTTCTCTGTGACGGGTACCCCACCATGTTCCAACCGGGGTGGAGGACGATATCGGTAGAGAGAGGTGGCCCACCAGTGATATTAAGGGTGTCATTGCTTGTCATGTGTATCCATATACCCATCGATCGGTCCCATTTTTTTAGATCGTTGAGATGAGATGATCTTCCGATTTTATAGGTCGACCATTCCTCGCTTTTAGCTTCGTAGTACATCACTTTATCGTAGTTGCCTCTAATCCCATCACTAGAGTTGTCTAATATCGCTCTCAGATTTTTTCTCATAGGGATATAGGGTGTGGAGAGGTAGTTCCATCCATCCGAAGCAGTACTAGAAACCAGGTCTATCTCAGTTTTTGTACGGTAAAAAGTTATCTTCACGGAATGGCGGTCTGAAATTTTAGAATTGTTCTGGCTAAGCGCGGTAAGTTTTATTTCACTAGAGGTACCGTTCGATACGGTATCTGGTATCCTTACGGTAACTTTCACTGTCTTTGAACTCCCTTTAGCCACTGATATCATCTCCTCGACGGTTGCTGTCCAGTTTGGATCCGTTGAGTTCACCCTGAGATTATACGTATCGTTAACATCTCCCTTATTTTCTACAGAGAAATCATAAGTAGAGTTACCGGTCAGTACCACCCTTCGTTCATCCGGACCAGAAGCTTCTACACTTCTCGGCCCCCTTATAGCATAAAGGTCGTCATCATGTGACCCGACATATATCGTTCCGTCCGAGCCGATAGCCGGTGAGACCATCGGATATCCCGTGGAGAAGTTCCATCTCTCGGTCCCGTCAGGATTAAGCGCGTATAATCTCTCGCCGAAGGATCCGAAATATATCGTTCCGTCCGAACTGATAGCGGGAGACGAGTGGACAGGACCTCTAGTGGAGAAGTTCCATCTCTCGGTCCCGTTGGGATTAAGCGCATAAAGATTATCGTCTTTGGAGCCGACATATATCGTTCCGTCGGCTCCTATACTCGGTGATGATTGTACGTAATTCCCAGTGGTGAAGTTCCACTTTTCCGTCCCGTTCTTATTGATCGCATACGTTCTATTATCCTCGGAACCGACATATATAGTGCCGTCCGATGCGATAGATGGCGAGGAATGGATATCACCTTGGGTGCTGAATCTCCACTTCTCCGTTCCGTTCGGATAGACCGCATACAAGTTATCATCCCAAGAGCCAATATAGATAATTCCGTTCCTCCCAATAGCGGGTGAAGAATTTATAAAATGACCCGTTTGAAAGTTCCATTTTTCCGTTCCGTTTGGATTAAGGGCATATAGATTTCCATCACCAGATCCGAAGTAGATCGTACCGTTCCTCCCGATAGCTGCCGAAGAATATACGGAGTGGCCGGCATAAAAGCTCCACTTCTTTGTTCCGTTAAGGTGGAGAGCGTGCATGTATTGGTTATAGGAACCTATGTATATCGTACCATTTGAAGAGATAGCTGGTGAAGATCTCGGACCTCCAGTATCGGCGGCCCATTTTTTTGTTCCGTTAGGATAAAGCGCGTAAAGATTACCGTCTCCGCTGCCGACATAAATTGTACCGTTTTCTCCTATCGCTGGTGAAGAATTTATATCCCACCCTGTAGAAAAACTCCATCTTTCCGTGCCATCTACATAACTCGTATCGTAAGGACTTCTGCCCGTATGTTTCAAATCGCCACCGAACATAGGCCACGGGGTATCAGCGAGTCCAGTTGAATCGTTTTCTCGAACAAATTCTACCTTGCCCCTGTTAGTGGATATTTTACTTCCTTCTACATCGCTTTGGCTGAAAGAGTTTTTACTCAATCCAATACAGTTACTCCCGATCAATAGGAGTACAACGCCGAAGGCTATCACGGAAATTTTCTTCATATCTTCGCTTAGACCTCTTTTTATAATTTAACTAATCTAATTATAAAAAATTTCCTATAGCTTTTATCAACCAAAAAGTAAAGAAATAGAGATGAGACCTTGAGGGTTGGATGAGTCAAGTCCTTGACTATAAATAGCACAAAATTATTCAGTGGTACCATGGCCAGATTTTCGGTAGTACTCGTAGAGCCCCAGACATCGGGAAATATCGGCGCGGTAGCTAGATTGATTGGCAATTTTTCCTTTGAAAAGCTTTACTTAGTAAATCCGGTCGATCTCGACGATGAGGCGGAAAAAAGAGCGATGCACGCGAAGGACGTCCTTGAAAACGCCGAGATCGTCGACGACTACGAGGCAACGGTCTCCAATTTTGATCTAGTGGTGGGTACCTCTGGGATAAATACGGAGAAAAAGAAGAAATTTTTGAGGAAGGCGGAGACCCCAGAAGAACTGAATAAATCGATAGCCGATCAGGAGGGCAGTATAGCTCTCGTTTTTGGAAGGGAGGACCAGGGGCTGTTGAACGAAGAACTCAAAAAGTGCGACCGCCTCGTGAGGATACCGGCCTCGGAAGATTATCCTATACTGAATCTTTCACACGCCGTGTGTGTGATACTTTATGAACTGTTCAAGGAAAAAGAGGACGAAGTCGTCAAACGGGAAGAAGACCTTAGCGAAAAGAGCGAGAGAGAACGTCTGATCGAGACATTTTCAGAGGTCTTAAAAGCGGCGGGATATCCCGAGCACAAACACGAGAAAACGGAAGTTATGTTCAGGAAAATCCTTGGCAGGTCGACCCTTACTAGATGGGAGTATCACCGCCTGATGGGAGTCTTTTCACAGATTCTCAGGGAATTAGAGGGCTGAACTCATTCGTTTCCCACGCCGACCTTTTCGGCCATCAGCTTCTTCAACTCGTTCCTATCTCTAGCTTCAAGACCGAAGTATTCCTGGAATTTCGGACTCGTTCTCAAGGAATAAGTTCGACCGTCGGGTTCGACGAGGATAAGTTCCTTTTCCTTCAGCTCGTCCACGTGATCATAGACCTTCTCGCCGACCATCTGTTTGAGTTCGCTCTGTCTTATCGGCTGGTAGTAAGCTATCAGGGCTGCGGTCTTCAACAGGGGTTTACTCATCTCTTCATCCATCATCTCCAGCCCATATTTGTTGAATTTAGACTTGAGCTGCAGTGAATATTTTCTTCCTATCTTGCTGATCTCCAGTGCGGTCTTCCTGTTCTGGTACATCCTCCTGAGCTTTTTGACGGCCTTTCTGACCTCGCCGCGGGGTTTACCAATTGATTCTTCGATCTCTGGAACCGTTAAAGGGCGCCCCGCCGAGAATAGGACCGCCTCCACCATCTCTTCGATATCTTTTTCCTCTTCAGTCGGAATTTCCTCTTCAGCCTCGACTTCGTCGTCTGTCATATCGTCTCTTATGTTGGAAAAAATTTTAAGATATATTAACCTACCGATATAACAAACTTCGTTTCTAGCTCCTTTTTGAACAAATCCTCTCCATCTATCCAAAAATCCATATATCCCAATATCTTTTCACGGGAATATGCCCGTAATATCAGTGAATTCGGATGATCTACTCGAGCTTACTGGCTCCGACCAAGTAACGCTTTTAGAAGTCCTGCCTAAAATAGGCATAGAGGTGGAGGAGATCAAAGGTGAGTCTTGGGAACTCGAAGTTAAGCCGGACAGGTGTGATATGCTCTCGGTAGAAGGTATAGCGAGAACCTTGAGAGGATTCTTGGGAGATGAAACGGGCCTACCGGACTACGAGACCTCTTCTTCAGATATCAAGACCGAAGTGGAACTGAGCGTCCAGGACGTCAGACCCTACATCGTCACGGCTTTGGTCAAAAATGTCGACCTGACTACCAGGGCTCTAAAATCGCTGATGGATTTGCAGGAAAAATTACATCTCACCATCGGCAGGAACCGGTCCAAAGTGGCTATCGGCCTGCACGATTTTGAACCCGTCGAACCGCCGATCACGTACAAGGCTGTCAAACCGGAAGAGGTCAGTTTCGTTCCTTTGGAGAGATCGATCGAGATGGACCTCCAGGAGATACTCGAAAGGCACGATAAGGGAAAGGAATTCGTCCATATCCTGAAAGACAAAGAGAGATATCCCGTGATCCTGGATTCAAACGATAACGTTCTTTCCTTCCCCCCGATCATAAACGGGCAGCTGACTGAGGTCACTCCTGAAACGGACACGTTCTTCATAGACATGACCGGTACGGATATGGAGGCCTTGGCCCAGACCTTGAACATATTCTGTACTACCTTGGCCGAGAGAGATGCCGATATATACACCACCGAGGTGAGCTACGGCTCCAGAAATATCGAGTATCCGGATTTTACTCCCGATACCATAGAATTCTCCGCCGATGAATGTGAAGATATACTCGGGACTCAAATCTCAAAAGAAGAGATCGAAAATATACTGGAACGGATGAGATATTCTGCAGAAAAAAAGGAAGATGGATTTGAAGTGAAGATCCCGCCGTACAGGCACGATATAATCCACCCTTGGGACGTGATTGAAGACGTGGCCATAGGTTACGATTACGACGAATTCGAAGGCACTTTACCTGAAGAGGTCACGATAGGCGAAGCTTTACCCGAGACCGAACTGAAAGAAGCCGTCACGGAACTGATGCTGGGATACGGTTTCAACGAGGTCATGAATTATATACTGACGAACCCGGAGAGGGAATTCGATAAGATGGACCGAAAGAAAAAGGAAGACATCGCGGTGGTCGAAAATCCGGTCAGCGAGAAGAGGACTTCTCTGAGGACAGGGCTCCTTCCAGCCTTGCTCTCCAACCTGAGAGAAAACAGAACCGAATCCTTACCTCAAAAGCTGTTCGAGATAGGCGACAGTGTCATCAAAGGAGAACAGGAGACCAGGTTTGCGGGAGTCATCGAAAGCTCGAAAGTCGGATTTACGGAGATGAAATCTCTTGTAGGAGGACTTTTAACCAGCTTAGGAGAAAAGATGGCAGTCGAACCAAAAAAGCACGATTCTTTCATAGAGGGAAGGTGCGCTAGCGTGATCGTTGATGGAGAAGAACTCGGCTTCTTCGGTGAAGTCTCGCCGGAGGTTCTCGAGAACTTCGAACTGGAGAACCCCGTCGGTGGCTTTGAACTGGATTTTGAAAAGCTGTACAGCTTGAAAGAGAGCTGATAAAACCAATACCTTTAAGTAACCAATCCATCCTTCCCAAGGTGATAATATGGACTTCAAAGTGCTGGAGAAGACAGATACCACCGTAGAGCTGGAGATCAAAGACGCCGATGACACGGTCATGTATCCCTTGATAGAACAACTGTTGAAAGAGGGGAAGGTGATCTCTGCGGATTATTCGGTCAAGCATCAGGAATTAGATAACCCGATCCTAGAGGTGGAAGTCGAAGAGGATGCGGACCCTAAAGAGGAATTAGTTAACATATCACGATCATTCAAGGACGATATAGAAGAGATCTATTCAGATATCTATGAAGAAGAAGAGAACTAGAGCTCTATCATCGAAGAGATGGTGAAATTCAGATGGAAAGGAAGGCGGGATTGGAGCTGTTCTTCACGGATACATCGGGTATCGGTGGGAAACTCAAGAAATATCCTGAAGATTTTAGAGTTGACGAGGAGATCGATCTTTTCGACGAGACTGAAGGAGAGTACACGATAGCTAAAGTCTGGGCCAGGAACCGGGAGACGAACAGGCTCCTCAAAAGGATGGCTAACGAACTGGATATCCCAAGAGGTGATATCGCCTTCGCGGGGACCAAGGATAAAAGAGCTATAACTACCCAGTGGATGTCTTTCAAGGTCTCTAAACAAAAATTGGAGGAGATGAACATCCAGGACGTTGAGATCAAAGATATGTTCACCTCCCACCGTTCGCTCCAGATAGGTGCTCACACCAGGAACTCTTTCGAGGTCCTTATCAGGGATATGAAAGTTGAGAAGGACAAAGCTCTAGAAAGAGCGGATCGAACCGGAAAGGAGATAAAAGAAAAAGGCGGTTTTCCCAACTGGTTTGGAGTTCAGCGCTTCGGGACCGTCAGGCCGGTCACCCACGTAGTGGGAAAAAAGATCACGGAGGGTGACTTTAAAGGCGCTGTCGAGACGTACGTGGCGGACCCACAGGAAGGCGAGAATGAAGAGTGCTACGAGGCTAGAAAATTTTTAGAGGATACCTGGAACTGGGAAGAGGCTTTAGAAAAGTATCCCCCAGTTCTCACCTTTGAGAAACGGATCATAGGCCATCTTAAAGACGATACAGAAGACTACGTAGGTGCTCTTAAAAGACTACCGCACAATCTACTCATGATGTTCGTCCACTCATATCAATCTTATCTCTTCAACAGGATGGTCTCTCTTAGGCTGAAAAGAGACCTGCCTCTCAACGACGCGTTGCTCGGAGACGTGATCTTACCCACTGACAAGAAGGGCCTTCCCAACAAGAACACGAAAGTAGAGGTCGGAGAGAGAAATCTGACCAAAGCTTCCAAGATGGTCAGGCAGGGTAAAGCCTTCGTGAGCGCTCCCCTGTACGGTCATAAGTCGGAACTCTCAAAAGGTGAACAGGGAGACATAGAGAGAAAGATAATAGAGGAAGAGGACGTAGAAAAGGATGATTTCATAATCCCGGAGATATCTTCCATATCATCTACGGGGACCAAACGGAGTATTTTTGCGCCCGTGAAGGACTTCGACTGGGGACTGCAGAGCGAAGCATTAAAGCTGAATTTTAGTCTGAATAAAGGGACCTACGCGACGACCCTTCTTAGAGAGTTCATGAAGCACCCCCCGGAAAAAGCGAACCTTTACAGCTAGAGCAGATTCTTGAATTTCAGCATATCGGTGAAAGAGGCATCTAAATTTATCTTGTCTTTGGCATAGGCCTCCATGGCTCCGATCTCTCCATCCAGTAATTTTCTCAAAGTTACGGCATCGGAAGTGAGGGTAATATCGGGATCTTCGAGTTCACCATCTTTGATATCGCTCACATCGCCTCCGTCCAGAGAGAGGTTATACTGCTCGCCGGATTCGAAGTCCACCTGTATGTCTCTATCGAAATCCTCCATCTTGTCTCTCAAGGATTCATCTTCTTCCATCTTTTCTTTGAATTCTTCCAGCACCCTTTCTAACACTTCTCTACCATCGGCTTCATCAGACATCTTTTCTCCCCTGTTTAATGTGCTATTTGGATAAAAAATTTTTGTAGCTTCTCAAAAATCGTCTAAAGATTTGGTTTTGAACTTGTTCATCAGCTCCCGAGCGGTCTCCCAGCTTTTCCGGGTGTAAGGCGGAAACGACCCATTTTCAGAGATCCATTCCTCGAGGAATTCCCTGGTCCTCGTATCGGAGGGATATCCGCTCCCTATATCTTCATCTAGTTCTTTAGAGATCTCTTCCACTTTCCTGTCTCTTTCAACTTTTGCCAGGATTGATGCCGCCGAGACCACCGGATACTCGTCGTCGGCCTCGTGCTCGGATACTATTTCAACGCCACCATCCGTTCCTCTCCTGACCATATCTTCGAATTTCTTTTCATCGGTGGAGGCGCAGTCCATGTAACAGACGTCCTCCTCACTGCACAACTCATCGACTATACTGGCGAAGGTGTCGGCTTCTACTTCATTCAACCCCATAGAATCTCTCAAAGAATCTATATCTTCGGCCGGGATGGTCCGCAGCGTGAACTCACCCACGTCCTTGATCTTCTTTTCCATCTCCTCCCTTCTGGAAGGGCTGAGTCTCTTCGAATCTTTGACTTCTATCTCTATCAGCTTTCCATCGTCGTTGACCTTGACACCAGCGACTACCATCGGCCCGATCACGGGTCCCCTTCCCGCCTCGTCTATACCGCATATCATCGTTGAACTGAAAGAGTGTAGTTAAATAGTCTTTTCGATAGATAAGTATAAAAAACCATCCTTTTTTCCTTTTAATGATGAAACTCATCTTGAAGGGGACAGTACAAGGAGTAGGCTTTCGGCCGACGGTTTACAGGGTAGCGAAAGAGATCGGGTTGAATGGATACGTGAAGAACAAGGGCGGCGAAGTGGAGATCGTCATAGACGGGGACGAAGACTTATTTTTGAAAGAGTTGAGAGAGGGGCTACCGCCGCTGGCCGAGATAGAAGAGGTGGAGAAGTACGAAGAAGAAGTCTACCGGGATGATTTCGAGATAGTGGGGAGTTCTTCGGGTGAAAAGGAATCTTCTACTATACCGGTAGATACGGCCCTCTGCGACGACTGTTTAGAAGAGATGAGGAACGAAGGTGATAGAAGGGAAGGTTACGCGTTCACCAACTGTACGAATTGCGGAGCCCGCTACTCGGCGATATACGGACTCCCTTATGATAGAGAAAAGACTACGATGGCAGAGTACGGGATGTGCGAGGACTGTTTGAAGGAGTATGAGGATCCGGCGGATAGAAGATTTCACGCCCAGACCATCTCGTGTCCAAGATGCGGTCCCCAGTACACCCTTTATGATGATAACGAAGATGAGATAGGAGGCATCGGTGAATTCTGTGAGCTTATGGAAGAAGGAGAGATAGCGGTCGCTAAAAGCTGGGGCGGGATGCATATAGCTTGTAGATTGGAAAGCATACCGGAGTTGAGAGAAAAGTACTCCAGGGAGCAGAAGCCCTTCGCCATAATGGTACCCGATCTCGAGACGGCCCGTAAACTGGCCCACGTAGAAAGAGAAGACGTTTTTACGGGCCCCAGGCGCCCTATAATGATATTCGATAAGAAAGATAACCAGAAAGAACTGCTGGATCTTGCCGCCCCTGGGCTTCCCACGGTGGGCATGATGCTCCCCTACACCGGTCTACACCATCTGATATTTGAGAGACTGGATTTAGAAGCTCTCGTGATGACCAGCGCAAATCTACCGGGAGAACCCATGATCATCAGGGACGAGAGAGCTTTCGATCTAGACCTGGACTATTTTCTTCTACACGACCGAAAGATAGCCAACAGGATAGACGATTCTCTGATAAGGAGTCACGGCGAAGATATGGCTATCATAAGAAGGTCAAGGGGCTACGTTCCGGAATACCTCGAATTTGAAGATGAAAACGTTATGGGAGCCGGTGCAGACAAAAGCGGCTGTATCGCTCTCTCAAAGGACGGCAGACTGTATCCCAGCCAGTATCTTGGTGACCTGACTTCTTACGAGGCCAAGTCATTTTACGAAGATACCTTCGAATATCTAACTTCGATTTTGGGCATCGATGATATCACAACCATAGGGATCGATCTTCATCCTAAATATCAGAGCAGAGATCTGGGTCTAAAATATGCGGAGGAATTCGATGCTGAAGTAGTGGAGATACAACATCACTGGGCTCACGGTGCCTCTCTTCTGTTAGAACATGATCTAGATCAGATCATATGTATAGGGGTGGACGGTACCGGCTATGGAGAAGACGGCAACAGCTGGGGCGGCGAAGTACTGTACTGCACTAAAAAAGAGTACGAGCGCATGTATCACCTCGAGGATTTTCCACTGCTGGGAGGAGATCAGGCAGTCAAGAACCCGAAGAGATTGGTCTACGCCATCGAGAAAAAATTGGATAGAGAAAGTGAGCTGTTCGAGAAAGAAAAAGCTAGGGTCTTTGAAAAGATGCTGTCGGACGCGCCGGTGACCAGCAGCTACGGCCGGTTACTCGATGCAGTTTCCTGTTCTTTAGATGCGTGCTGTAAAAGAACATACGAAGGAGAGCCGGCGATGAAGCTGGAGACCCTTCTGTATGAAGGCAGTATAGAAAAAGAATACGACGTTCCGATCTCCGGGTCGGAAATAAAGACGTTAGGTTCTTTCATCGAGATGAGAAAGGACCGACTCAGGAAGAAAGATAAGGCCGCATCGTATGTTTCTTCGGTCTCGAAGTCCATCGCTGAGGCGGCTTTGAAAGCTGCGGAAGAAAAAGGGATCGAATCGATAGGGATCTCTGGCGGAGTCTCTTACAACAGGCCGATCGTCGAGACCATAAGAAGATATCTTGACGAGAGAGGACATGATCTTTTGGTACACGAAAAAGTTCCCAATGGGGATATGGGGATACCCGTAGGTCAAGCTGTTATAGCATTGAATAGATGAACCACATCGAAGAAAAAAAGGGGAAGGGGCTAGCGTTTAATGGTCAGGATGGTGGGATGGGATGCACTCTAACCTACTAGCCCCGAATACCCTAACTTATTATTCCGGATGGGCAGATTTATATTTTTCCCAGTTTTGGTTGATATCTGATAAAAATTTTTAAATAGATCACTGGAAAAGGAAGAGATACTTTGAAAAACATATAAAGAAGATAAATAATAAAGTTTTAAAAAAGAAAAAGGGAGAGGATCGTTTATTCCGTGATCCCCGATTCCTCCACCCTGAATACGGCTTCACCCTCGGGCATGTTCGGTGAATCGACCAATCTTGCTATCCTCTTGTCACCTTTGCTTTTCCTCAGATATACTCTAAATGTGGCCGTATGACCCAGGATATGTCCGCCGATGGGCTTCGTGGCATCTCCAAAGAATTGGTCTGGATTTGCGGTCACCTGGTTCGTCACGACGATAGCCGCGTTGTTCCTATCGGCAAAATTCAGTAGCTTGTGGAGATGCTTGTTCAGGGTCTGCTGCCTCTCCGCTAAAGCTCCTCTACCGACATATTCGGCTCGGAAATGTGAAGTCAGTGAATCCACCACGAGCAGTCTTATGGGCTTATCCTTACCAAGATCGAGTGCTTCGTCCGCGAGTAACATCTGATGATGAGTGTTGAAGGCACGGCCCACGTGTATATCATCTAACGTCTCTTCAGGGTCAAGATCTCTAGCTTCGGCGATCTCACTTATCCTTCCCGGCCTGAAGCTGTTCTCTGTATCGATTATCATCGCTTCGGCCCCTAATCCACCATCTTCTTCCGGTCTGATCGCGTTGACGAGTATCTGGTGAGCTATCTGCGTCTTTCCAGACCCGAACTCACCGAAGAACTCGGTTATCGACCCCGTCTCTATACCGCCGCCGAGTAAGTCGTCAAAACTATCGGCTCCGGTGCTCAGCATTCCTACATCTTTTCTCTTCTCTAACAGTTCGCTCCCGGTTTCGAACCCTCCGATATCAGCTGCATCCTTCGCAGCCTGAACTATCTTACCTGCAGTTGATTCTCCGATATCAGCTAGGTCTGATAACACTCTGGGTGATTCCACAGCGATCGCCATCAGATCCTTATAGCCTGAATCCATGAGCTTTTCTGCAGTTGCGGGTCCTACTCCTGGCAACTCTTTTATTTTTTCTTCGCTCATTTTATCAATTGCAATACAACTCTCTCCTTTATTAAAGTACTTTAGGGAGGTCGGTGAAAGTAGGTAAGATGAAAAAAGACAGAAGTTTGCTAGATATCCAGAATGATCTTTATCTCGCCTTCGGGATCGATAGACAGCTCGTGGTACGAGACGGCTTTGACGGCCGTATCCATATCGTGCTTGTCGAGATCGATCTCTTCGCCGACAGCTTTAGCCTTGATCGTTTTTCCCTCGTTTTTACTCTTGATGTCCACTTCAAAATCACTAAAGAGCGCATTCTTGACTTCATGGAGATATATCAATTCCGAGAGGTAGCTCACCAGCAAATTTTCCAAATTGTCTTCTTCGATCTCGAACTTGTATTCGTTTTTCCTTTCCACTTTTGATAGATCGGATATTATGCTGAACATCCCTCTAGCGGCTTCCTGAAAGGTCTCCTCTAGATCCTCTCCGGTAGCTTTTATACCGACGTCGGCGGTATGGTCTATCAGCTCGAAAGGGATAATATCTCACCTCACTGAAAGTAGGTCCGTATCCAATTCCGCGTCTCTTTTCCTCAGGAGTTCTATATCGTCGAAGACGAACATGCTCAGTTCGGTAACGTTGAACACTTCGCCTCCTTCGAGGTGCCCTCCATAGACTTCATGGTCTTCTCCC
>JAGXLI010000033.1 GCA_018334755.1 Thermoplasmatota archaeon
TGGATTCGAACAATCTCTCGATCTTTTCTTTATTTTCTTTCAGCCTTTCCTCGGCTTCTTTCCTCTTGGTTATATCTAGGGCCACTTCAACGACTCCTACAACCTCCCCTTCCTCATTTTTCTCAGGACTCGCGCGGATCAACCAGTGATTTCCTTCTTCGTCTTTACGCTCCCCCTCCTGTCCTGTCCCAGTATCGATCGTCTTTTTAACTGGACATCCTTCGCATAGTTCATCACCAGTACCCCAAACCTCATAGCATTTTTTCCCTTTTAACTCCTCAGGCGCCTTATCGACAGTTTCGGCCGCTACCCTATTCACCCAATTTATTTTTTGATCAGCATCCTGGTAAACGACGAGTTCTTCGGTGGTATCTAAGACGAGAGACTTTTCTTTCTCCTCTTCTATCCTTTTCACGGTTTTATCGATGTGGGCCGCAAGTATCTTTGCCATCTCCAGATCAAAATCGTCATAATAACCCACTTCGTCCGAGGCGGTTAGAAGTACACCTATTTCTCCGATAGGTACATCGAGACCCGAGTTTAAGATATCCATAGAAGCCTCAACATCGTTTCTTTCGGATACATCCCTCACCAGTGAAGCTTCTCCCGTCTTAAGGACCTGCCCAGGGAATATTTCGTCAGCTGAAAAGCGATCCCCTATTTCGAGCGCACTTTTTTCAGTTTTCCCCTTCACCACGAGTTCCCCCTCGTCTTCTATCAATATCCCGCAAGTATAAAATCCGAGTATATCTTCTGCAGACTCAAGAGCGTGCTCGTAGACTTCCTGCTTCGTCTTGCATCTCTCCAATTCTATCGCCGCTTTATAGAGTCTTTTCGCCTTTTCCACCCTCTCTTCCGCTCTCTTTTTCGATTCTACTTTATCGGTGATGTCGGTCATGAAACCCTCCAGCGCCTCTACGTTTCCCTCTGAGTCCAAGACGGGTCTGCCGAGTTCCCAGAGGGTTTTCTCTCCACCATTTTTTGTCGAGATCTTGTAATTAAATGTAAATGGTTCTTCTTTCTTTATCGATTCTTGGATCTCCTCTCGAACCTTTTCTCTATGCTCTGAATGGATCACTTCAGCCCAAGAAACTTTATCGTTATCTATCAGTTCGGAAGGATCGTATCCCGTCAGATCTTTACACCCTTCACTCAAATATTCCATGGTCCAGTCTTTATCGTTCTTACATCTATAGACCATACCGGGGATATTACTGAGAAGAGTGGATAGTTTTCTTTCACTTTTCTCCGTCTCATCCCGATCCTTTCCTTTCCTATCCTCATCAGATGTCAATCATGATTCCTCCTTAAACCCAGCCACCAGACTCCTATAATCCTGTTTATCTGTACCTATTTGGGGAGTTGATATCCGTGATTTAAATGTTGTGATAATTTTTGAGCCAATTTCGAGGAGAAAAATTAATGTATATGCGGGAGATGAAAAAAAGAATCGATGACAGCTGATATCTTCAGTGTGAAAAAAGATAAACGAACTCTCGCTCGAAGCCTTATCCCTCTAGGGGTCATCTCAGTCTCATTCGCCGCTATCTTCATAAGATGGTCGAATTCTCACCCGATAGCCGTTGCATTTTACAGGATGTTTTTTTCGACCCTCATACTTCTTTTCTTCCTACCTCCTCACCTATCCAGGATCAAGAAGATCGATAAAAGAGGATGGCTGACCTTGATCACCACCGGGTTACTTTTGGCGGTCCACTTCGCTGCCTGGATCTCTTCTTTGAGTTACACATCAGTAGCGTCCTCCGTCGTTCTCGTGACCGCCCATCCTATTGTCGTGGCTTGGATATCCAGCTGGTACCTGGGGGAGAAGACCTCCTTTAGGGCCTATATCGGCATAGGGATCGGCCTTATAGGAGTCTTCATTATGACTTTCTCTAACTACCGGATCAGCGGATGGGCGTTTTTAGGGGATATGTTAGCGATAATAGGCATGTTAGCTTTCGCAGGTTACCTCCTAAGGGGAAGAAAGATAAGGCAGGATATGCCCGTGGTACCTTACGCATTCATCGTTTACCTTTTCAGTACACTTTTCCTTGGACTTTTTTCGATACCCTTCTCCACTTCTTTCACATCCTATCCAGCAGAGGAATATATCCTCTTTTTCGCTTTGGCCCTGATACCGACCATCTTCGGGCACACTCTCTTCAACTGGGGATTAAAGCACCTCAAAGCCAGGATCATCTCGGTCAGCCTTCTCGGAGAACCGATAGGAGCTTCCTTGTTGGCTTTTTTGATCTTGAAAGAAGTGCCGAAGACATTGACCATCGTCGGCGGAGGGATCACTCTTTTAGGTATCTATATCTGTACAAAATTTGAATAGGTGCTAGGTCACCGGGGTGGGTGCTCAGCTCACCATCGAGAAAGCCCAGATCCATCCTCGACCCCGCTATCCCTCGAGCATCGGGAGTCCAGGTATCGGCTGCTCCCTTCCGGGCCTGGCCTGGTCAACCTGGCTAAGACAGAAGGAACAACCCTCCGGTTGTTCTCGACTGCACCTCCGATCCCAAGGGACGAGGTCTCATCGTCTGGATCTGGCTCGACGGTGGGCTGATTACACCGCCCCCGGCGGTCACCCCCGCGTATCGACGCTTTCGGTGTATAAGGGCACGCCGACCGCCCCGGTTAGACCTAGCGGATGTGTTTACAGCCCCGTGGTATTTAAGTTTTTTAATCGATATCATCTTTGAAATATTCAACCAGGATGGGTAAGGTTTTAATATGGGACTACAGTATTGAGAGAATCGTTATGAAGAAACCCCGTAAGATAAAGGATTACTGTCCCAGCTGTGATACGCACACCGAGATGGAGATAACCAAGGGTAAGAACAGACCCGGTAGCGAGTTACGTAAAGGCCAGAGACGATTTAGAAGGGTCACGTCCGGATACGGTGGATTCCCTTGGTCCAAACCCTCAGGAGCTGGAAAGCCGGTAAAGAGAGTTTATCTCAAGTACACCTGCACAGAATGTGGTAAGACCTGGCAAAAGAAATGTCAGAGAGCGGGAAGGTTCGAATTCGAAGAATGATCCGAGGTGAAACGATGACAGAAAAAAAGTTCGTCAGGATAAAATGTTCAGATTGTGAAAACGAGCAGGTGACTTTCAAAAGGGCTTCCTACAAAGTGGACTGCTTAGTCTGTGGTGCCCGGTTGGTCGAACCTACAGGTGGAGATTCAGAATTCAAAGGAGAGATAATCGAGGAACTCGGTACCCCAGAAGAGGGTGAATGATGTCATCTGCTGACGAGTACGGGTGGCCAAGCGAGGGGGAACTTGTTATCTGTAATGTGAAAACGGTTAAGGATTTTGGATCTTTTTTGACTCTAGAGGAGTACGGCGGTAAGGAAGGTTTTGTACACATATCCGAGATCTCTTCAGGCTGGGTAAAAAGGATAGAGGATCATATCCAGGAAGGAGAGAAAAGGGTCTGTAAGGTTCTCAGAGTGGACAAGAGTAAGGGGCATATAGACCTATCTTTGAAGCAGGTGAACGAACATCAAAAGAGGGAAAAATTACAGGCCTGGAAAAATCAGAAAAAAGCTGATAAACTCCTTGATATCGTTGCAGACAGGCTGGGAAAAGATCTTGAGGAATGTTACGAGGATTTCGGTTTTGAATTGAGCGATACTTACGGCAGCCTTTACAAGGCCTTTGAAGAAGCATCATTCAACCCTGAATTTTTGGAAGAGGACGGTTTTGAGGGCGAATGGACCGATCATTTCGTCGAGGTCGCCCAAGAGAATATTTCCCCTTCTTACGTGAGCATACAGGGATTCGTCGAGATCTCTTCGACCAATCCAGACGGTATAGAGGACATAAATTATTCTCTTTCCGCCTTTGAGGACACTGAAAAATCCAAGGTCGAGGTCAACTACATCGCTGCGCCAAAATACCGGGTCGAGATACAATCACAGGATTATAAGATCGCAGAAGAGGTCTTCGAGGAACAGGCTCAGCAAGCTATAGATAGGATAAAAGAAAGGGGCGGAGATGGAAAATATTATAGAGAGGAATAGAAAAACCAAAGATATTCATTTTTTTTAGATCTCCATGCCGACCCGTCTTTGACTTTTTTCACTTTCGGATTTGAGTTCTGAACCGCATTCCGGGCATTCTTTCTCTTTTTTTGCACAGGACTGGTGATAGATCGCGCCGCATTTACAGGCGATCTTTTCCTGACCTTCTTCAATCTCCTCTCCACATATCTCACATATCTCTTCAATCTCTTCCGAATCCCCAACTCCGACAATGTTCAATTCATCCTCATCTTCAAACTCTTTTTCATCGAAGATACGGACGCCCTTGCCGATTATACTAGCATTTTCACTCGTGGGTTTTATTTTAGCTTCTAAGTTGAGTTCCTCTCCACCTTTTAATCTATCCTTCAATTCGAGCTCGTCGATCTCCCCACCCCTGATCTCTATATCTGGCTCCGTAGCGACTCCTTTACCTTTGTTTTCTATACTGATATCCGTCGAGTTCCATTCATCAAAGTTCAATCTTTTCGCCACTTCGATCTCTATCTTTGGACTGTAGTCTTCCAATGCTTCTTCCACCTTTTCCAAAGCGGTCTTTGCGCTCTCTATGGCTTCCTCCATATCTCCCTCTTCATCCAATCTTTCAGCTTCCTCTAATTCGTCCTCTACAGATTCTACCGAGGCGCCGAACTTTTTAGCCTTCTCTGTTAACAACCTTACCTCATCTATCGTCTCTTTATACTCATGTTCTTTTTTCAATCCTGAAAGTTTCCTAGCTTTATTTATCAACCTTATGGCTTTCATCACATCTCCAATCTCTAGGACCGAATCTGCTCTATCTAAGATATCTCTCGCTTCTCCTCCATCAGCGGCACCTTCCACCTCTTCCTTGATTCGAGATATCAATTTTTGTATTTTACCTTCCTCTTTTTCCAGGATCTCCTCAGCTTTTTTTACGTGTACATGGGCCTCTTTATAGTCCCCGTTTTGGAATTTATCTTTAGCTTTTTCTTTTACATCTATCAAGTCACTCACGTCTTCATTTTCCCGTTTTAGGCCCTTGATAACTCCATCTATATTCTTTAAAAATGATTCTGTATCTTCATAAGCGTCCAAAGTATCATCTAACTCCTTACCGGCTTTCAATGCCTTGTCGAACGCCTTGACATAGAATCCACTTTTGTAGGCAGTCTTCCCCTCCTCTAAGGTCCTTTTCGCCCTATCTACAAGAAGATCTTCGTTTTCAGCTTTCTTAAGTTTTCTCTGGGCACTTGTTATACTCTGTTTAGCCACTTTCTGTTGAAGTTCGATCTTCTCCAGTTCCCCTTCGCTCTGCATCGAATAATTTATCGCTTCCTTATAATCCCCGCTCTCTTTGGCCTTTCTAGCCTTCTGCATCAAGTTGTCCGCTAAAGCGACATCCGCGTCCTTCTCTCTGAAAGATTCGACCTTCGAACTGAATTTATCCATTATTTCATCTACAAGTTGCTCCTGTGCATCTTCTATCTTCTCTTTACCACTCTCCGCCTTTTCCATCGCTTCCTCGTATCTATCATTCTCAAAGGCCTGTTGAGCCGTTTCAAGGAGCTCTCTCCCTTCCCCAACATCTGCGTTCATGTTCTCCGCCTCTTGGAGTTTTTCTTTCGCCTCCTCGATGCTCTCCTTCCCTTCTATGTGTTTATCTTTGATCTCAGACAGTTCTTCACTCATCTCTTTTATCCTGTCTAGACATACCCAGTATTCCTT
Source organism: Thermoplasmatota archaeon (assembly GCA_018334755.1). Classification (GTDB taxonomy): domain Archaea; phylum Thermoplasmatota; class Thermoplasmata; order Halarchaeoplasmatales; family Halarchaeoplasmataceae; genus Natronoplasma. The sequence continues at coordinate 5,742 of JAGXLI010000033.1, forward strand.
TTCCTCGAGGTGAGATTTTGCGTTTTCTAACTCCGATTCTATCTCTTCAGTATCTAATTCTAAATTTTTGACAGATTCAATTGAACTTTCAACTTCGTCTATCCTGCTCTTTATCTTTTCTTCTAGACCGTTCTTCAACTCTTTCCCAGTCTCTTCTAAGACGTCTACAGCCTCCGGGTACTCTCCCTTTTCCGCCAGTTCAGAGCCTTCCTCCAAGTTAGATTCTATATCGCTGGTATCTACCGATATCTTTTCTGAGCTCTTTATCTTCTCCATCAATTTTTTAATTTCTTCCTCCTTCTTTTCGAAAACGGCTTCTTCTTCAAATTTATCCATCAGTGAATTAGCCCTCTCGGCCATCTCCTTTGCTTTAGCATAATCTTTATCTCTGAATTCCTCCTTTGCCTCTATAAGTACCTCCTTTATCTCTTCGATATCTTCTAGCTCTCCCTTCTTCTTTAATTTGGTCAATTTTGAAGCCGTATCCGAGATCTTATCATAAGCTCCTTTACGCTCCTCCCGTATCTGCGAAGCATCTTCTTCCACGTTGAGTGATATCCGGATAGATTCAGCGTAGTTATCTTGTTTTATATTCTTTTTACATTCTATTAACTTCTCCCTAAATCTTTCTATTTCCACCCCGGCCTTTTTAGCTTTGATGACCTGCATCTTCGCTTCCCCGAATATCTGTTCGGCCTCCTCCTCTAACTTTTCATTCAACTCCTCCATCAGCTCATCCGTTACATCGATGGACTCTCTGAAATCACCTTTCTCAAGAACTTCCTTGGCTTCCTCGATACCTTCCTCATATCTAGAAAGATCTATATCGACTGCTTCAGTCTCTTCCAGATCAGACAAGAACTCGGAAGCCTCCTCAACATGTTTCTGGGCGCTTCCTACCTGGGCGAGTTCGAGTTCTTCCTCCGCCTCGAGGATCAGATGATAAGCATCTCTATAATCTTCTTCAGACAGTTTATTCCGACTCTTGCCCAACAGATCTTGTATCTTATCTGTAGTATCCTCCTTAAGTTCCTCTATCTCCTTAGTACTTTTGTCGATATCCGTTATGGTGCCCCTTAAATCCTCTTCTATCTTTTCATCTACCTTTTCTCTTCCTTCATTTGCGATCTCTGCCGCCTTCACATATTCCGATGACTTTGTCTTTTCTATGGCCTCTTCTAACTTCTCAGAAAATTCGTCTATCTCAAGATTAAATTCTTCCGCCATCCGATCGAGTTTTTCAAAATCATCTATAAGGTCCATCACTTTTTCATAGGCTTTTTTATCGAACTGCTGGTCGAAATCGTCAAGCTTCGATTCAGCTTTGTCGTACTCTTCATCATCCAATTTTTCTTCAGCTTCAGTGACGATATCTTCTATCTCTGGAAATTGGTTGTCCAACTCAGCTTCTAAGTTCTCTAGAAGTTCTTTTCTACTGTCGATCTTCTTTTTTACCTGGTCGTATTCCTTTACCATCCCTTGGACTTTTTCTCTACCCTTCTCAGCCAGGTCTAAAGCCTCTTTATAGTTTTCTTCCTTCAGGGAATCTCGAGCTCTGCTCAACATCTTCATAGGATCTTCTAGATCGGCCCCGATATCCTTAGCTTTGATAAAGAATTCCCTTGACTCGGATATGGTATTCAGAACTTTATTGAACTTCGCCTCATTTATATTTTCAAAGGCCTCATCTACCAGTTCGCCCGCTTTCTCGATATTGTTATCATCCAGAAGATCATCAATTTTGCTGCGTTTTTCCTCTATCTCTTCCGTCGAAGCACCGATCTCATCAGCCTCCTCGATCTTATCATCTAGTTCACTTAATTTCTCTCTTATTATCTCCGCATAGTGATCGTCCAATCTATCGTGGCAGTCCTGGAGATATTTGACCGACTCCCCGTACTCTTCATCCTCTTCAGCTCGTTTAGCTTTCTGAAGGATCTCCTGAGATCCTGAAACATCCATCCCTCTCCCATCCAATTGATCTATACTGGTCTCCAGATCGCTGAGCATCTTTCCTAAATTGTCCTGCAGTTTTTCTCCTATCGATTCCCTAGCCTCTTGGATCAATGATATAGATCTTTCATATTCGTCAGCTTCATAGGCATAGTCAGCTTTTGACAGCATCTTTTCCTCTGAATCATTATCCTCCCCGGCCTTCTTCACAACTTCTAAAAGGTTTCCAAGATTTTCCAACTGTCTCCCTACTTCATCATCGATGATATCTTTTGACTCGTCTTTGACCTGCTCCGCTTTTTCAAAACCCTCCTGTATATCACCATCTTTAACGAGTTGTTCAGCATCTTCTATCCTCTCGTTCAGGGATCTATATTCCTCCCTGTCTCCCACTATATCGAGGAAACCTTTTACGGAACCTATCTTTTCTTCAAACTCATCTAGATAAACTTCTTCTAGTTCTTCGACCGCTTCATCAAACTTTTCTCCAGCCTCTTCGAATTCTTTATCATCTACTTTCGCCTTTCCATCTTCTATCTTATTCTCTATCTCGTCTAGTTCTAGATCTAACTCCTCGGAGGCCTCCAGCAGTTGCTCTGCCCCTTCTCTTTTCTCTTTGGCCTTCTCCTTCTTTTCGGCCGTCTCTTCGGCCTTTTCTTCCATCTCTTTGGCAAGCTGCCTCGCTTTGAGATACTTTCCAGTCAATCTTTCATCCCCTAGGTAGGAATCTGGAAAGGAAGCGCTATCACGGGTACTATCCTTATCCAGCTACCTATCACTATCCTTTTTACTACCAGGTGTATAAATCGCAGTTTGGTATAGCAGAACTTGGCGATTTATACTTTTCGGATTAGTCCCCGAATGGAATACCGGAGATATCGGTAAAGATCTCTACTTTCGAGACCCCCTCCCATGTTAATCATAATTAATACTAATGTTCATCTTTAGTTCATGAGAGATAGCTGTCCCGAGTGCGGATCTAGAAATTTCCAACCGAGAGAGGGATGTGGTTTCTGCCCGGATTGTGGTTACGAAAGATGCGGCATCGGGCATTAGATGATGAGTGATGATAATCGATACTTTCGCCGATCTAAAAAACGGAAGAATTAAATAATAGCTGGAAGCGTAGTTGCCGGATAATGGCCACTCTAGTGATCTGTGAGAAAAAGAGCGCAGCGTCCCGGATCTCTTACCTCCTTTCCGACGGGGATCAGACTCAAAAGTCCTATTACAACCATCCTTACTATGAATTAGATAGGGAGGGAGAAAAATACATTTGTGTACCCTTAAGGGGCCACATAATCGAGTACGACTATCCGAAAGAATACAATAACTGGGGAAAGGTTGACGAGGAGGACCTGATATGGGTTGAACCTCAGAAAAATATCACCGCGAAGAGGATCGTCAATCTCCTTCAAAAGACCGGGAAAGAAGTCGATCGGATGATCGTGGCGACAGATTACGACAGAGAGGGCGAACTGATCGGATTGGAAGCGGTGAGATTTGCAAAAAAGGAATTAGAAGATATCCCTGTTGAGAGAGCAAGATTCAGCTCGCTCTCAAAAGGAGAGATAGAAAAGGCCTTTTCCGATCTTAAAGAGATCGATGTAGATCTGGCGGAATCCGCCGCTACAAGACAGATTATAGACCTCGCTTGGGGAGCGGTACTGACCCGCTTTCTTTCCAAGGCGTCGAGTCAATATGGAGACGATTATCTCTCGGTAGGAAGGGTACAGAGCCCGACTCTAGCCATAATCGTCGATAAGGATCACGAGATCGAAGAGTTCGACCCAGAACCCTACTGGAAGATCACCGCCCTTCTGGAAAAAGATTTTGAGTTCGAAGCCGATTATAAAGAAAGCAGGATCTGGGAGAAAGAAAAGGCTGACGAGGTCTATGAAAAAGTGGAAGAAGCGGATGAAGCCAAAACCTTATCCTTTAATGAGAAAACCAAGAAAGATTGGCCCCCTATACCTTTCAACACGACACAGTTCTTATCGGACGCGAACAAACTGAATCTTAGTCCATCGCAGGCCATGAGTACCGCCGAAGACCTGTACACCGCTGGATGGATATCCTATCCGAGGACCGAAAACACCGTCTATCCAGATAGTTTACATCTTGAAGGCCATCTTCGAAAGTTGAAAGGCTCAGAGTTATCGGAAGAAGTAAAAGAGATATTATCCCAGGATAAGATATGGCCGACTAAAGGTAAGAAAGAAACTACGGATCATCCACCGATATACCCGATCAAGCCCGCGACGAAGGGCGATCTTACCGGTAATAAATGGAAAGTGTACGAACTGATATTGAGACGGTTCTTAGCAACGTTAGCGCCCTATGGCATCAAGCGACTGAGAAATGCGGAATTCAACATCGAAGGAGAAGAGTTCAAATCCAAAGGTAATGAATTGATAAAAAAGGGGTGGAGAAAGTACTATCCATATTACAAAGCTAAAGAAAGCAAGATGCCGGAACTGGACAAGGGAGAAAGGGTCGATATCACGGATGTGGGGATGGAGGAGAAGGAGACTCAACCGCCAAGCCGGTATTCTCAGGGTAAACTGGTAAAGATAATGGAGGACGAGGGGTTGGGGACTAAAAGTACGAGGCACGGGATAATACAGAAATTATACAACAGGAATTTCATCAGCGGGAAAGTTCCAAGGTCGACGAATTCTGGGAGAAGTGTGATAGATACTTTGGAAAAACACGCGGAGATGGTGACCAAGCCGGACATGACCAGAGAACTCGAGGAGGATATGCAGAAGATAGCCGAGGAGGATCTAGAAAAAGAGGATGTAATAAAAGAATCCAGGGACATGCTTCAGAAAGTTTTGAAATCCCTAAGAGAAGAAGAGGAAAAGATAGGCAAAGAATTGAAGCAGTCGTTGACTGACCAACATTCTGTGGGAAACTGTCCTGAATGTGAAGACGGTATCCTCCTTATACGGAAATCGAAGAACGGAAGATTCGTCGGCTGTTCTAACTATCCAGACTGCAAAAATACTTATTCTCTACCACGCTCTGGAAACGTAAAACCCGGAAAAGGTGAATGCCCCGAGTGTGGGGCTCCCATGGTCAAAGTCTACCATGGAGGAGATACGGAAAAGCTGTGTATAGATATAAATTGTGACCATTCGCAGGAGCAGCGTTACAGGGGAGAATGTCCAGAATGCGGCGGGGATATGATCGAGCAGCGTTCATACAAAGGTAAAAGATTTTTAGGATGTTCCAATTATCCGGAGTGTGAGAACACCTATCCTCTGCCTCAGAAGGGAAATTTACTCTATGCGGAGAAGAAATGTGAGGAGTGTGGAGCCCCTATACAGAAGATGTCCAAAAAGAATAAAGAAGATTGGGAGTTCTGTCCAAATCCAGACTGTTCCTCTGACGAAGATGAAGAGGATAAATAAAATAGCTGACGCCGGGTGATTCTTTTTATCAACAAACGATCTAAAGTCGGCGGCTCTCTTTTGCCTTCATCCTGAGGTTATCTTCACCGCATTTTCTGCATTTATCCGCTCTTACCGGATTGCTGGCATAGCAGTTCATGCATATCTTTTTGTCTAACAACCTTTTTTCGGCTTCAGCAAATCGTGCCATGTTTACACCGTTCTTTATTGAATCAACATCTTCTCATATATAAATCATGAGGGTGATTAAAATTTAATACTTGTTGTATTTTTAAAGACTATGGCGGAAAAAGTTCGATATCTAAATGAGTTAAAGATGACAGAGATCGAAAACGAAAAAGATTCGATCCTGTTTTTACCGGTCGGTATAAGCGAGGGACACGGTAAACACCTACCCGCAGGAACGGATACGTTTCAGGCCGAATACGTCGTGGAAGAAGTATGCCGGAGACTTGATAAACCGACTCTCATCGCACCGACCTTGAATTACGGATACTGCAGAGCCACAAGACATCTTTCTGGAACGTTGTCGATAAGTTTTGATTCCCTAAAAAGTGTCGCCTTCGATATATTGAAGAGTCTCAACGATCAGTGCTTCGGGAAGATAGTGATCGTCTCAGGTCACGCGGGAAGCAGTCACATGACTGCCCTGAAGTTAGCCGCGGAAGAGGTTTTAGAAAAAAGTGATATAGAGATACTGCTCCTATCGGATTATGATTATGCTTATGAATTGAAAGGAGAAGACGTTCCATCCACGGACGGGCACGGAGGCGAGATAGAGACAGCAAGACTCCTAGACATCAGAGAAGATCTTGTGGGAAAGGACCGGCCTGACACCGAAGTCAAATACCCAAGTTTCAAAGTGATGGTGGATTACAGCGAGTACTTGTCGGACGGGATGAGAGGAAATGCGAGAAAAGCTACTAAAGAGGAAGGAAGGGAAATCAATGAATATGTTATCGAAAAGATAATAAATCTCGTCGAGGATACGTTCTAAAAGGTGAGATCAGATGAACCCTGAGAAGAAGAATGCAGGTCATAGGGCTGCTGAATACGTGGAAGACGGTATGGTGGTCGGTCTAGGGACCGGGTCAACGGCCAAATATGCTATCGAGAAGATAGGAGATAGGATAGAAGAAGAGGAACTTGATATAGTTGGTATACCGACGTCTATCGAGACAGAGAGGCGGGCAAAAAAAGCCGGTATAGAATTAGTAGAGCTTGACCAGGCGGACAAGATAGATCTTACCATAGACGGAGCCGATGAAGTAGATCTGCAAAAAAATCTGATCAAGGGAGGAGGTGGAGCCCTCCTGAGAGAGAAGATGATCGCTTTCAATTCAAAGAAGTACATCGTGATAGTGGACCCTTCGAAGATGGTAGATAAGCTCGGTTTAGATTTCGACCTCCCCATAGAGGTATTATCTCACTGGTATAAGGGTACTGCCGACTGCCTCAGGAGATTGGATTGTGAACCCAAGTTGAGAAAAATCAACGGAGAAACCTATCAAACCGACAATGGAAATTATATATTTGACTGCGACTTTTCTGAAGGAATAAAGGGTCCTGATGTTCTTTCTAAAAAATTGAATTCGATCCCGGGAGTATTAGAAAATGGACTCTTTTTGGATTTTGCCGATCTAGTTATAATGGGAAAGAAAAAAGGTTTTGAAGAAAAGAGTTAAACTGGCCCTAACTCAGAAACAGGAGTCGGCTAGGTCCTTGATCTCCTCCAGATTGTTCTCTATATCCGCGATACGTTCCTTTTCTTTCTCCTCTATCTCTTCGATTATCTCCTCGATGGGGTTAGCGAGATGGTAACCATGAACGGGCCTTCCTTTTCCTTCTTTTTTGATATCCCTTTTGGTCACCCATCCTTTTCCCCTCAGTTCCTGCATCGCGATCGATACTTCCGGTTGTCGGAGATTAGTCGCGTCTTCGATGTCTCTGCTCTTCGTTTCATCTCTGCTGGCTACAAAGACGAGGGTCAATGCAATGTTCTTTTGTAGACCTGCCTTTATGAGTTTGTCGACCAATTCTTCTTGCTTATCTGTCAAACTTTCTTCCGCCATATTTCCACCTTTTTCGTTAGTTAAATATTCAAATGGTACTATATATGTTTTACTCTTTTTTTGTAATTTTATCCGGTTAATTAAAGAGATTATAGTCCTTTTAGAATTTTATTAGGAGAAAAATTATATACGTCTTTTAGGGATTCTAAAACAGATAATATGTTCGATAAGATACTCATAGCCACAGATAACTCACCATTGATGAACAACGCTATAAGGTTCACTGCGAAACTTTTCCCTTATGCCGATTACTATCTCATCAACGTTATCAATACCAGCGACGGCAGCGTACCTCAAACAGATTTGATGCAGTCAAAGATGTCGGAGATCTCAAAAAATGCTCTCCATAGCAGCGAAGAGATATTGAATGAGATGGGGATCGACGAAGTAGAAAAGAGTAATCCGGCGGGGACCCCCTCAAAAGAGATCATAGATTACATAGATGAACATCAGATCGATCTCCTAGTGATGGCGACCCATTCTAAGAGCGGTTCTCAAAAAGTGCATATCGGAGAGACCGCCCTGCATTCCCTCCAGGTCACGAACATCCCCTCCCTTGTATTCGCCTGTAAGTGCGCTCCCAAGATGCCGGAAAAGATATTCAATCCTACCACCTTCAGCAGTTATTCGGTCCAGGCCTCTATACTTGCTATAGAGCTGGCAGAATATTTCGGAGCTAGTCTGACCACCTACCATATCGGGGATAAGGATCCTGGCGCAGCTTCACGAAGGATCGAAAAAAGGGCAGAGAAGGAGGGGGTCGAGTACAATCTAGAGATGCATAAAGGAGCTTCCGACAGTCAGATATTGAAAAGATCTAAGGAGTTCGACCTGATAGTCGGGAGTAGAGGTAGGAGCGGCCTTCTCTACAAACTCAGACATCTATTTCGAAAATTTGCCCTTAGCAGCCTGGAAAAAGAATTGATCGAAGAGAGCGAGGTTCCTTTCTTGATGGTCGGTGACTGAGCTTGAATGGTGCCATAATAGGTGCCGTCTTGATATTCGCTTTTACGTATTATGGTATAATCAGTAAAAAGATTCATAGAACGATAGCTGCCATGGGCGGAGCCGTGGGGATGATCTTCTGGGGCATCGCTTTCAGCTTCTATACAGCGGAAGACGCCATAAGATACATCGATTTTAATACAATAGGTCTTCTCCTGGGGATGATGATCCTTGTGGGAATTCTTGGAGAGACCGGCGTTTTCAGATATTTAGCCATAAAGACTGCAAAATTTTCAAAAGGTAGTTATTACAGGCTGCTCGCATTGTTTGTACTGGTTACAGCATTCACCTCGGCGTTTCTGGATAACGTCACGACCGTATTATTGATGGCACCCATCACGATAACGATAGCTAAAGAACTGGAGATAAACCCCGTACCTTTCCTTATCTCCGAGATACTTTCTTCCAATATCGGAGGGACGATGACCCTGATCGGCGACCCCCCTAATATCATGATAGGAAGCGCCGGTAACATACACTTCGCTCAGTTCATCTTATATCTAGCCCCGATAGTCATAATAGTTCTGCTGGCCGTCTTGCTGATCTTTGAATTTCTGTTTAAAGATATAATCGATAAGGAGATGGAAAATTTCGATAAGATAGCGGCCATGGATGAAAAGGAGAGTATAACGAACTGGCCACTTCTTTATAAATCCTCTTTTGCTCTTTTACTCACTCTTTGTCTTTTCACGGTACATCATATTTTGAATCTCGAGCCCTGGTTGGTGGCGGTCTTCGGAGCGAGCCTACTTTTAATACTTTCACTTCCAGATCCTGAAACTGCGATGGAACACGTTCAGTGGACGACTTTACTTTTCTTCGCGGGCCTTTTCATAGTTATAGGCGGTCTAGAACATGCTGGCCTTATCCATTGGATAGCTATCGAGATCGAGGCCCTATCGGGAGGAAGCTTGGTGATCGCTCTATTCCTAGTGCTTATGATAAGTGGAGGTTTTGCCATGGCCGTAGGAAACATACCCGCGGCGATAATACTAGTTTCGGTGGTCAGCGTATTTACGTCTAATACTACCATCGGAGCCGGATATCCAATCAATCCCCTCTGGTGGGCTCTATCTTTAGGTGCTTGTTTCGGTGGAAACGGCACGCTTATATCCGCTCCCGGGAACATCATAGTTTCTAATATATCTAGTAAGATGGGTTATCCACTTTCATTCAGAAAATTCACTAAATATTCTCTTCCGATAACGATATTTTCCTTGTTTCTATCGTTCGCTCTTCTGTGGTTATTTTATGTAGTGTTATTAGGTTGAAATAATAGAGAAGGGTCGAAACTTAGAAGAGCCCATATCTCGAAGTATCTCCGAGTTCTTCCTCTATCTTCAAAAGACGATTATATTTTGAAGTTCTTTCTCCCCGAGCGGGTGCTCCAGATTTTATCTGACCCGAAGAAAGAGCCACAGAAAGATCAGCGATAAATGCATCGCTGGTCTCCCCCGATCGGTGAGATACCATCACGTCATATCCATTCTTCAGAGAGAGAGAGGCGGCATCTAGAGCTTCCGTGAGCGTGCCGATCTGGTTCACTTTTAACAAAACGGAATTACACGCTTTACTTTCGATCCCTTTTTTGATCAACTTGGGGTTGCTCACGAAGATATCGTCTCCTACGATCTGGATATCCGAGCCGAAGCGTTCGGTCATCTCGACGAACCCTTCCCAGTCGTCTTCTCCGAGAGGATCCTCGATAGATATGAGAGGATATTTTTCTATCATCTCTTCGTAAAACTGGATCATATTTTCGGTGTTCAAAACCTCATCTCCAGATTTGTATCCATGGGAGGTTTTTAACTCGGTCGCGGCGGTATCGATCGCAAAGTTTATCCTGTCTTCATAACCGCATTCCTCGATAGCGCTCATCATGAGTTCGAAAGGCTCGGTCGGATTTTTTAAGGGAGGTGCATAGCCCCCTTCGTCTCCAAGGTTTGTAGCGTTAGCTCCGTATCTTTCTTCGATGATCTCCCCCAAGGTTTGATACACTTCGGCTCCTATCCTGAGTCCCTCTTTGAAATTATCTCCGCCGGAAGGAACGATCATGTATTCTTGGATATCGAGGTCATTTCCGGCGTGTTCCCCGCCGTTCAGGACGTTCATGAAGGGTACTGGAATCCTTCTATCATTTGACCTTCCTAGATATCTGTATAAAGGAAGACCGAGAGAATCCGCGGCCGCCCTCGCCGCAGCTAGAGAAACCGCTAAGATCGCGTTCGCTCCTAGATCACTTTTGTCCTCCTCTCCATCCAATTCTATCATCCTATTATCCAGGTGAGTCTGTTTAGTAACTTCTTCACCTATCAGTTCCGGTCCGATCGACTCTCTGATATTGTTGACCGCGTCTTGAACCCCTTTTCCTCCGAACCTGTCTCCCCCATCTCTAAGTTCAAGGGCCTCTTTAGAGCCGGTCGAAGCACCGGACGGTACCGAAGCTTTCCCAACGCCCTCCTTGGTCTCTACTACAGCTTCCACCGTCGGGTTACCTCTGGAATCTAAGATCTCTCTAGCATCTATCGACTCGATCAATATCATCTTATCGGGCCCCTAAAAGAAAGAATCGATTAAAAACTTACCGAATTTTGACTTTTCAACCTGAAAAAAATAGCCAATAATAGTTAAGTAGGCCTTTATATCATATCCGTGAAAGATGAGTCCACCCGATGAGTACAGTTGGTCCTTAAGAGAGCTCGCCAGGTATCCGTTCTTGGATGAAGCTAAAGGATATATAAGCGAGGAAGCACCCTCTCTGGGAGAACTGATAAAAGATAGCCTCTGGGGCCCCGTGAGGGAGAGGGGAAAAGATCGTGTTTTCGAAGCCCTAGATGAAGGAAAAGTCAGGATTAGGGACATACGGGATGATATAGAACAGGAGGAGGAACTTTTTTCTTACCCTATAGCGAGGATGCTTGTCTCTTCTATAGGGGACAATTTTCTCGTTAGGAGGTACAGTCTGGGTGAAGCCGAAAGGGTCGTTACTGAACTCTCTGGGGAAGACGACGAGATGATCTTAAAGATGGCTTCCGCGCTTGAGATAAACGCCGGGATGGATGGAGATCTATTCACGATTTTTTTTGGAGACTATCTAGAGAATACCGAGCGTTTGAGAGCGCCACCCTGGAAACTCGTCAATCAGGATTTAAGAGATGGAAAGGTCTACATGGATAGAGAAAAGTTCATCAGACTCTTAAAAGAAAGGGTGTTTTTCATCATCTCCGAAGACCTTCCAGCCCCTGTCTCAGACCAGATATTGAACAATTTCGAAAGATCTATAGAACAGATCGAGGAGAAGTTGAGGGAAAGGAAAACCGAGATAAAAGAAATCGACCTTGGAAAGGTAGAGAATGATCTCTTTCCGCCCTGCATAAAGAAATTGGTCGCGGGACAGAAAGAAGGAGAGAATCTTTCTCACGAAGCTAGATTCGCGCTGACAGCGTTTTTGAGGAAAGTCGGCCTTTCCGAAGACGATATAATCGCCATATTCAAGGAGGCACCTGACTTCGACGAGGATATGGCCTCCTATCAGATAGAACACATAATCGGGGAGATCTCCGGTACCGAGTACAACCCTCCAGGGTGCGACCTAATGAAGACCAACGGCATATGTTACAACCCGGACTCATTATGCGAACAGGAGTGGATGAACCACCCCCTGAGTTACTACTCCTTCAAAAAGAAGAAGGGAGATGAAAGTGGAAAGGAAGGAGATGTTAAAGAAGAAAACGGATAATACTTTTTTATCTCTCGCCCAGGTCTGACCAGGTCTTCAATCCTCTGAAAATTGCGGTAAGATTACCGGCTACTGCGAACCAGATCATCAAGAGCTCGAATAGGTTGAATTCCATCCTAAACAACTGATAGCTCGCCCATCCTGTGCCTACCAAAAAGAAGTAGAGGAACGAAACTAGGATCAGAAGGACTAAACGTTCGGCCCTACCCGCGATGCCTCCATAGTCTCTTGACACTCCGACGGCGTCCGCCTGGGTCCCCATGTAGGAAGTCATCAACACGCCTATGATAGCGAAAACGCCTATCCATGTCCTGCAGAGCGACCCCAAAATTATACCTGAGAGTATGAATATATCAGCATATCTGTCGAGTGAATGATCTAAAAAATCTCCCCTCTTCGAGGTCTTATCCATCAGTTTAGCGATCTTCCCGTCGAGGGCGTCAAATAAAGAATTGAGAAGGATGAAAACCCCTCCAAGTAAGACGTAAAAAGGCGGCGCTGCAAGGAATAAAAAAAGGCCGGCGATGAAAGCAGAAACCAGGGCCAACCAGGATACTAAATTCGGGTCTACAGCGCTCATCTTTTCTGCGAGCGGCTCGATGACGGGGTCCGCCTTATCTCGAAATTTATTCAATACCATAGTGAGTTTAATCGATTAAATCGATCCAAGTAATAAAATCTATCGCCCGGAGAAGTACTCCTCCGTCCAATCTATCTCCCCTGGTTCGTACATTTCTGTTTCCCCATTGAGTATCTCTTTAACACATTCTGTAACCTCCTCTGGATCTTTTTCGGTAGTGTCTATCTCATAGACCTCCTCACAGACATCTAAAGCCTCTATCAGGATACCATCGAGTGCCTCTGCCTCCAGATTTTCTTCTATCTTCTCTTCATCCCATCCCTTTTTTTCCATCCTCTTTTTTAATTCGGCGGGAGAGCATCTTAGAACGATAGTTGGAGAGAGAGAAAGGTGATGTGAAAGATGGCCCTCGACTATTTTAACGTTTAAGTCCTTCTTTTTCTTCTCATAGACTTCTTTCAACTTTCCGATATCGACTTCTAGCGAATCCCTTTTAGGGTCTTCTCCCTCTGATAGGTCGTTCTCTTTTATGAATCTATTAAGATCTAGAACTTCATATCCCTCTTCTCTTAACAGGTTCGAAACGGTCGTTTTACCGACGCCGGGGGTGCCGGTCAGAGCACAATCCATATCCGTGTCCATGATGTCAAAGGAATGTCTAGATATTTGTATTTTCTTAATCATCCGTTCCTACTTTCATGACCCCCTCACTCCGGCACAATTTTAAATATATTCTTTATAATCTACTCATGATGGAAGGAGAGAAGAAAGAAGTACCGGAGAAAAACATCTACTCCGTTTCAGATCTCAACCTATATGTGAAATCCTTACTACGGAGAGACGACGAGATACAGGACGTCTGGGTGAAGGGGGAGATCTCGAATTTCACCCATCACGAAGGAAAACACATGTATTTCGTTCTCAAGGACGAAAAGAGCGAGATCGACTGCGCGATGTTCCGCTCCCATAACAAAGATATAGATTTCGAGCCAGAAGAGGGGATGAAGGTCCTATGTAGAGGTGACGTTGGTTTATACATACCAAGAGGACAGTATCAGCTCGTCATCAAAGAGATGATGGTGGGCGGGATCGGGGAGCTTTACCTCGCTTATGAACAGCTCAAAGAAAGATTAGAAGAAGAAGGATTGTTCGAAGAGGAGCACAAGAAAGAACTTCCTTTCTTACCAAAAAAGGTCGGGATCGTGACCTCTGAAGAGGGAGCCGCTCTCCAGGATATGATGAGGATTTTACAGAATCGCTTTGAAAATATCGACATAATATTGGCGCCGGCTCTCGTTCAGGGCGAGGGGTCCGCGCAGAGCATAGTCAGCGCGATCAGAAGACTCGATGATAGAGACTTAGATGTGATCATAGTCGGAAGGGGAGGCGGTTCGATAGAGGACCTCTGGAGTTTCAATGAGGAAAAAGTCGCTAGGGCGATCTTTGACGCGGAGACCCCGATAGTTTCTGCGGTCGGCCACGAGACGGATTTCCTGATCTCCGATTTCGTGGCGGATGAGAGAGCTCCCACACCCACTGGAGCTGCGGAAATTGTGGTTCCTAAAAGATCTGAACTCGAAAAAAAGTTGGAGGAACACGAAAGGAGGGCTATGACCGCTTTGAGCAACATCATCCAAGGCTTCAAAGAAAGGTTAAATAAATTGAAAAGAAGACCGGTATTTCAGAAACCAGAGATCTTACTTGAAGAGAAGTATCAGAGGCTCGACAAGAACTTTGACGATCTACTGAACAACATAAAAAATTTCACAAGAGAAAGCCGCCAGCGATTGAAAGGACAGAAGGAGAGACTGGAAGCTCTTGGTCCTTTACAAACAATGGAGAGGGGCTATTCGATAGTGGTCGATGAGGACGGTGAAGTCATAACTAGTGTCGCGGAAATAGAGAAGGGTGATTTTATCGAAGTGGATGTTAAAGATGGTAAGATAGAAGGAGAAGCAAAGGAGGTCGAAAGATGTCAGAACGCGTTGAAGGAGTAGAAGAACTAGAAGAGATAGAAGATATCGAAGAGCTGGACTTTAAGGAAGCGCTTGAAAGAGTAGAAAAGATAAATGACAGGTTGGAAAGGAACAAGGTCTCCCTAGAGAAGGCTATAGAGCTGTACCAGCAGGGAATTTCTTTAATAGAGCACTGCGACGAGAAGTTAGAAGAAGCCGAAGGTAAAGTGAAAAAGATAACTCAGGAGAACGAGGGGGACTATATAAAGATGGAAGAAAATCCCTAATATATTACCCCAAACTACTTATATTTTTTCCCGGCATATCTAATACTGTATCCCACACCACCTATTAAGGGAAAAGGGCCTGGAATATGAAAGAAGATGTCCGCTTATTTGAGGATACAGATACCCTTAAGGTAGGGCTAGAACAAAGCCGGAAGAAGATCTTAGAGTTATTGAAAGTTAAAGATATGACTATTTCACAGATCGCAGAAGCTCTAGAGAGAGATCAATCTACCGTTTACAGACATATAAAGAAATTGGAGGAAGCCGGTTTCGTTGAAGTAAAAGGTGAAAAAAAGGAGCATCACATACCGGAAAGGATATATGGAAGGACGGCAGAAATTTTTCTCCTAACTCCAGAACCGATGGATGAGGACAAGCCCGGTGGTTTAAAGGTGGAATGGAAGGAGAAAAGGGTGGATAGATGTTTAAATATTTTAGAGGAAGCTGGTTTCGAGTGCACCGGTGATGAGGAGATAGCCAATGAGTTGGCCCACTTCCTAGCGAGTGTAGATGAAGAGATCACGGACAATATAGCGAACTCTATTTCTAACCCTGAAGAGATTGATTTCTTTTCATTGATGCAATCAAAATTTTTGGCGGAACTCATAAAGATAGAGAATGAAGAGTCATTTAAGGAAGAATTAGAAAGAATAGCAAATAAATTTGAAGTGTGAAAGTTAATTAAAAATAGTAGAGGGTGAATCACAGAAAGCAATGAGGTTGAAAGGGACTTGTGACAAAGGCTAGGTAAGATGGAAGGAAGTATTGATCCGGGTGAGATACTCGAAACAGGTACCTTGAAGTTGATCGAATCGATGGAAGACGCAGTGTTAGTTATCGATATGGATGGAAAGATACTGAAGGTGAACGAGAGTTTCCAAAAAATAACTGGTTATTCTGAAGAAGAGGTCGTTGGTGAAAATGCCGTCGAGGTTGCAAAACAGATGATAAAGGAAGAAGATCAAGAACTGGCCCTTGAGACCTTAAAAGAAAAAACCTTCAAGGGTAAAACCCATGATCCGATGGATATCAAGATAGAATCGAAAGGTGGTGAAGAAAGATACCTCAATTTAAGATCTTCTTTGATCGAAGATGAAGAAGCGGAAAGGACCTTGAATGTGACGATCGCGAGAGAGATTACAGATGAAAAAAAGATGGAAAGGACTCTGGAAAAGAGCAGAAAAAAGTATAAAAAGATGCTAGAGTTATCTCCAGAAGGTATAGTCGTGCATCAAGATGGTAGATTACAATACGTAAATCCCTCTGGAGCTGAGATACTCGGTATAGAGAACAGAGATGAACATATCGGAAAGTCGATAATGAAAGCAGTTCATCCAGACCATCGGGAGGAGGTCAAGGATAGAATGAAGATGATGACGGAGGAGGGTAAAAAAGTTCCTTTGATAGAGGAAAAATTCGTTCGTTTAGATGATGGTGAAGTGATCGACGTAGAAGTTGCAGCTGCCCCGATAGAGCTCGATGGAAAGGCGTCCATCCTGGTGATATTTAGAAATATAAGTGATCGTAAAGAGGTTGAAAAAACCCTGAAGGAGAGAGAAAGAAAGGTCAGAGACCTTTATGAGTCTACGGTAAAATTCGAGAGGTGTAAATCCAAAGAAGAAGTCTTCGAAGTGGCTTTGCAGTCAGCCAAAAATATACTTGATTTTTACTCCTCTAGCATCATCATGGCCGAAGATGATGACCTGGTTATAAAAGCAACCACCGACGAAGATGTAGAAGTGGGTAGGAAGTTCCCGCTCGATGAAGGAATAAGAGGATTGACTTATCAAAACGATGAATCATATCTGATCGATGATCTGTCAGAGTGGGAAGAAGCAAAACCTACTAACGAAAAGTTCGAATCGGTTATAAGCGTGCCTATCGGAGATGTAGGTGTTTTTCAGGCTCTATCGGACGAAAAGGGTTATTATGATGAATTCGACCTTGAGATGTCGAGAGTTCTAGCCACTCATATAAAAGAGACTACTGAGAGGGTTAAAGCGGAGGAGGACTTGAAGAAGAGCGAGCAAAAATTTAGGTCCCTCTTTGAGGCTTCACCGGACGCTATATATTGGATAGATGAAGACGGATACATCCAAGATGTAAACAAAGCCTTCAAAGAAAAGTTGGGTTATGAAAGAGAAAGGCTCATAGGGACCCATATCACTGATGCTTGGTTCCTCGATGAAGAGAGTCTGGAAAAGATAAAGGAGAAAAGAAGACGAAGGAAGAAAGGGGAAGATGTCGGTCCTTATACAATCAAAATCGTAGACGATGAAGGAAATATCCATTATTCTGAGATCAATGCTCATCAGATAACCTATAACGGGGGAGATAGAGGAAAAATAGTCGTTAGTAGGGACATCACCGAGCGGAAAGAAAGAGAAAAGGCTATTCAAGAGGCAAAACAGAATTATGAAGAGTTGTTTGAAAAATCTGCGGATGCTCTTTACGTGTTAGATCCCGATACAGCCGAGGTACTCGATATCAATCAAAGGATGTGTGAGATGTATGGATATTCGCGCGAGGAGGCTCTGCAACTAACAATTGAGGATACGAGTTCTGGAGAATATCCCTATACCCAAGAAGAAGCAAAAAGGCGAGTTCAGAAGGCAAAGGAAGAGGGGCCTATAACTTTTGAATGGCGGGGTCAGAAAAAGGACGGTACACTTACTTGGGAAGAAGTCACCCTTAAGCAGGCTGAAATCGGTGGCCAATCGAGAATCCTTGCGAGCGTAAGAGATATCACCGAGCGAAAGAAGGCGCAGGAAGAATTGAATAAGCGCTCGGAAGCTATGGAAACCTCTATGGACGGGATAGCAATACTTGACGAAAATGAGGAATACGTATATTTGAATGAAGCTCATGCAGAGATCTACGGTTACGATGATCCTGATGAGATTTTAGGAAAAACGTGGAGCGTTCTATATGATGAAGAAGAACTTAAAAGATTTAAAGAGGAGATCATGCCTACAATTAGAGAGAAAGGCAGGTGGCGGGGAGAGGCTACAGGGATTAAAAAAGACGGGACTAAGTTTCCTCAAGAAATGTCCCTAACTGCTTTAGAAGATGGGGCGCTTATCTGCGTTGTCAGGGATATTAGGGACAGGAAGAAAGCAGAAGAAGAGTTAGAAAAAAGTAGAGAAAAATACCGCCTCCTAACCGAGGAAGTGAACGACTTGATAGTGCTGGTAAACCTTGAAGGTGAATTCCAATTCGTCAACGAAGCCCATAAAAGATTACTCGGATATGATCCTGAAGAGCTCATCGGAAATAATTCCCTCGAATTGATCCATCCGGATGATAGAGATAGAGTAAAAGAACAATTCATGCGCGGTATCAAGAAAGGACATGCGGAAGGGGAAGCAAGAGTTAGCACAAAAGATGGATCCTACAAATGGATTGAAAGTCATGGAAGATTCATGCCCGACGAGGAGCAAGTTTTGATCGTAAATCGGGATATAACGGAGCGAAAAAAAAGAGAGAGGAAGATAGAGCACCTGAACAGTTTGCTGCGTTCTATAAGAGAGATCAATCAACTCATCACTAAAAAGGAGGATTTAGACCATGTGATGAAAGAGGCCCCCAAGGTCTTACGAGAGACACGGGATTACTCAAAAGTATCTATAATGATGGTTGAAGAGGGTGAAGTAGATTTACATATAGGCGATCCCGACAGGATAAATATTGAAGACTTGGATAGTAGGATCGAAGAGCTTAGGAGGACCGAGGAACCCCTGACAATATCACTAGAGGAGGAAGGGACTCGCACTAGAGTTCTTGTACCTCTAATCGATAAGAA
>JAGXLI010000081.1 GCA_018334755.1 Thermoplasmatota archaeon
GAGGCAAATTGTATGATTCTATCTCGCCGAAGCTCCGCTGGATCGACTGTGAGACAAAATTCAACGTTTCCACTCCAGTTGATGGTCCTGACTCTCCACGAAATATAAAGTATATCTGCGATGATAATGAATCTCATTCTTCTTCGAATAATTTGACCGTCGAGTTCCTCTTCCACGCGGAGTTTTCCTTGGACGTGGTGATCGATGGCTCTTCCCAGGGAGAGCGCTTCGGTCATTCAGTTTCGGGAGGAGGAGACTTTGGAGGAGACGGGAATTCAGATATAATGGTGGGTGCTCCTATGAACGACAGCAGCAGTCAGCAAGATAGGGGTTCTATCTACATAGACTACGACAGTTCAAGCTGGTCTGTAGATTCGCAGATATTTATGGATTCAAACGACGCTAGCACGATATATACAGGAGACAATGAGGGAGACAAGTTCGGCTTCTCTGTAGCATTGGGAGGATACGATCTCAACGGGGGCTCGATCGATATCCTGTGTGGAGCGCCAAATTGGACCAGACCTCCGCACGATAATGATAAGGACGGGAGAGTCTATATATTCTCGAGGGGAGGAGACTGGCCCGACGTGACGATCACCTGGGACAGGTGGAACAACGCTTCTGCCAGTTGGGATAGAGACGTATTGAGCTGGTCAAAGAGCGGCATGGATCAAAAAGGCTGGTACAACTTTACTCTCGGCGCTGACCCTGTCATCGATCTGAACAGTGGAGACACTCTGCTGATGAACATCTCCGTGGGTGGAGGCAGCGGCAGCTATGTTGATATCTATCTAGATTCAGAGAAGTATCCGTCCCACTATCAGATCAGAGGTCTTCTTAAAGACGGATACAAGACAATAAGTTCGGCTTCGACGGAGTGGACGAGAACGGCCTGGCAGGACAGTGGAAAGTACAGCGAGGACTGGGTAGCGGAATACAGCAAAAACGGGAACAGTTCTGTCCAGATAAACTCTGAAGTTATAGCACCTCCGCCGCTGGATACCAATCAGATCAACGAAACGATCAACGTCTCTCTTTACAGATCAGATGGTACTTTGATCAAGGAGAACGTAACGATGGAGAGGAACCAGACCCACAGCATGACCGATCACCTGGTCATATCCGAGGTGTATTATGATTTAGAAGTGAGTGGAGAAAATTATGGGGAATACGTAGAGATCTTCAATCCCACCTCGAGTGAGGTCAATCTAAAAGGTTGGACCCTCGATGATGGAGAAGAGAAAGATACCATAAGCGGTTCAGATCTCTTTATCCCCTCTTACAGTTATCTGACCATATGTGACGATGAGTTCGAAGGATTCACTAAAGATCCTGACGTCACTCTATCCGACATCGGAAATGGTTTAGCCAACGGTGGAGATCATATAAAATTGAATAATTCAGCCGGGGATAAGATAGATGAAGTGGGATGGGAAGGTGAAAGAGGTTGGAGTCTAGAAGCGGAAGAGGGGCACGTCCTGCGACGTCTCGATAGATACATGGATAACAACAATGAGAGAGAATGGTCCACTACCGGTTCACCTTACCCGCAGGTCGTAGCGGACGGCCGGTTCGGACCGGCAGCGTTATTCACGCACAAGTTCGATCTTTCCAATTTAGAGGCAGGTAAGACTTACATGGCAGTTGTGACGGCGATAGATAACGATAAGTTCGATGAATGGGGGATAGGATGGACGACACCTAGGACGGTAAAGTTCGAGGTGAAAGCATGAGGTGGTATGGATGAAGAACTGGAAAAAAGCGCTTATATTCACGGTCTCTCTCGTCTTGATCATCACTTCTATCCAGAGCGCCTTGTACACCTCTGTCAGCACGGAGTCGAATCTAACTATTTCCACCAGATATTCGGATCTTCAATTGGCGGCGAACAGAACAGATTTCAGCACGGGCGAATATCTGCTACAGAACGAATCGGGTAACTACCAACTGGATCTGGGCAGCTTTGTGGAAGGAACCCACACGACTTACGTCAACACCTTCGCTCTGGTGAATTCTCAGGATACAGGCATAGAAGTCACGAACATAAGCGTGGAAACTAATGGAGGATATTCACCTTACGTTAGAGTCTGGCTCCACCAGGACAGTTCACTGCCCTGTCCGAGCGAGGAGATATCCGGGGTGAAGACGGAAACTACTGGAGGGGACTGGGGGAATCTTAGCACATCAGACACGGCGCAGCTCTACTACGACGGGACGAACTCAGGAAGGTGGAGATGGCCCGCATCGAACGGCGATGGTAATAGATTCTTGTTGAAGGGTTCCGAGAACGGCTACAGCAGCGATAAGTTGAATCTCAATAACGGCGGTCATTTCGGTTGGAACAGTAGTCAAAGAGTCTGGAGCGGTAAGGACGGAACTGAGAACGAAGTCGGCTCGGCAATTTCGTCGGCCGAAGGTTTGAGTGGAGGCGATCCCAACTGGATCTGGGTGCAGATAGACGTGATAGTCCCCGAAGATGCCGGGGAACAGAGTATATCTGGAACTCTATATCTTTATACGAAATCATTTTGACCCTATTTGAGACCTAGATACAGATATCAGCGGGCAAATTTCTTTATAGCGATGTTTTCAGGATGTAGAATGATATTTTTAAGAGTATATATGTATTTATGTAAAAATGCACAGTTGCACGTATGTACCTACGCGAAAGTTATAAATACTGGGCAGTTCCATATATTCTGTTAAGACGTTGATCGCTCTCACTCCATATCTCAAGAATATTTGGACTTACGCTTCGTTCCTTTACCGGTATCATATCGATTACGGTGCTAATGAACGCTGGAGTATAGAGTATCTATAAAGGTTAGAGCAAAAGTCGCCGGAGGTAGCTTCGATCGGCTGGGATAGATCGTATTTGAGGATTCTAACTAGGCGTAGGTTAGTTATATTTTTAGTAGTGCTCTCGTTGATCTTCGTCAGCTTTTCCGACGCCGCTCAGTTCGTCGATATCGAGGGAGAGCACGGATATGGTGCGGAGGAGATGAAGAAGGAGGCGGAGCACGTCGAATACATGCATGAGAACGAGACCGGGGACAGGATAACCAATAGGACGATGTGGGAGGGAAGCGATCTAGTCGTTGATCGGTTGAACGCGGGAGATGATGCGACCTGGGAGCAGGAGGAATACAATCAAGACCTGTCGATGGAAGATCTTCACAGCAGACTTTGGTTAGAGCCGGAGGCCGATATAGATATAGAGATCGACGGCGGACTGGACTCTCTCAGCGGCTGGAACTTGACTACGGTTGACCTCAACAATGACGAACATCACGACGTGGTGGTCGGAGGTCCTGACAATGAAAGTAAGAGAGGAGTGGTCCACATCTACTTCGGGGCGAATTTAACAGAGAATGTAGGTCCAGAAGATGCCGACGTGACGATAGAGGGTGAAAGCGGGGGAGACAAGTTCGGCTGGGACGTCGCAGGGACGGCGGATGTGACCGGGAACGGTTACAACGATACTGTGGTGGGTGCGCCCGGAAAAGGGAATGTCTATTTATTCGAAGGGAGGGATACCTGGAGCAGTAGTTTAACACTATCGGATGCAGAGATAACTATTGAAGGATCTTCAGATGCTGGATTCGGGAGAGCCGTGGGCGGTAAGAGCGATTTGAACAGTGACGGGTATGCTGATATAATCGTCGGTGCCCCGTCATGGGATGGAAGAGGCAACGCCACAGTATACTTTGGTGGCGGTTTTTCTTTGCCTTCCAGTCTCACTCCAAATGATGCGGACGTGATAATGAAAGGTAGAGTTGGCAGCAACAGTTTCGGTTTTTCCGTCGCATCGGCTGGAAACGTGAACGGTACGGCGGATGTAGACAACGATTTCATCGTGGGCGCTCCTTACGATAACGGTACGGGAAGAGCTTACATCTTTTACGATGACAAAAATTTGGCGAGTCAGACGATCTGGAACCTCAGCGAGAGGAACGCCAACGTGACTTTGACTGGGAGGCAGGACGGCAGTCTGTTCGGCTGGAGCGTTGGGAACGCTGGTGATACGAACGGTGACGGCTACGGCGACGTTGTGGTTGGTGCGCCTGGCTGGAACAGCGATCAGGGGAGGACGTACGTTTATCTTGGCGGGAGCGCGCCGAGTGGTAATGTGCTTGGAACTGATGAGGTGGAAAAGGAAAGGCTAGACAAGGAGAAGGGCATAAAAGAAGCTGATGATAGCGGCAATAATTCAGCTAGGAAGGAGGTAATGAAGGAGCATAAAAGCGATGAAAATGAGTCTACTCTGGAAGATAAAAACAGATCTATTTCAGTTCGAAATGGATTTATTAAAAAAGAAACTAAAAAGGAGAGGAAAATCGGTAAGGAAGAAAAAAAGGAAGAGAAGGATGATAAAGGAATAGAAGATGGTGAGCAGACAAAGATAGGCAGAGAATCTTCTAACTCAGAGATTTTAGCCACCTCTGATCCCGCTCGTATTTTTAGAGGCCATAAATACAAATTGTATACTACGAGTAAATCCTGGAGTAACGCAAAAGATTTCTGTCAAGAGAGAGGGGGGCATCTAGTAACGATAACTACTCGATCAGAAAACACATTCATAGATAATTACGTAGGGAGCAATGACATTCATATCGGGCTAAAAGAAATTGATTCCATCGAAGGGAGTTGGAATTGGACGACGAGAGAAGGATTAGGATATACGAATTGGGATAGTTATGAGCCAGGCGGTACCTCTACTGATGATGTTGCTAGGATGCAGAGTGGAGGAACTTGGGAGGACATAGATAGTGGAACTAGTAATTATTTCGTCTGCGAATGGGAAAATACATCAACCTATCATACCAGTTTTGGAAGGAGAAGAACTACTGATTGGCAATATGTAGAGTTTTCTCACTTTACAGAAGATTTTGAAGACGGGAATAGTCTTACACCTCATTATAACAGTGAATGGTATGCTAATGGTTCTGGATTCGAAGCTGCGGTAAACACCAATATAGCAAATTCTCCTACCCACTCTATCCAGGTTGGAGCAAGTTCAGGTAAACTGACCTCTTGGAATATATCTCTCTCAAAAACGACTCGACCGGTGTACCTCTCCTGGCATGTTATTAGAGGAAGTGATGATTTTAGCGAAGACCCAGATAGTGGAGAGGATCTGATAGTAGAGTACCAAGATGAGAGCGGGAATTGGAACGAATTAGCTCAATATTTGGGTGAAGGAAAGCCAGCTGAGAACCTCACGGGGAATTGGGAATTAACTTCAGACGCTTATCATGACGCCTTTCAAGTCAGATTTAGGCAAACTGGAGGCAGCGGCTCCGGGATGGATTATTGGCATATAGATGATGTTTATATCCATGAATGGGAAAGGAGCTACTGGGGTGACAAGGCGGGGGAATGGGAACTCGGTAATCCGACCTCTCCAAATATTCAGCCCCACAGTGGAGACTATTGTTGGGTGACTAATTTGACTGGAGATTTTGATAACAATGCCGATGAGCATCTAACTACGCCCCCCTTTACTATCTCTAGCTATGTTTCAGAACCAACTATAGAGTTTTGGATGTATCTAGATACTATGGAGGATTATGACGTTGGAGTTTTAGAGGTCCACAATACAACAGGTGATACTACGTGGAATAATATCGACCCAGATAATTCTTTAGGCAATTACGATAGATACGGTTCTTCTAGCTCTGGGATGAATCTAAGCGATACGTACGTATGGGCTCAGGATTACCCCTGGACAAAGATGAAATTTTCGATCGACAGCATATATTATGGAAATGAAGTCGAATTTCGTTTCTATTTTGAATCAACTAGCACAATTTCCTATCCCGGTTGGGCAATAGATGATCTTTCGATAAATGGGTTAGCTTACAATTGGAGTGGAACCACAAATCAGGAGTGGACCTATGGAAGAAATTGGCGGGGAAACGGGGAGATGAAAGCACCGACAAATAAAACTGATGCGGTGATACCTTCGAATAAACCGAGATATCCCGATGTAAAGACAAATTCTAACAGTAAAACAGTATTATTGGAACAGCATTTTGACCGTAGGAGTGAAGATGGATGGAGCGCATACAGGGAAGGAAATCAGACTAACAAAAGATGGATAAAGAGCGACAACTTAAAACATCCTGAGGACCCCCCGAGTGGAGACTTCTCCATGTGGCACCAGTGGGATGGTAGTGATTATTATGCCGATGATTGGTATATATCTCCTCAGATAGATGCAACCGAATATTCGAGTCTTCAATTAGAATTCAAGCAATTTACCAAGTACGGTCCATACAATCATAGTTTAATGGTCACTACAGAGAGTCCATGGCCTGGTTCGGGAGAAAAAGATAATAAAGGGGGGTATAAGTGGGTTAGAGACATAGATTCCGCTTATAAATGGGAGACCGAACAAGCTAACCTTGATGATTTTGCAGGCGAAAAGATATACATCGCGTTTAGATATCAAGGTAAAACGGGGAGTCAAGGAGCGGACTGGTACATCGATGATATCTATGTTAACGGT
>JAGXLI010000082.1 GCA_018334755.1 Thermoplasmatota archaeon
CTTTCGCGCTCGAGGTAGCTCTTACCAGGACGTATTCTTCATAGTCCGTTATCACCGATATATCGGCTTTATCTTTCAATGTTTCAGTGTCGATACCTCTTTTTTGGACAAGGAGAACACGACCCTTTTCTTCATCTTCTACTCCATCCGCGGAAAAAGCCAGACCCACAGAAAAAGTAGAAACTAACAGAACCAACGAGACCACAATGGTCAGAAATCGTCTATCAACATCCATCTGATTTCCTCCTTAAACAAAAACGCGAGTTCCTCATAAAAAAGGAGATAGTGCTTATATTACTTTTTTCCCTCGATCTCTCTTTTTAATCTTCTAAAAAAAGATTCCATGAATTCCTGCCTCTCTTTACCTATCCTCTTCGCTTTGTCAGTAAAAAGGCGTTCCTTTATCTTCTTGAGTTTGAGTTCGTACTCGAGGTTGGGAGCGTGTTTTTGAACTTCTATGACCCTGCCTTCTTCTGTCAAGTTGTCCTGGGCATAATATTCTACGTCTACATCCCTGTACAGTACTTCGTCATACTCTCCCGCCACTATGAAACTCCGGGCGATGCCGACGGCTCCTATCGCGTCCAGTTTGTCGGCGTCAGAAAGTATCTTGGCTTCTTTCGTTTTTGGCCGCTTTCCGGACCGATATCGATGGGTCAGGATACAGTGTTTGATCCTCTCTATCTTTTGCTCATCAAAACCGTTCTGGATCAGGATCTCTTCTGCCATCTCGGCTCCCAGCCGGGCGTGATCTATCTCACCCGTTTGATCGCTGTCTTCTTTCTCTCTAGCTATGTCATGGAGAAGTGCAGCCGGGGTCAGTACGTCTCTCTCGGTCTCATCATCCGCTAAAGTTTTCGATAACCTGTATACTCTTCCGGTATGATCTATACCATGCGAAGAAGAGGATAGTTCATCTTTCACTCTCTCCCAGATCTTTTGATATCTAGGGCTCAAAGAACTCATATCGGG
Organism: Thermoplasmatota archaeon; assembly: GCA_018334755.1. Classification (GTDB taxonomy): domain Archaea; phylum Thermoplasmatota; class Thermoplasmata; order Halarchaeoplasmatales; family Halarchaeoplasmataceae; genus Natronoplasma. Next base: position 973 of record JAGXLI010000082.1, read on the forward strand.
CTTTGACCGATTTTTTTCTTTTATGTCAAGGTTTTCCTCGTCCATATCCGGTTCTCACTACAGCGGAAAATTTAATCTTTGCCCACATCAGGCTTGGGATTTCTTTCCCTTCACAACCACGAAAGAACCTTCTCCATGACCCTCTTTCACTTCCTCTACTTCATCCAAATCGAGTCCGTCGAAAAGCGTTTGAACAAAAGAGAAATCATCGAAATCAGCCCATTTCAAAAGAGTGACAACTTCCTCCACACTGAAGAAGGTCGCCTCTTCGTAGAACACGTTGTCCTTTCTCCGTTCTTGATACGTTCTTCCCAGAGGGCTATCTTTATCTATAAAGCCGATCAAGATATTTCCGTTCTCTTTCAGTATCCTCTCAGATTCCTTCAAAGCCTCTAACGGCTTGTCGAAAAAACAGATTGTGGTGACTATAAGGACAAAGTCAAAAGAGTTCGAGTCGAGGGGCAGCTTTTCTCCTACACCTCTTATAACATCGATCTCTTTCTTTTCAGCTAAATTCAGCATCTCCGGACTCGGATCCACACCTACATCTATGGGGAATGGCTCTGAAAACCTTCCGCTGCCCACTCCGATCTCAACGCCTTTTCCCTCCTGTGGGATCTTTTTGCTCAAAGCTCTCAGTTCAGACCTGTAGACATCTTCGTGTTCTTCGAACCATCCTTCGTACCTTTCCGAGTGCTCACTGAAGGGATCGTTCTCGACCATATTATGCCTAGCTGAAATCGCGGATCGACACGTTGTTCGTTCCTGGATCCAGGACGATGACTTTCGCCGGGTCCGGCTGTATATCTCTCATCTCCTGATAGTTCGTCTGTCCCTGCCACGTGGAGGCGTTCACCATCACGATACCGTGATGATCGGACACTTCGGTCCTGTGTATATGGCCGGTCACGAATATGTCCGGTATATCCTCTATCACCAGATGGTCCTTTTCTTCAGGTGCTATCGGAGTACTCTCGCCGTAAACCGGTACAAGATGCCTCCGGTCCAACATCTCTTTCATCGCGGTTATCGGCTTCTCGCTTGTGACCTGAGGCAGGATATCTGAAAGATCGTTGATACTGGTCCCGTGGTACAGCAACAATTGGAGACCCTGTATCTCCATCAGAGCGGGATTTCCAAAGAACAAAACGTTATCAGGGAACATATCCTGAATCTCCTCTGGAAGACAGGGCTGAGGCTCGGCGTTCCTCACGATGTCATGATTGCCCGGTATGGTTATAACGGTAATATCGCTTGGTATCTCTTCGATCAGGTCGGCAAATTTCTGATACTGCTTGTAGATATCTATTATGTCGAGTTCTTCCTCCTGGTTGGGGAATATACCTATCCCGTCGACCAGGTCGCCCGGAAGCACCAGGTACTCTATCTCCGCGGCGGCACCGCTGTCGGAGTTGATCCAGGAGATGAATTCGTCCCATTCCTCCCTTAAGAACGTGTCACTTCCGACATGGGCATCTCCGACGAACGCTATCTTTCCAGAAAAATCAGCTTTTGTTTTGTTGTTCAACTTCGGTATACCCGGTCTGGTGATCTCTTCGATCGAAAAGGTGTCTTCAAAGCTCCCGTCGTTATCCCATACCTGTCCTTTCGCCAGGATGACCTCGTCTTCTAACAAATTTCGGTTGTAAGCTTCGCTGTCGCTCGAGATGAAGCCGCGGATCTCACCGGTATCGTCTTCCAGGGTCAATACCTTGTTGTCGTTGGAAGAGGTGTATACGTCTCTTATCATCCCTATGACGGTGGCCTCTCCGGATCTCTTCTCTATCCTGTTTATGGGCCTCGCTTTTTTGCCGTCCCTCCTCTCCCTGATTATCGACCTCAACCTCTCGAATCTATCATCGAAATAACTTCGAAAATCATCTACCTCTCCAGTGCACGTCGACTCTCCCGAGATATCTTTGAGAACTTCTATATCCTTCCAAATATCGCGGTCGATCTCATTATCTTCGTCCGATCGGTCTTCTTTTTCTTCCTCTAGCTCCAAAACGTCCCGCACGAAACAATTGACGGTATCTTTGCAGACGGGAAAGGGAAGTTCCTCCTTTTCTTCCTCCATCTTATCTATTATCACAGAAAGGTCTTCGGAATGGTCCAGGTCATTAAGATATTCCCACGCATCCGGTGTCATTACTGTATCATTCTCTGCGAGTCTACTAACAATCTTGTCGCGCATCCCGATCAAAAAACCATCGATCTCACCCTATTAATTCTTTTTTATATCTTCTGAGCGTGATAATCAACAGCCTGTTTTTCTTTGCGAGAAGACGGCAGCGCTCTATAGACCAAAACCCTATTATAAATCATAACAATCAACGATTGATGAAAGAAAAAGTCGAAGAAGCCATCCAGCATCTTGAAGATGGGGGTTTCGTGATGATATACGATGCTGATGGTAGAGAGGAAGAGGTCGATCTGGTCACCCCTTCGAAGAAGATCACGCCCAGCAAGATAAGAAGGTTGAGAAGGGATGCCGGCGGTCTTATCTGTTCGACGATTCCACCCTCCACCTGGAAGAAGCTCGACCTGCCGTATCTCAGCGACCTGTTCGAGGAGAGCAGTGACAGATTTCCTATCCTGTCGCGGATGAAAGCGGACGACATACCTTACGATGAGAGATCGACTTTCTCACTCACTGTCAATCACAGGGATACTTTTACGGGCATCACAGACATCGATCGCGCTTTGACCATACAGAGGTTCGCGGACCTGGCGGAAGAGATCGAGGAACTTCCGACCGAGGAAAGCCAGAAAAAGTTCGGGAACGAGTTCAGAACCCCGGGACACGTATTCCTTCTGAACGCGACCGAAGGTTTACTATCGGAAAGGAGAGGTCACACGGAATTGACCACGGCTATACTTCAGTTAACGGACATCTATCCGAGCATGACCATCTGCGAGATGATCTCGGAGGACGGAGACAGTCTCTCGGAGAGCAGAGCGGCCGAATATGGGGAGGAAGAGGACATCCCACTGATCGAAGGAAAAACGATAATGGAATATCTGGAGGAGATAGATGTCTGAGAAAAGGGTGATGGTAGGAGGCACTTTCGATATACTACACCTGGGCCACCTACATTATCTGGAGGAAGCCAAATCATTGGGAGATGAACTCGTCGTCGTGGTTGCCTGTGACGAAACGGTGAGGGAACACAAGCACGAGCCCCTGATGAACGAGGAAGTGAGAAAGGAGATGGTGGAAGCTTTGAAACCGGTGGACAAAGCGGTAGTGGGTGACGAAGAAGATAAATTCAACACGGTAGAAGAAGTTAAACCTGACATAATAGCTCTGGGCTACGACCAGCGACACGAGGAAGAGCGTTTGGAAAAAAAATTAAAAGAGAGAGGACTAGAACATATAAAGATAGAAAGATTATCTCATCACGAACATGAACTTGACGGTTCTCGACAGATCATAAGGAAGATAATAGACTGGTACAGCATGAAAAAAGAGCTGGAAAAGGAGGAAGATTGAATGAAGAAGATCGGCATCGCTGATACGACATTCGCAAGGTACGACATGTACGAGAGTGCCGTCGATGAACTTTCACGGATCGGAACCGGTTACGAGATAGAGAGGTACACGGTGCCCGGGATCAAAGATCTGGCTATCGCGTCCCAAAAATTGATAGACTCGGGATGCGATATCGTGATGGCTTTGGGTATGCCCGGTCCCGAACCTATAGACAAGCAGTGTGCCGACCAGGCCTCCAAAGCTTTACTGTACGTGGAATTGAAGAAGAACACGCACATAATCGAAGTCTTCGTTCATGAAGACGAAGTCGAGGAAGAAAAAGATTTGGCGGATCTGGCCGATAAACGCGCTAGAGAACACGCCGAAAACGTTTACGATCTTCTCTTCAGGCCCGAGCGCTTGGAAGAAGAAGCCGGTCGGGGAGAAAGAGAAGGTTTTCCGGATGTAGGACCTTTGAGGTGATAAGATATGGAAGAAAAAATGAAGATGGGAATCGTGGTATCGGAATTCAATTACGACATAAACCAGATGATGTTGGAACGGGCGGAAGAACACGCCGATTTTCTGGGCGCCGAAGTGACCGAAGTGAAGCACGTACCAGGGGTTTTTGACATGCCGCTGGCGATAAAGAAACTTTTGAAACGGGACGATATCGACGGTGTCGTGACCCTGGGTACGGTGATCAAGGGAGAAACGGAACACGACAAGACGGTGATGGCCCAGGCAGCGAGGAAGATAACCGACCTGTCGCTCGATTTCGAAAAACCCGTGAGCCTCGGTATAACTGGACCCGGCATGTCGAGGATGGAGGCCGAGGAAAGGATCGAGAGAGCCAAGAACGCTGTCGAATCCGCGGTTAAGATGTACGAGCGAAATAAGTAAAACGAACAGTAAAAATAAGTAAACCCCTCTACATATATCTCCGATGCCCTATTCAATCCCTAGCGAGGAGGAAATTGAGAAGGCCCTCCGATATGTTATGAGAAGGACTAGAGGGGTGGGTTCACTTCAAAAGTTGAGGGATCTGGTTATCGGGGAGTTACAGAATAACGATCCTGAGTATACCGTGAGTTCCGAACGTCTGAGAAAGATCGCCGTGACCGCTCCCTTCATCAATACGGAGATAGATGCGAGAAAAGGTGAAAAGAAGAAGGACCTTAAAGGGAGATGCCCGGTCTGTGGGAGCGATCTAGAAAAAACGAAGAACGAGACGATCTTCGGTGGCTCAGTTACGCTCGGATACAAGTGTGAAGAATGTCCTTATTGGACCACTCTCAAAAGAAGGATCCCTACCCAGTACAATTTTGAGTACAAAAAAGAGGAGAAGATAGATGAAGATAAAGCATGAGAGCGGGATAAAGATAGAGGATGACGGGAAGAAGATAACATTGGACCCGTCCAAACAGATGGAAGAGGGCGTGGTAACCCACGGGCACATGGACCATCTCGTCAAAGATTCATACATGACACCGCCGACCCTCGATATCTTAGGGGTCAGGAAGGGAGAGAAAAGAGGGGACGAACTCCTTTACGGCTCTTCCCGCGAGGTCGGCGGATTCGAAGTCACGCTCTACCCGGCCGGACACGTCTTCGGCTCGGCGATGGTGAAGGTCGACGATGTTCTTTACACCGGCGATTTCAACCCTCACGGCGGAAAGACCTGCAAGAGAGCGGCGCCTTACGACTGCAGCACTCTAATAATCGAATCTACTTACGGAAAAACCGAGTATCGGCTGCCGCCGAAAGACCAAGTTACTGACGACCTTTTAGCCTGGACCGAACAGCAGAGAAACGAGGGACCTCTCGCCTTCGGGGCGTATCAGTTCGGGAAGGCACAGGAACTCATCGCGCTTCTGAACGAGATAGGTATAACGCCTTACACCACGGAATCGATAGCCGAGATCAGCGAGGTCTACAACTCTTACGACATGGGTCTAGAATACCGGATATGGGATGAAGATCGTGCTGAAGAAGATTATACCGTTGTAGTTCCGCCGGGCGAGGTGAAAAAACCCGCTGGTGAGATCTTAAAGAAAGTCAAGAAGGA
>JAGXLI010000002.1:0-61700 GCA_018334755.1 Thermoplasmatota archaeon
CCGAAACCGATTATCGACATCCAGGCCAAAACGAGAAACAAGAAGGAAAATATCGTCATGTTCAGACTGATATCGAAGACGAACTCAGCCACGACCCACATCTCGGCAAAGTTGAGAAGTGAAACGGTGAAACCCGATAATGCAGTGGAGGTCACCGGGACTAAAAGATGATGAGGGATCATGTAGATGTTCTTGAACGTTCCTATATGCTGCTCCCACCTGATGCTCCAAGACGCGTCGAAGAACCCGACCCTGATGAAACGCCAGGTGATTATTCCTGTAACGATGTAAGTGGCGAAACCGCCGGGAACCAAATCTTCCGTACTTCCCTCGGCGAATCTACCCATAAGAGCGAAAACGCTGACCCAGACTATAGGATACAGAAGCATCGCGGTGAAGTTGAGCTTGTAGGACCACCGCCTCTGCCAGTCCCTGATCAGGAAAGCTTTGATTATTTTGGGATAGATCTTCAGACCCAATCTATCTCCTCCTCCGATATCTCTTCTTCGTCTCCGGTGTGTCTGATGAACGCCTCTTCAAGAGTGGGTTCCTTCACTGTAAGGTTCCTGATCCTACCGCTGTCCAGGATCTCCTGGATTACTTCATGAACGTGATCACCCTCTCCGGATTCGATGATGACCCTGACCTTATCACCTTTCTTCTTGACTTTATCGATGAACTCGTTGGTGAACTCCGGCTTCCCTCCATCCATGTAAGAAAATTCTATCATCCTCTTGGGGAATATCTCGTCCTTCAGTTCTTTCGGTTCTCCTCTTGTAGTTATCTCCCCGTCGTTCATTATAGCTATCCTTTCACAGATCTCCTCCACTTCGTACATGTTGTGACTGGTGAAGATGACCGTCTTCTCTTCTTCCTCCATCACCTCTTTCAACAGGCTTCTAAATTTTCTGCTGGAGACCGGATCTAGACCCAAAGTGGGCTCATCTAAAAACAATATCGGGGTCTTCCTGATCAAGTTTCGGATAAGGTTCAATTTCTGCCTCATACCGGTAGAATAATCCGCTAATTTCTTCTCGAAATCTTCTTCATCGAGCCCAAGATGTTCACCGTATTCCTTCATCTTCCCCTTCCAATCCTCGACCTCGTATATACTGGAAAAGAATTTGATGTTCTGATATCCGTCCAGCCTGCGGTAGAACTTGTCTCTAGCAGTTATGACGTCAACTAAACCGCGGACCTTTTTTGGATATTCCGTGACGTCCATACCGTTGATTTTAGCGTTCCCAGAATCAGCCAGCAGCATGGTCGCTAAAATCTTGACGGTGGTGGTCTTCCCGGCCCCGTTAGGACCTAAAAGACCGAATATCTCGCCGTCGTCGACTTCGAATGAGATACCTTTCAAGGCCTCGGTATCGTCGAACGTGTTCTCCAAATTTTTTACTTTGATCCCCATAAATCAGCGTTTGCACGACAAGACAAGTTTATAACTTTTTTTGTTAAAATAGAGATTAAGGAAACGTTTTTTAGACCCGTGAACAGCGGCGATCTACTTTCAATTCATGTGCTCTTCGAATTTCTGTTCCAACTGCTGTTTCTGTAACGCGCCGATCATCCGGTCCACTCTCTCCCCGTCTTTGAAGAGTACCAGTGTCGGGATACTAGACACCTGGAACTGGCTAGGAACTTTCTGATTCTTGTCCACGTTCATCTTCGCTATGACCACCTCTCCCTGGTACTCTTCCGCCAGCTCTTCTAACACGGGCTCCATCATCTTGCATGGACCGCACCATTCTGCCCAGAAGTCTACAAGTACCAGAGGATACTCATTGATCGTCTCCTGAAAATCGTTGTCGTTCACTTTCACAGGCCCTTCTGGATACTCCGTCGATTCGTCTTCGCTCATGATTTCACTCACCATCTTTTTCTTTATTTCTTCTACTTTTTCGTCTTTAGATTCATCCATTTTTCTCACCCTTATTTAATAATTTTTGATTTTCAGAAAGCTGCTTGAAGAGAACCTCTCTTATTATATCGCAAGCTTTCATTATCTCAGGATATGTTATATGATACCGCATCTTTGAGCCATCCCTTTCCGCTCTCACCAGGTCCCTTTTTTTGAGTTCCCCGAGATGCTGGGAAACCGTCGATTGATTGATATTCAAGGTTTCCACCATCTCGTTCACGGTTTTTTCTCCCTCTTTGAGCTGTTCCAGTATCTTCAATCTAGTCGGATGGGACAGCATCTTGCACAGCTCGGCGTGCATCTCTTGTATGCGGTCGTCATCTATACGTCTTTCCTTTACCATGATATTAGAATATTCTAATATCTTCATATACTTAAGGTTTTCGGTGAAATTTTAAAAACTTCTATTCCTTTCTAAAAACGATGACAGAAAAAGAAGATTTCGAAGAGAGAAGAGAAGAATTGAACGAATTGGTCATGGAAAAAGGAAATCTAGAGATGAAGCGTTTCTTCAACCTGGACAATCAGGTCTATGAAGAGGGAGCACTCTCTAAGAAGACGAAGGAACTACTCGGGTTAGTGTCTTCGCTCGCGTTGAGGTGTGACGGCTGCATCGAATATCATCTCAATCGATGTCATGAAGAAAACGTGAGCGATGAAGAGATGATGGAAGCCCTCTCTATTGGCCTGGTTGTAGGAGGGTCTATCACCATACCACATCTGAGGGAGGCGGTCGAAAAGTGGATCGAGATGGAAGAGGGATGATAGGATGAAAAGAGTGCTCGAAAGAGTTAGAGAAACGGTAGAGAAAGACCAAGAAACAAAATCTAAGCTGAAGGATATATGCATGATCCTTCACGATGAACTCAAGGGATATGACTGGGTCGGCTTCTATCTGGTCGAGAACGGGGAACTGGTCCTCGGCCCTTATGTGGGGAAGCCGACGGAACACACGAATATCGACTTCGGAGAGGGTATCTGCGGCCAGGCGGCGGATAGAGAAGAGACCTTCTTGATCGACGACGTGAAGCGGGAGCAAAACTATCTGTCCTGCAGTCCAAAAGTAGAATCGGAAATCGTCGTGCCTATCTTCAAAGAAGGTGACGTCGTCGGAGAGATAGATATAGATTCTCACCAAAGATCTCGTTTTGGAGATGAAGATGAAAAACTGTTGGAAGAGATAGCTGAGATGGTAGGAAAGATACTATAACCTAGGATAACACTATAATATCTCGTAGGAGGGATCAAGATCAACCATCTTAAGGGTGAGAAGAGCCCATATCTCAAGGAGCATGCAGATAATCCAGTAGACTGGTATCCGTGGAGTGAAAAGGCGTTTCAAAAAGCGAGGGAAGAAGACAAACCAATATTTCTTTCCATCGGCTACTCTTCCTGTCACTGGTGCCACGTGATGAAAAGAGAATCTTTCGAGGATGAAGAAGTTGCAAAGCTGATGAACGAGACCTTCGTTTCTATAAAAGTAGATAAGGAAGAACGGCCCGATATAGATTCCGTCTACATGGACATCGCCAGAAGCATGTCCGGCAGAGGGGGTTGGCCTTTGACGATCTTGATGACCCCAGAAAAGATGCCCTTTTACGCCGCAACTTATATACCAAAAAGTGGGAAGAGAGGTATGACCGGTCTCATGGAGTTGATCCCAAAGATCAGGAAACTTTGGGAAAACGATAGAGAAAGGCTGGTGGAAAAGGGAAAGACGGTCGTCGAGAGCTTGAAAAAAGACGAGCTTGGAATGGAAAAAGAACTGGACAGCTCGATCTTGGACGACGCTTTTGATCATCTTTCTATGACTTTCGATGACGAATACGGTGGGTTCGGAAACGATCAAAAATTTCCTAGTCCTCAGAACTTTCTTTTTTTGCTCAGGTATAGTGAAAAGGAAGAAAAAGCGGACGAGATAGTCCACAAAACGCTCCGAGAGATGAGGAAAGGAGGTATTTACGACCATCTTGGCTATGGTTTCCACAGGTATTCTACAGATCGCAGATGGAAGCTCCCTCATTTCGAGAAGATGCTTTACGACCAGGCGATGATATTGATGGCCTACACCGAGGCTTGGCTTTCGAATCCGGATTCACTTTACTCCAAAACGGTAGAAGAAGTGGTCGCCTATGTGGATAGAAATCTAAGATCCGAGTCAGGAGGATTCTTCTCCTCCGAAGATGCGGAATCTTCCGGAAAGGAAGGGGCCTATTACACCTGGAGAAAGGAAGAGATAGAGGATCTACTTGGAAAAGAAAGCGATCTTTTTGTCGATTTGTTTAATGTTGAAGATAAAGGAAATTTTAGAGAAGAAGCTAGCAATGAAAAAACCGGAGAGAACGTCCTTCTCCTTGAAAAGACAATCGAGGATTTTGCCGTTGAAAAAGACATATCCGCGGAGAAACTAAGAGATAAAGTGGAGAGGATGAAAAATAAACTCTTGGATGAAAGGCTCAAAAGAGAGAAACCCGACGTGGACAACAAGATATTGACTGACTGGAACAGTCTCATGGTAGCTGCATTGAGCAGAGCCGGTTTCGTATTTGACGAAGAGAGATACATAGATATGGCGGAAGAGACCCTCTCCTTTATCCTAGATGAGATGGTAAAAAACGGAGAACTGCATCACGCTTCCATCGAAAGCGAGGTCTCGGTAAAGGGCGGTTTGGATGACCATTCTTTCCTGATCTGGGCTCTTTTGCGTCTTTATCAGAGCGCTTTCAAGCCCGAATACCTCAAGAGAGCTATCGACTTAACGGATACGATGATGGAATATTTTTGGGACGAAGAGAAAGGCGGATTTTTCATCTCTAGAACGGATGATGATGAATTACCAGTGAACAAGAAAGATGTTCGGGACGGTGCCTATCCCTCCGGTAATTCGATCGCACTGTTCGACTTGGTCAAGTTGAACCAGATCACGGGAGACGAGAAGTACAGTGAAGCGGTAGAAAAGATGATCGAATCTTTTTCCGGAAAAATATCACAAAATCCGGCCCAGTTCACCATGTCCATGACCGCTTTACAATCATGGTGGGCAGGAGGTAAGGAGGTCATGATCGTCGGAAACGAAGACGAAGAGATGCTCGACGTTTTAAGGGAACAGTTCTCTCCAAATACCGTAGTGATAGTGAAGGATGAAGAAAACAGTGATGAATTGGATAAACTTTTAGGATTCACCTCTTCCATGACAAAGGTCGATGGAAAAACGACCGCCTATATCTGTGAGGACTTCACCTGCAGAGAACCTGTAACAGATATTGACGAATTCGAAAGTAGATTGGTCGAAAAAGATTAAAAACGACTCTTCACCTCCCTTCTCAGTAATATCATGGATGAAAAAAAGTTAAAAGAGAGATATTCGTCGATCGAAGGCGAGATACACTCTAGGATCGATGATTTTAAGAGCTTGTGGGATGAAGGTGAGGAAGATAAGATCTTCGACGAATTGACCTTTTGTTTATTCACGCCTCAATCTAAAGCGAAGGTGTGCTGGGATACCGTGGAGAAGTTAAGAGAGAATGAGATGATCGAGGAAGGTGAGAAATCGGAGATCGCCGATGAGATAAAAAGGGTGAGGTTCAGACACAATAAATCCGAGTACCTGGTCGAAGCGAGAGAGAAGTTCTTGGACGATGATTTTTCTTTAAGAGAGAAGTTAAAAGAGTTCGACGATCCCAAGGAGGCGAGGAGATGGATCGTCGATAACATCAAAGGGCTCGGTTTGAAGGAGAGCAGCCACTTCCTGCGGAATATCGGTTACACTCAGGACCTAGCTATACTAGACAGGCACATATTGAAGAATCTAGAAGAACTAGACGTGATCGAAGAGGTGCCCAAAACTCTGACGAAGAAAAGATACCTGGAGATAGAAGAAAAGATGAAGAGGTTTTCAAAAGAAGTGGAAATACCACTAGGTCATCTAGACTTGGTACTCTGGCACGAGGAAACGGGACACATCTTCAAATGAGAGATATCAGTCTATTCTCTTCACGAATTCCTCCGCCTCTTTTCTCGAAGGCGTTTCCGGAACCTTAACTGGATAACCCAACGGGGTCACTGTGGCAACGTAATGGTCCTCCGATATGTTCAACTCTTCTTTCACGTCATCCCTGTCCATTGCTGCAATCCAACAGGTTCCCAACCCGTGTGCCCAGGCGGTCAGCATGAAATGGTAGGCGGCTATATCGCCGTCCTGTTTCGGTCTTCCTGTCTCTTCTGGATCACAGCAGATCGCAACAGCCATAGGAGCTTTTCGGATAGGCGCACTGTTCCCCCCTCTTCTCTTTGAAAGGAACTCGATCATATCCTCATCTTCTATCGGGACAAAATAGTAGGATTGTGAATTTCTAGAGGTGGGCGCGTACCTGCAGGTCTCAAATATATTCAACAAGGTTTCTTCGGGCACTTTTTTCTCTCTGTAATCCCTGACGCTTCTCCTCCCCTGCAGTAATTCCTCTCCCCCCAGGTATGGATCGACCGGATGTAAGAATGTTTGAAATTCAAGGGTCCTTCCTTCAGGATCTTCTGCAAAGAACTGATATATCTGAAAATTTTCATTTTCGACCGGTTCTTCTTCCGCTACATCACTCAGTTTCTCGTACATCTCGTCGACATGTTCCTTCCTTCTATAGAAGAACGTTATCACGCCCTGAGTATGTTCGTTTTCACCCTGGCAGAAGCCCAACAGCATGTTCCCGTGTTTGAATATACTGCACTCGCCCTGGTCCAGCCAGAGTTCCATCTCTAATTCATTCAAATAGAAATCTTCTATCTTCTCTAGGTCCCGTGTCGTGAAGAAGTTTATTCCGGACATATATAGGTATAGTACTGAGAGTTTATGTAATTTTTCCGAGGCCTTTTACCCCCTATTTTCAGTCTAACCTCACACTTGAATCATTCTTTCGCTCTTTGAGGGGTCAAAAGAGTGATCTCTTCCACGGTTTCGAATCCACAGCTTTTGTAGAGGAACTTTGCTGGATTTTTGGAATGAGTTTTTACATATATTCCCTCTATCTCATCTTTTCTGATCTTCTTCAGTACCTCTTGCAAGATCAGCTTTCCAAGCCCTCTCTCTCTATGATCTGGATGGACTCCAACCTCCTCGATCTGAGTTTCTTGTTCACCTGATATCTGCTCTCTTGTTTCATGACCCACATAGGCAAGGTATTCATCTTTTCCTAGGACCCAGTAACTTACATTTCTATCTGCCATGTCGTACTTTAAACCTTTTCCCATTTCAGATAGTGAATCATCATCGGATTTCAAGTCTCCCACTTCAGCTATCAACTGCGCTAATCTTCTGATCTGAGAACTTTGTTCTGGTTCGATCTTATGGATAGGTTCCATTTCAGATAGATTCGATCCCTCGTTATGATCAGTATCATCCTTTTCTGAATTGTACTTCTTCCAAAGGACTGGACTTATGGGCTCTACCGATCTAAAGTTCCACTCTTCCAGTCTATCATAATACCATCTGATCCCGGGTATCGATCTAGTGAATATCTTCTGACCTTCATCTAGGTATGATAAAGAACGGCCCGTCAACCGTCGGATCGTCTTTTCTTCTAAATCTTCTTCTAAGACCCAAAAATCTAGAAAATTGAGATCAGAGCTCGATTCGAGGTGCAATAAACCTTTGATCTTATCATCAGCTATCAGAATCCAATGGAGGTCATCCGGACCGAAAAAATAGTCCCAGAATTGATCTTCGCTAAGATGAGGTGAATGTGGTCTCTGTTCGGCTACTCTAAGCCAGTGATCGTATACTTTCTCTCCATCCCTCTTTTTCCTCTTTCTCTCATATTTTTGAATCTGCATAAACGAACGTTATACCAGACTAGAGGATAAAAACATTTTCTCGAGATAACCGTAAATACTTACTATTAGTGTGTAAATATTGTATATATGTACGAAAGGGTCATCCTTCCGACCGACGGCTCTGAGCTCTCTTTCATCGGCGTTGAAGAGGGACTAGAAGCCGCACAAACATACGATATACCCGCTCTAGCGGTTTACGTTATACCCTTGAGCGCTTTATCTGGCCATGCGGGCAGATACCGGGTCGAAGAATTTGGAGAGGAGATAGTGGATATCCGGTCCGATAAACTCAAGGAAAAAGGAGAAGAAGTTCTAAAAGAAGTAGAAAGCAGAGCAGATAGATTGGGAGTAGAGATAGAAACAACGATAGAAGAAGGGGAACCCTACGAAAGGATAACTGAACTAGCAACCAAAGATGATATCATCTATATAAGTTCCCACGGAAGGTCCGGGATCTCCAAGATCTTTATCGGAAGTACTACCTCAAGGGTTCTAAAGAATACGGAGGCGACAGTGGCGGTCGTAAGAGGTCACCCAGATGTGTGAGGACTTCCCTCTGCAACGATAAACTGAAGGAGAGATAGATTCATTAAAAAAGCTAGCGCTTTCCAATAGCCCACTTAAAGTCAAATATTTATATAGCGGACGCCAGTGAATGCTCACGCATTCACCTTGCCCGTTAAAGCAACTTTAACGGACGCGACGGGATTCGAACCCGTGCTGTCTGCCTTAGAAGGGCAGCGCCATGTCCAGGCTAGGCCACGCGCCCATTTTGTTGGAAATGTTTGTAAGGGGACTAAGGTGATAATGTCCAGGCTATATTAAAGGGCATTGTTCTTTATGGCCTTTAATGTGAGGGGAGGATGTCCTTTTTCATCTTCCCCGCTAGGCCACGCGCCCATAACTGGATATCGATCAATCTGGTTACTCTCAATCCATAGCAAGATAAGAGTTTTTCGATTCACTCATCTTCTTCGACTATCTCTTTCTCTTCTTCTTCACCGATTACTTTAGACATTGCGTTGAACTTATCTCCCTCTTTGAGCTCCATCGTCTTGACGCCCATTGTGTTCCTTCCCTGCTTGCTTATATCATCCACGAGGGTCCTGATTATCATCCCTTTCTTGCTGACCAGGATTATCTCCTGGTCTTCTCCTTCCTCGACCCTTCTAACGCAGACCACTTTACCGTTCCTATCTCTGATATTCATTGTGATCACTCCTTTGGCTCCGCGGTTAGTTTTCCTGTAATTCTCGACGTCACAGCGCTTTCCGTATCCCTTCTCTGTTAAAGTCAATACGGTGTCGTCCTCTTCAACCAAAGTCATGCTGACGACTTCATCATCATCTTCTAACCTCGCTCCTTTCACCCCCATCGTATAGCGCCCGGTCGGTCTAACATCTTCTTCGTCGAACCTGATCGCCTGGCCGTTCTTCGTGGCGAGCATGATCTCTTTCGAGCCGTCAGAAAGCTTAGTATCCACGAGTTCATCTCCCTCGCGCAATTTAATAGCCCAGATACCTGTAACTCTAGGATTGCTATATTCCGCGAGCGAGGTCCTCTTGATCTTGCCTTTCTTCGTCGAGAACAGCAGATATTCATCCTCGCTGAACTCACTGACCGGTATCAGGTCCTCTATCTTCTCGTCGTCATCTAACCTGGGCAACATATTCACTATGGGTCTGCCTTTGGAACGACGACTGCCTTTCGGTAATTTATAAGCCTTGAGCCAGTAAACCCTGCCTTTGTTAGTGAAGAACAGGAGGTAATCATGCGAATTCGTGATGAAGAGATCGACCACATGGTCTTCCTCCTTGGTATCCATGCCTATCAATCCGACGCCGCCTCTTCTCTGCTTTCTGTAAGTCTCCACGGGCAGCCTCTTGATGTAGCCTTTATGGGTCAGAGTGATGACTAGATCCTCCTCGGGTATGAGATCTTCGGTTTCAACCTCGACCGCATCCTTGTTTATCTCTGTCCTTCTTTCGTCGCCGTACTTCTCAGCAAGTTCATCCAATTCACCTTTTATTATCTTGAGTATCCTTTCCCTGTTACCCAGGATCTCTTTGTACTCTTTTATCTCTTCCTGCTTCTCTTCGTACTCATCCTGCAGTTTTTCTCTCTCTAATCCAGTTAACCTCCTAAGACGCATATCGAGGATCGCCGTTGCCTGCTTATCGCTCAATAAAAATTCCGATGTCAATTTTTCTTTAGCCTGGGACTGTTCTTCTGAAGAGCGGATTATCTTGATGACTTTGTCCAGATTATCTAAAGCGGTCAAGAGTCCTTCGAGTATATGGGCTCTATCTTGAGCTTTATCTAAATCGTATTTCGTCCTCCGGGTTATCACGTCTACTCTATGATCGATGTAGTGCTGTAAAGTCTCCTTCAGATCGAGGATCTCCGGCTCATCATCTACCAGAGCGAGGTTTATGACTCCAAAAGTAACTTCCATCTGGGTGTGTTTGAAGAGCTTATTCAATGCGACGTCGGGGATCACCCCTCTCTTCAGGTCGATGACGACCCTCACTCCCTCTCTGTCAGATTCGTCTCTAAGGTCAGATATCTCGGTGATGACGTCATCTTTAACCAGTTTGGCTATGCTTTCTACAAGTTTAGCCTTGTTGACCTGGTAAGGTACCTCGGTGATAACGATCCGGCTTCTGTTCCCTCCAAGGTCTTCGATCTTCGTTTTAGCTCTTATCTTTATCTTCCCTCTTCCTTCTTTGTAAGCGTTATACACGCCGTTGTAGCCGTGGATTATGCCTCCAGTTGGGAAATCAGGTGCGGGCAGTTCTTCCATCAGATCAACAATTTCAGCCTCCGGCTCATCTATCAATAACTTTATAGCCCGGACGAGTTCGTTCAGATTGTGCGGGGGTATGTTAGTGGACATGCCGACCGCTATGCCGCTGGCACCGTTAAGTAGGAGATTGGGCAGCTTGGCCGGAAGTACTTCCGGTTCTTCTAGAGCGCCGTCATAATTATCTCTGAATTCAACAGTATCTTTTTTCAGGTCTTCCATCATCTCCTCGGCGATCTCATCCAAACGCGCCTCGGTGTATCGCATCGCGGCGGGCTCGTCACCGTCCAAGGAGCCAAAATTACCCTGGCCGTCGGCGAGAGGATAACGCAGAGAAAAATCCTGAGCCATCCTTACGAGGGCGTCATAAACGGCCTGATCTCCGTGAGGATGATATTTACCGAGAACGTCACCGACCACCCTCGCTGACTTCTTATGCGATTTATCCGAGGTCAGGCCCTCCTGCTTCATCGAGTAAAGTATACGTCTATGAACCGGTTTTAGCCCGTCTCTAACGTCCGGTAAGGCCCTACCTACGATCACGCTCATCGCGTAATTTATGTAAGAATCCTCCATCTCTTCTTCTAGATGTTTGGTATAAACTTCATCCGCCATCGTCGTTTCTTCTGCTGGTTCTGCCATATCTATCACCTCATATGTCTATGTTGGTCGCCGCTTGAGCGTTCTGCTGGATGAACTCCTTTCTTGGAGCCACGTCTTTACCCATGAGAAGGTTGAAGAGATCGTCCGCTTTCTCACCGTCTTCTACCGTGACCTGAGCGAGGATACGGTTCTCCGGATTCATGGTCGTTCTCCATAATTCTTTAGGATTCATCTCCCCGAGGCCCTTATAACGCTGGATACCAACGCCTCTACTACCCCATTCATCCAAGATCTCTCGTTTCTCCTCATCACTGTATGCGTGACGAACGCCTCCGCCTTTCGTTATCTTGTACAAAGGAGGCTGGGCCATGTATAGATAGCCTCTCTCTATCAGGGGCTTCATGTACCTGTAGAAAAAGGTGAAAAGTAAAGTCCTTATGTGGGCGCCGTCCACATCCGCGTCAGTCATTATTATGATCTTATGGTATCTACATTCGTCGGGATCGAATTCTTCACCTATACCGGCACCGATTGCGGAGATGATCGAACGTATCTCTTTATTCTCCAGCATCTTATTCAATCTCGCCTTCTCCGCGTTGATTATCTTACCCCGTAACGGTAAAATCGCCTGAAATTCCCTATCTCTGCCCTGTTTAGCCGAGCCGCCTGCAGAGTCGCCCTCCACGATATAGAGTTCAGATTTAGAAGGATCTGGATTAGCGCAGTCCGCAAGTTTTCCTGGAAGATCTACGCTCCCCAAAAGACCCTTTCTCCTGGTGAGTTCTTTAGCCTTCTTGGCGGCCTGCCTCGCTTTAGCTGCCGTAACCGCCTTCTCAATTATCAATTCTGCAACTTTGGGATTCTCCTCCAGGAAGGTCATCAATTTTTCACTCACTATCGACTGTACTATGCCTCGGATCTCGCTGTTACCGAGTTTCGTTTTTGTTTGACCCTCAAATTGTGGCTCTGGAAGTTTAACGTTTATCACGGCCGTGAGCCCTTCCCGGTAATCTTTTCCCCTCAACTTTAAGTCTTCTGCAAATTCATTATTGTCGGCGTAATTATTGAGCGTCCTTGTCAGGCCGGCCCTGAACCCGCTGAGGTGTGTCCCGCCCTCTTTCGTGTTTATGTTGTTGGCGAAGGCGAGGATCTCCTTCGAGTAGGATTCGGTCCTGTAATGCATCGCCACCTCCACGTGTACGCCGTCTTCCCTTTCCTTGAAGTAGATGGGTTCCGGGTGAAGTTTCTCTTTATCTTTATTCAGATACTTAGCGAATTCAACTATTCCACCTTCATAATGATATTCTTCTTCTTCCTTTTCCTCTCCACGTTCGTCCTTTAATATGATCTTCAGACCCTTATTCAGGAAGGCGAGCTCTCTCATCCTATCCTTCAACGTTTCATAGTAGAACTCGGTGGTCTCGAATATTTCAGGGTCCGGTTTGAATATCGTTGTAGTTCCGCTAGTGGTTCCATCCTCTCCTATCT
Organism: Thermoplasmatota archaeon; assembly: GCA_018334755.1. GTDB lineage: Archaea > Thermoplasmatota > Thermoplasmata > Halarchaeoplasmatales > Halarchaeoplasmataceae > Natronoplasma. The sequence goes on from JAGXLI010000002.1 coordinate 12,642, forward strand.
TCTCTACTTCCGTCACCGGCTTTCCCTGTTCATATCTCTGATGATATATATCGCCCTCTCTTTTCACCTTGACCTCCAACCATTGGGATAGAGCGTTCACCACGGAAACACCGACCCCGTGAAGACCTCCGGAGACCTTGTAACTTTTCCTGTCGAACTTGCCTCCGGCATGGAGTTTCGTCATCACTATCTCCACTCCAGGTCTGTCCAGCTGGGGATGGTCGCTGACGGGTATACCTCTCCCGTCATCCGATACTTTTACACTGCCGTCCTCCTGTAAGGTGACCTCGATCTGGTCGCAGTAACCTTCCATGGCTTCGTCTATGCTGTTGTCTACAACTTCGTAGACCAGGTGATGAAGGCCGTTCTCGTCAGTACTGCCAATATACATGCTGGGCCGTTTTCTCACGGCTTTTAGACCTTCAAGGACTTTGATCTTGTCAGAATCGTAAATGTCTTTTTTATCTACTATTGATTCTTCTTCCATCTTTTTAACCTACCTTTCTCTACAAATATGTCTCTCATAAATGTCCTATTTCGAGTGCATCCCTGCCGACTCGATAGCAAAACTCAGGGGCATAATATGACATATCCTCGGAGTATATTAATCTTTCCACCCCTGGGTATAAAAAGGGAAGTAGGAATATGATGTGGGGCGAGCGATTTATTATTTCTCATCTCACATCATTTCTTTTAGGGCTTTATCTATCTGTTTTTGGTAAAGGTGATCGAAAAACAGTCCGGCACCTATGAGAGGAAAAGCTAACCATGTAAGTATAGGCACGGAAAAAAGGAAACTTAGCAGTAACAATACAGATGCAGTACCGGCCATCACGTAAGGCATCCAACCTTCAAACCCGCGGGAAAAGCTGACCTTCTTCATCTCCTCCTCACAGTAGGGGCATTTCCTCTTTTTTTGGGATATCTCCTTACAATCAGCACAGATATAGCGGTCGGTCATATTTTCATCTACGATCCTTCATCTTTTTTCTCTAGAGTTACAAGATCTCTCGGTCTTTTCCTTTTGGTTCCTAAGCTCTTGCGCTTTCTAAGCGCAACCAGTAGGATCATCAGGGTGGCGACTCCGATAACACCCATGAAAAGATAGATAGGATCATCGTCCAGCTGATCTAAAATGACTTCTCCGGACTCAGTGCCCGAGAACTTTCCGGTTTCGGGTTCTTCGAGCCGCTCATCTTTGATCTTATATTCAAATTCTATATCATCTGGATCTTCGACAAGTTCGACAGTGAAATTGTAACGTCCATCCTCTCCTTTCTCCAGCCTTTTCTCTCCGTCTTTCCAAGAAAGGACGACGGTGACGTCGTTAACATAGTCGCCTTCTACATCTTTGACCGGACCTACAGTTATGGTATAACTTTTTGGAAGTTCTACCAAGACGGAAAAGTTAGCTTCACCCTTATTACCGACAGAATCCACGGCCCTTACATAGAACTTGGTCAGACCATCCTCCAATCCGGTGAAAGTGTAATTTTCATAATCTTTTACATCCGTCCATTCTTCCCCACCAATCCTGACTTCATAATGATCTACAGCGCTGATCTCATCCGTTCCATTCCACTCCATCTCCACAGAACTGCTGTGGATTATATCGCCTTCGCCTGGAGAAAGTATCTCTATATCTGGTGGTGTATCGTCGAGGGTGAAATTAACGCTGTCCGTCTCACTGTTTCCACCTTCATCGATCGCTCTGACCTCCAATTTTTTAAACCCGTCTTCGACGTTTTCGAAAGTGTAAGAAGTCTCGGATTCGACTTCGATCCATTCCTCGTTATCGATCCTGACTTCATAAAAGCTTATCTTACCCCGGTTATCGTCTCCGCTCCATTCTACGGTAACGGAATCTCCGGCCAATAATTCTTCCTCCATAGGGGTCAAGATCTCTACCTCTGGCGGGACCGTATCGACTTCGAAAGTTGCATTCTCAGACGCTACGTTTTCAAGGACGTCAAGCGCTCTCACTTCGACTGTATACTCTCCGTCCTCCAGCCCAGTAAACTCATAACTCGTCTCGGTCCCGAGATTTATCCATCTATGACCTTTAAGTCTGACTTCGTAATAATCTATCTCGGAAACTTCATCTTCCGCTTCCCACTCTGCCGTAACTGACTCCTCGCCTATCGTATCTCCCTCTTCAGGTGATTTTATCTGAAGGTCCGGGGGCGTAGTATCTATGGAAAAGTTAACATGAGCGGATTTATTATTACCGGCTTTATCGTATGCTCGCACTTCCACCGTGTGGGCGCCGTCCTGCAGGTCGCTGAGGTTACAGCTCTCGGCTTCTCCTTCATATTCCAATCCTCCATCGAGCATGACTTCATAGTAACCTATACCACTGACTTCATCGCTGCCGTCCCACTCTACAGTTATATTCTCCTTGTCGAGAGTCTGCCCCTCTTCTGGAGAACTTATATCTACTTCAGGGTCGCTCACATCGACGGTGAAAGAATTGGTATTCACGGACCGGTTTCCGTTTCCATCTTTTACTTTCACACTGAACTCATGAACGCCTTCTTCTAGATCTTCCAGTTCGTACTCGTCGTTTTGTTCAACATCTTCCCATCCACCGTTATCTAACTTTACTTCGTACCACAGAGTATCGGTGAAGCGGTACATGCCGGTCCAATTCGCGGTGATATCGGTCTTGGGTATGAAATCACCCTCTTCGGGGTTGTCGATCCTTACATGCGGCGTGGGAACAGGCTTCGTCAAAGGATACTCGTCCGTGACCGTTTCGCCCTCGTAGGGAGTATCGGCTATGCCGTCAGAGCCGTATCGGTCCTGGTCAGGTCCATAGTATTCATCCTTTCCCTCATACCCCGACCAGTAGTTGCCGCCGGAGGGATATCCATCGGTCCACTGATTGACACCGAGGTCCATGGGCTCGGCCATGTTATTTATGAAGTTGTTGTGATAGATCAAGTTGTTAGAGGCCAACATCAGGGAGACCGGATAGAGGAAGTTCATGGTGAATTTATTACGGGTTACGATGTTATCGGAAGAACTAGACAGATCTAGACCTTGAGCCGCACCGGAGATGGTATTGTGAGTGATACTGTTATTATCCGAGAAACCCAACTGGATGCCAATGCTTCCTTCGTTCAAGTCCTGCCCTTCTATCTCCACATCCGTACAGTTGGCCAATATTATCTGACCGGATCCCTTCGGGACAGTGCCGCCTTCCCTGTTTTTCCAGTACCGCACGGGCTTGCCATTCACAGTGTTGTTCAATGTTATGGTATGTGTATTCCAGTCGGACTCGAAGATGCCCTGTATCATCATACCTCCGTTCTTCATGGTATTGTTATCCACGAAGTTACTCTCGGAGACGAAAAAGACGATGCTGTATGGATTGAACAGATTGTTCTCTATATGATTTTCAGTGACGACATTATCTCTAGGTGAGATTAGGGGGGCGGAAATAGATGCCTCCCCATATGGAATTGGAATCGGTAAAAGATCCGTGTTCAGAGGTATGCCTATGTAAACACCAAAAGTGCTCCCAGACACGCTGTTGTTAGTGATCTTATTATTGTTAGAGAAGGGACCTAGATAAATCCCGTACTCGCTCCCAGATACGTGATTATCTAAGATCTCATTATCTTCAGAGGGGGTAAGAGATAAAATCTGCGTATCAAGTGAGATACCGCGCGCCTCGTTAGCGATCATCTCATTCTTGATTATGCTGTTACCGCTGGACTGCCAGTTCTGTATCCCGATCGTGTTGTTCGAAACTTTGTTCTTCACTATCTGATTACCGTCTGAAACTGTAAGGTTCATGCCTGCTTTATGGTTTCCAACGGCATCGTTTCTTTCAATGACGTTAGCTTCAGAAGAGGACAGAAAAAGACCATAAGTGTTTTTAGATACGGTGTTCCCGACCAAACTGTTTTCATCGCTATCCGTTAAGTATATCCCGATCTCGCTCTCAAAGATGGTATTATTCTCAAGGCGCCCGTTTATCGTGTTGTTCAAGTACAATCCACTGTTTTGAAATCCATCGGTCGTGTTCCCACTCGCGTTGTAGATCTGACAATCCTTAACGACAAAATGATCGGTCACGTTACCCATATAGATGCCGTAACCGGAGACATTTCCATTGATCTCGTAACCCTCGATGAGGTAGGGATTTTCACTCGTACCGTTACCGGTCCAATTTTCCTGGTTGGCCTGATCGGAAAGATCGGTATCGTTATCGATCCAGATTGGATCATGATTTACATAGTCTTGGGCAAGAGCGTACGAAGCTCTTTCCTCCGACTTGAAAGAAGTTCGTTTCTCCTTGTTCAAACGCTGCGGGGCGCTCTCTAAGCGTTCTTTGATCGACTTTACTTTCTTTTTTAGCTGTTCAATATCTCTGAGAGATATATCTCTTTTTTCTTTTGAGTCCTCACCTTCGATTTGCCGGCCGACTGAGTTTATACTTTCCTCTGCTGAGTTCTGTTCCAAGGTTTGTGACGAAGCAGCAGCTGCGGTGAAAGTGCTGATAAAGAGCAGTGCTATCGTAAAAAAGAGGCATGATTTCCTTTTCCATTCCATTATATCCCTCTACTATCGAGTTCAAAAACCTAGTCTATATATATTAAAGCTTCGGATTTTATGCTTACGTTTTTTCTTATCTTTCACAATCTAAGGAAATATTTTTATCGTAAACCTAAATTGGAGAACACGGTGCTAGAGATGAGCGAGAGAAGGATATTTGAGCATCCTATTTTGGATTTCGATAGGGGGGATGAATTTTATTTCGATTTTGAAGGAGAGAAAGTAAAAGCATACGAAGGAGAAACCGTTGCTTCTGCACTTTACGCTGACGGTCTTAGAAAGTTCACTGAAAGTAAAAAATTGGAACGACCGAGGGGTTTCTTCTGCGCCATCGGTAAATGCTCGTCCTGCATAATGTCGGTGGATGGAAGACCTCACGTCAGGACGTGTGTCACTCAAGCAGAAGAAGGCATGGAGGTGAAAAGGCACGGCTCCAAGCCGAAATTTCCAGAGGTAGATATAGGAAGAGGAAAGGAGAGAAAAGAGAAAAAAATAGAGATAGCGGTCATCGGAGGGGGACCTGCAGGTCTGATGGCGGCCATAGTTTCCGCGAGGAACGGCGCCGACGTTCACCTCTTCGACGAGGGAGACGATCTAGGCGGACAATTGGTGAAACAGACGCACCAGTTCTTCGGCAGTCACGAAGAAGATGCGGGGACAAGGGGCATAGAGATCGGTAAAGAACTGGTCGAGGAAGCTAGAGACGTCGGGGTCAATATACACACAGAAACGAAAGTTTTAGGCTACTACGAAGAGAAGAAGATAACCGTCGAAGAGGAAGGACGTTTAACCATTTACGATACAGAGGGTATAGTTTACGCGGGTGGAGCTATCGAGAATTACCTCTCATTCGAGAACAACGATCTCCCGGGCGTTTACGGGGCGGGCGGAGTACAGACCCTGATGAACGAGGAAGGTATCGTTCCAGGCGACAAAGTACTGATGGTCGGTTCTGGAAATGTTGGAGTGATCGTGAGCTATCAGTTACTTCAGGCCGGTGTCGACGTGGTAGAGGTTATAGAGGCTCTACCGGAGATAGGCGGTTATCAGGTCCACGCATCCAAGATAAGAAGAGCCGGGGTCCCTATCAGTACTGCACATACTATCAAGAAAGCGATCGGTGAAGAAAAAGTAGAAGGCGCGGTCGTTCAAAAGATCGACGAGAATTGGGAGCCAGTTGAAGGAACTGAAAGGGAAGTAGAATGCGACGTGATCTGTTTAGCTGTAGGTCTGAGTCCTGACACTGGCTTCCTCAGGCAGGCGGACTGCGAGATGGAGTACATCGGAGAACTAGGCGGTTATGTACCTCTGAGAACGGAAGATATGATGACGACGAGAAGAGGTATTTATGTGGCGGGAGACGCCGCCGGGATCGAAGAGGCGACCGTCGCGGCATTGGAAGGAAAGATCGCGGGCGCCGCATTATTCGAAGATCTGAGAGAGGAAACGGAAGATACTAGGAAGTCCAAAGAAGAAGCTAAAGAAGGACTCGTCCCCGTTGTACTGTCGATGAGGAGGTGTGCGGATGATTGGGGACTTCGTCCCATCCTCCTCAATCACAAAAAAGGTGATCTGCGGATGAGCAGGATTAGCATCCTTCCATCCTCGTTCACAAAAGGGGTGAACTGCGGATGAGCAGGTATGAAAGAACGGGTGTGGTCAAAAAAGACGATCTACAGATTCCTGACGAAGAGCGACTCGAAGAGGGGCCAGTGGTGGTCATGGAATGTGTAGAAAACATACCGTGTAATCCATGCGTCGAAGCCTGTTCGTTCGGTGCTGTCGAGATGGAAGAGATCACCGATACGCCGGATGTGGATTTCGATACCTGCACGGGCTGTGGTCTCTGCGTTACCGAGTGCCCTGGCCTAGCTATCTTCGTCATCGACTGCAGTTACAGCGAGGAGAAGTGTGTGGTGACGGTCCCGTACGAGTATTTGTCCATTCCAGATGAAGGCGACGAAGTCATGGCATTAGATAAGAAAGGTGAAAAGGTCGAAAAAGCGGAAGTCACCAGTGTAAGAAAATCCGGAAAGACCTACGCAATTACTTTAGAAGTGGACAAAGAGAACGTTTGGAACGTGAGAGGGTTGGAGGTGATAGAATGACTACCGTGGTCTGCAGGTGTGAAGATATCACTGAAGAAGATATAGTCGAAGCGATAGAGAAAGGTTACGACGAACTTGAAAAATTAAAGAGGCATTTAAGGCTTGGAATGGGACCATGCCAGGGTAAAACTTGTCTGCCTTTAGCGAGAAGAATTTTAGGTAGAGAAACGGGCAAGAGCGTGGAAGAGATGGGCGATCCCACTTCAAGACCACCTTCGCAGCCCGTATCCTTCAGTTTACTAGCTTCCCTAGAGGAGAGTGAGGTTGATGAGTGAAGAGTACGACGCGGTGATAATAGGCGGGGGGGTGAACGGGCTAGGAACCGCTTACCACCTCGGGAAGAAAGGTTTTACCGATGTTGCTGTCGTGGATAAGTCTTACCTTGGCTACGGAGCCAGCGGCAGGAACGGAGGTGGGATAAGACAGCAGTGGACCTCCGAAGAGAATATCAAACTGGCCAGAGAAAGTAGGAAGATGTTTGAGGACCTTGACGAAGAGTTAGAGGAAGATCTTGAATTCTACCAGGGAGGTTACCTCGTTTTATCTTTCGACGAGGAAGAAGCCGAGGAGTTCAAAGAGAACGTTAAGCTTCAGAATAGACTGGGTGTAGAGAGCGAATTTTTGAGTCCTGAAGAGGCGAAGGAGATCGTACCGGAGTTGAACATCTCAGATGTGGTAGCCGCCACCTTCAACCAGAGCGACGGTACCATCTACCCTTTCAAAGTCATCCACGGCTACGCCAATAGGGTCAGGGAAATGGGAATCGACGTTAAAGAGCATACTGAAGTTCTAGATATCGAAACCGAAGGTGATGAGATAAAGAAAGTGAAGACTGATAAGGGAGAAATAAAAACAGATACGGTGGTGAACGCCGCCGGCGGTTGGTCCAGCGAGATAGCGAAGATGGCCGGCGCCGAGATCCCTAACGTGCCCGTAAGACACGAGATAATGGTAACGGAACCCTATCAGCGTTTCTTGGAACCAATGGTGATCTCATTCTCCCACGGTATATACTTCAGCCAGAGCGAGCACGGGAACATAGTTGGGGGTATAGGAAACCCGGACGAAGAACCGGGTGTCAATCAGAAAGGTAGTCTATGGTTTTTAAAGAAATTCTCCGATACCCTTTTAGATTTCATACCCAGGTTCAGCGGAGTCAACATGATAAGGCAGTGGGCCGGTCTTTACGATACCACGCCGGACGCCCAGCCGATACTGGGTTCAGTGCCGGAGGTCGAGCGATTCTATCAGATAAACGGATTCAGCGGTCACGGATTCATGGTCTCTCCCATGGTGGATAAAGTTACCGCTGAACTGATCTTGGGAGAAGAGCCCTCTATAGATATAGAAAGGTTGAGTGTGGAGCGTTTCGAAGAGATGGATATAGAGGAAGAGGGCGGCGTGGTCGGTTAAGAAGATGTGGGAAGCATTAGCTCTTCTCGGAGCGACGGTCGTTATTTCTCTTAGTGGAGTCATGATGCCCGGACCGGTCACCGCCGGCGCGATAGCGAAGGGTGCCGAGGATAAAAAGGCTGGGATCAAGATCGCCCTCGGTCATGCCCTGATCGAGTTTCCTATCATCGCGCTCGTAGCGGTAGGTTTAACGTTCATAGCATCTTGGGAAGCTAAAGCGGTTATAGGTGTTGTTGGCGGTATCTTACTCATCTACCTGGGCATCCAACTGTTCAGACCGATAGATGAAGAGGAGAAAAGGTTTCCATATAAACCTACCATGGTCGGAGTGATAACCAGTGCCGCGAACCCATACTTCTTCATCTGGTGGGCCACCGTCGGGGCGGCGCTGATTACACGGGCTCTTGAGTACGGTGTTCTTTTTCTAGTGGTGTTCGCGATCGTTCACTGGTCCTGCGACCTGATGTGGGACTCGTTCCTGACCCTTTCTTCACACAGCACTCTAGATTACTGGCATAAACACAGGAGGAAAGTGTTCGCAGCCTGTGGAGCCATCATGTTGATTTTCGGTGTCTGGTTCATCGTCTCGCCGTTCATTTAGTCCTTTTTTTATGCGTCTCTAGATCCAAGATCTCGATCAATTTGAGCAGCCTGGTCCTTATCGTTCTGAAGACCAAGTTGGATATGAGAAGTACACCGGCTAGGCCGATGAGATAGTAAAGGCCGGACTGTACCTCTAGGTAAATGGTTATGAGGTTCAGAAGATTGAAGAATAGATGGATGGAGACCCCGGCAAAGAAGTACATGAACAGATGGGTATAATCCCAGTCGACGAGGGCACTAGAGACCCCATAACCCGCGGCGGCCGTAGAACTACCGTGAAGGAGTATAGTTGATACGGTGGCCATTATGAGAAAGAGGAGAGTTGGCACTTCGTAACCAGCGATCATCTGGCTCTGCCAGGTGAAGGCCGTGTAAAAGTAGGCTATATTGGCGAATCCACCGAATCCCAGCCCTAGAATAGCTCCGTGTATGAGACCATCCTCCACCTCGTCCAGCTCTTTTTTTACTAAAAGTAAACCTACGGCCTTCAGGGTTTCCCCTAAAAGCGGGAAGAATATGACTATTATAAATACATTAGAGATGGAACGGAAGAACTGGAAGTACTCGTGCTCCCTTTCTATCTGCCCGTATATGAGAAAAGAGATGAGCACGAATATGCCTGCTGCAACGGCACCCCACAGATAAGCTAGAGCGACATATCTCCACGGCTCTTTCTTATATTCCTCTATATTTCGTATGTACATGGAGTAGGCTAAAGACGGGAGGAGGGAAACGGCCAAAACTATAATCCATTTTAGCGGAAGAGACATCGAACGATAATTCAGGTACGGGTATTTAATTCTCACCGAAGATCTTTACATACGAAATTTTGGATTGGAAAATCTATTAAACAACCTTCCAATTTACATCCGTGGTCGCATGGTAGTCGCTGAAGTCATTATCGAACTAAAAGAGGGCGTCGCCGATCCAGAAGGTATGAACACGAAGAAGACTTTGAAACTGCTGGGCTGGGACGTCGAGAAGGTAGAGACGGGAAAAATCTTCGAGATCGATCTCGGAGATGACATATCCAAAGAGAAAGCTAGAGAGGAAGTCGAAGAGATGTGTAAGAAACTACTAGCGAATCCAGTGATCCAAACCTACGATATAGAGATAATAGACTAGAGGGATATGATGAAGCACTACATAGAACGTGAGGTCCCTTTCGAACTGCACGAAGTGAATGTTTTAGATGCGGATGAAAAAGACCTGGAAGAGATCAGCCGGGAGAGCGGTGTCGGCCTGAGTGTAGACGAGATGAAGATGGTGAAAGAACACTTCAAAGAGATTGGTAGGAATCCTACGGACCTTGAACTTGAGGCTATAGGCCAGGCATGGTCCGAGCACTGCTGTTACAAATCCTCTAAACCCATATTGAAAGATACCGTCTTCGATATAGAGGCTCCTCAGAACATCTACGTGGTCGAAGAAGATGCTGGGGTCGTAGAATTCGATGAAGAGCACGCCTACGTTGTCGCGTTGGAGAGTCACAATCATCCTTCGGCAATAGAACCTTATGGAGGGGCAGCTACAGGTATAGGTGGGATAGTGAGAGATGTGACCTGCATGGGAGCTCAACCTCTAGCTTTTGTAGACCCTTTATTCTTTGGACCTTTGGATATGGACTATGATGATCTTCCTTCCGGTACCAAGCACCCGAGATATCTGTTTGACGGTGTAGTTCACGGCATAAGCGATTACGGCAACAGGCTCGGTATTCCTACTTTAAGTGGCATGGTGTATTTTGACGAATGTTATACTTCTAACTGTCTGGTCAACGTCGGCTGCGTAGGGATAGCAAAAAAGGACGAGCTGATACGTAGCAGGGTCAAAAAACCCGGCGACGTGTTCATCATGGCGGGAGGAAAGACCGGGAGAGACGGAATCCACGGAGTGACTTTCGCTTCTGATGAATTACATGAAGATTCCGAAGAAGAAGATATCGGAGCGGTACAGGTCGGGGACCCAATAACGAAAGAGCCGCTGATACATACGAGCTTGGAGTTGAACAGGAAAGGATTGTTACAAGGTATGAAGGACTTCGGCGGTGGAGGACTGTCCTGTGTCGCCGGCGAGATGGGTCTCGATGCGGGTTACGGTGCGGAGGTGCAGTTAGATAAAGTTCCCCTCAAAGAAGAAGATATGGCGCCCTGGGAGATCTGGGTCTCTGAAAGCCAGGAAAGGATGATGTACGCCGTCAAAGAGGAAGACGTTGATGAAGTTATGCACATATGCGAAAAATGGGACGTCGAGGCGACGAGGATAGGAAAGGTTATCGACGAGAAGAGAGTGAAAGTTTACTACGAAGATGAGAATATAATGGATCTAGACCTCGAATTTCAGACCGGCGGACCTACTTACTGCAGACCTACAGAATCCGTAGAGCATGTAAGAAAGCTAGAGGAGAAAGAGCCGGAAGAAGCCGGAGACTGCGGAGATGTTCTTCTAGAGCTTCTCCAGAGAGATAACATCAACAGCAAGGAGTGGGTGATCAGGCAGTACGACCACGAGGTGAGAGAAAATACCGTATTGAAACCTTTACAGGGCATCTTAGGAAAGCAGGGACCCGGAGATGCCTCTCTGATCAAACCTCTCGAGGATTCGTTCAAAGGTATCGCGATATCAACCGACGTGGTTCCGAAGTTAACCGCTTTAGATCCAAAATCCGGTGCTATGTCCGTCCTTGACGAGGCTGTCCGCAACCTGGTTGCGGTAGGAGCCGAACCTCATTCCTTTGCGGACTGCCTGAATTTCGGTAACCCTGAGAAGCCGGAGAGACTTGGTGACTTTGAAAGGGTCGCAGAAGGTTTAGAGGCGGTCGCAAGACCTTTAGGTATACCGTTCGTCTCGGGGAACGTCAGTTTCTACAACGAGACGGAAGAAGGACCCGTCAAGCCCACGCCTTCCATACTGGCCAGCGGTCTGATAGATGACGTGAGAGAAGCGGTGAGTATGGACCTGAAAGAGGAAGGTAATGCAATTTACCTGGTTGGAGAAACAAAAGAAGAGATGGGTGGCTCCGAGTACTACCAGATGAAAGATTGCTCGAGCAGGAAGGTGCCCCAAGTTGACGTGAATATTCTACAGAAGAGCAAGGACGAGATGTTGAGTGCTCACTCGAAAGGTTTGATAAGGAGCTGTCACGATGTATCTCTAGGCGGTTTCGGTGTGGCTCTGGCCGAGATGTGTCTGGCCGGCAATGTTGGTATAAGAGTGGATGTAGAGACAGATTTACGATCGGATAAATTCCTCTTCTCCGAGAGCAACACTAGATGGATAGTTGAAGTTGAAGAAGAAAATATTGAAGAATTCGAGAAGAATTTTTCTGTGCCTGTACAGAGGATAGGATCCGTCTCTAAAGAGAACGGTAGAGTCAAAGTCAAAATGAACGGAAACGAGAAGATAGATCTAGGGCTAAAAGAGATAAGAAAATATTGGAAGGAGACTCTTGGGAAGAAGATGGGATAGTCAGTATCTCTCTTTTTTCGGTAAAGCAGACGCATCGACTCCAGTATGAAGAGTGTGTCTGGGCCTGACTCTGCACATCTGAAGATCTCTCGTCTTATCATCTAGTATCATCGTGAGTCCTCTTTTGAACTGCATCTTACCGACCATCTCGTCCAGACCTTTCTTCATGTAGGACTGTTTGGCCAGTTTTAATGCATCTAGATCATCCTTAGAGGTCATATTGTGAGCTATGATCATATCAGACTGCGTAATCGCGCTTGTATGAAGAGCGGAAGGTTCTTGTGTTGCCAATATCAGCGAAAGACCGGGATGTCTACCTAACTTTATCCAATCTATCAGTGGTTTAGAGGAGATGGACTCCCCTTCTGAAGGTAAGAACAGATGAGCTTCGTCGATCAGCATGTAGATTATAGGATACTCTTCCGTTATATCTTTAGCTTTATGGTTCTCAGTGAGTTCCGCCTGAGACTGCATCTCGACCGTGGTATACAAAGTTCTTTTAGACATCTGTTCCCTCGCAAATATGGAAACGATCAGATTTCTCAACTCATACTTTCCAAGCCTGCCCAAGTACGAGATATCTAAAACTGTGATCTTACCTCCTTCGGCGATCTGTAACTCCATGCCCTCTTTAGAGAATAGCTCCAGCTCTTCGATCATATTGAAGAGATTCTTTAAGGTCTCTTTCTTGTCTCTGTCCGCTTTTTCCCCCTCTATTTTCTCGTAAACATCCTCAAAAGAGAAATCGCCGGAATCCTTTTTCAGATCCGAAACAACTTGGCTCAACAGCGTGCCGACGGGTTCTGTAACATCTAGCTCGAAAAGGTCCAGCCATTCGTGAACTTTTACCTTTTCAAGCGGTAACTTAAGAACTTCGTCACGATGTAATTCTTTACCCTCGCTTACCGCCTCATCTATAGCAGCCTGGGGAACTAAGATCCTCACAATATCTTCCCAGCTTTCCGGTTCGATCCCGAACCTCTCCATCGCCTTTATCTCTTGTCCGTTGGTATTCTCTTTCTTGAGGCTGTGGAAAACGCTCATGGTGTCGATCAAGATCAACGAAACCCTGTCGGAATACTCTTTCTTCAATTTAGCAAATTCCTCCGCGATGACTCCCAGGGTATACGATTTGCCAGTACCTCTCTTTCCGACAACGAGCATGCAGTGGGGAGAGACGATATCCAGGTGGGTTTTACCCATCTCCTCGTACTCTCCGCCGGGATAAGATACGTTCCTTCCAAGGTAACAGCAGCCCTTAGTTCCCAGCTCTTCAGCTTTGGACCTTGAACGCCCGATTATCTCGTGGGTCTCCAGCAGATTATCACTTCTTGTCTACCTTTAGTCAGTCACAAGGATCCTAGCGGTCTTCGTCTTGCTCATCTCCCCAGTATATTCCGCTGTTATGATTATCTCCCCGTGACTTTGTCCCTCCGGTACCGTTACATCTACCTCATCCATATTGAATTCGGTTTCTCCATTTTCGTCCGTCAATTTTACGGGCTCTTCTAAACTCCCCGCTCCACAACCTTCGATCGATACAGTTACTCCTTCTAATGGGTCGCCGTTCTCGGCGTAGGTGGTCACTTGGATCGTAGCAGTAGTTCCCTCCGGCAGCTCCTCATCATCTACCTCGATGCTCCCTAGTTCGGTCGATTGGGCGCTCATCATCCATCCCGCGATTATAGCGGTTCCGACACCAGCTATTACCACTAAAATGATAAGATAAAGCGGTAACCCCTCCAAAGCTCCTTTATCATCGATATTTCTGCATATTTTTTTCATCATATCTCCGGAGCTGATTTTCTAAAGAGTATATAATATTTTCTGTTGAATTTTTCCGGAGTTAAAAAATTATACTATATCCACTTCGTATATCTTTTCGCTGTCCTTGTAGATCCGGATCGTTCCTTCTGAAGACACGACCATCGCTATAGCGTCAGTTCGATGAGTTATATATGACGCTGCAAGGTGTCTCCCGCCTAACCCTTCTTCGATGGTGGGTTGAAAATCGTCTTCGAACATGACGTACCTGCCGGCCGCGACCGGATTACCGAACTTATCGAGGATCAGGGCTCCGTCCAGCATAGAGAACTCCTTGATGGTGTTCCAGTTCTCTTCTTCCTTTATATTCAGGTCCTCTTCGGCACACCCTTCAAGAGGATTCCTGACAGACTCGGTAGTATTGTTCAGAACTTTATTCATATCTCCCATGATGAGTAAAGCTCCAGCAGGGAGACCTTCTTTGCCCTCTCTGACTATCTTCGTACCGAGATTGAACGCGGTCTCTAAGAATTCCAGATCGATACGATCTTCGACCTCGTCCTTCAGGTTCATCACACCGATATCTTCCATCTCGAAGGATAGGATGGTCTGGATATCGCTCGAGATCACCAGCATTACCCTGTCTTCTCTATCGATCAGACCTTCAGCCGCCGAAGAGAGCACCAGATCTTTAGCCTGACCCAGCACGTCTAAACCCACCTCGGGGGCGTTCTTTATCTTTCGGATCTTTACGTTATGTTTTCCTAAAAATGATGATAGAGAAGGACGTCGAGTGAAGATGGTCATGAACTCATCGTCGATATGATCCGATAAACTCTCCATCAACTTCTCGGATTCGGTGAAGAGAAGTATCTTAGAAGGGGCAATCTCTTTTTTTGCCTTTAGAACCGTCTCTATAAATTCCGTCATATTGGTGGTGGGATTATTAGCTTATGTTCTTTTTATCATTTTTGGGTCCATCTCATCTTAAATTTCATGTTCCGAGAGATCGTCCGGGATAATACTATTTTCAAATATCTCCTTCGCTTGATCTTCTAATTCTTTTACATCCTCATACCTGGGGCTTATATGATCGATGAAAAGTTTAGATACACCCGCCTTCCTAGCCACTTCCGCCGCCATCTCGACGGATGAATGGCCGTGGGACAACGCCGCGTCGGACAGAGAGGAATCAAGGGTCCCCTCATGGATCAGAACGTCCGCGTTTCTAGCACCTTCGATTATCTCTTCACAGGGTTTAGTATCTCCCGTATAAACCACTTTTTTACCCTTACGGGGCGGCCCGACGACCTGCTCCGGTTCTATTGTTTTCCCGTCTACCTCAACGGAGTGACCTTCGTGTAGATCGCTGAAAAGAGGTCCTTCAGGTACACCCAGGTCTAAAGCTTTCTGCTTATCGAAGCGGCCCTTTTTATCGTTCTCCTTAAAAGAATAAGCCAAGGATGGTACATTATGGGCCGCTCTCAAGGCGGTCATCGAGTATCCATCGAAATCGACTCTAGCACCCGCCTTCAATTCGTAGATCTTTACGGGAAAAGGCGGCCTGAAGTAGCCGCTGCTTATGATCTTCTTTAAAACTTTAGCGGTACCTCCAGGACAGTAAACTTTGACTTTTTCTTCCCTATCGTTCATGTTCATGGTCTGTAATAGCCCGGGGAGGCCCAGGAAATGATCGCCGTGGAGATGGGTGATGAAGATCTTATCTATCGCCATGAAAGAAATCGAAGAGGACATGAGCTGACGCTGTGTACCTTCTCCACAGTCGAACAAGATTACTTCTCCACCGGCCTTCAAGGCGAGGGCTGATACGTTCCTTTGCGGGCTGGGATAACTGCCCCCAGTACCTAGAAAAACGATTTTCATCTGTGAAGTACTTGGCATTGTTCGAACCCCAAAAGAGGAAGCGAGGATATAAAGGTTGAGATTTATAGTGGAACTCGTAACTTTTTGAACTAAGTTACGAGCTCCACAACTAGTCAAAGACACTAATAAGTGCAAGATATCGTGTCTTTGACTATACATCTTTCATTTCAAGGCATAACTTATATAGGTCAAACCATGTTAAACTGGTTGCAGGTGGTATACTGGCGGAAAACATCGATGACATCGATACCGACGATATAGATCTGGAAGAAGATATAGACGAAGAACTCAAAGAGAAACTGATATCCAGTCTGATGGAAGGGAAGCGGATGGAGGCGTACGCCGAACACAGGACTGAAGATATGCACCACTGTCATCTCTGTGAAAGGATCACGTATAAGAAGATCCCTGGTAAGGAGATCGGCGAGAAATGGATCTGTATAGATTGTTTGCGCCGGCTGAAAGAGGTCCTAGACAACCTGGAAAAGTGGGAGGAAGAACTGGCTCTGGGTGAGGAGATGGAAGAACAGATCGAGAAAGATCTGGGCATCTGATCACATCGACCTACTGGTAAATTTAAATAGACTGATTAGATTTCATAATAATGGGCCTGTGTTGAGAGGTTAAAAAGTGTGTCACAGCAGAATGACCTATTGAATGAAGACGCCATCGAAGAGCGTGAATACCAGATAAATATAGCCGATGTTGCGAAAGAACTCTCTACCTTGGTCGTTCTTCCGACGGGGATGGGAAAGACTATTATCGCGTTCATGGTGATGGCGGAGCAGTTGGAGCGCCATCCGGAAAAAAAGATACTGTTCTTAGCACCGACTAAACCTCTGGTCAACCAGCATGCTAGAGACATTTCTGAACTATTGGATGTCGAGGAGCCCGAGGTATTCACCGGGGAGGTCAGACCGGCGAAGAGAGAAGAACTCTGGGATGAGAACAGGATTATAGTCTCGACCCCCCAGGTGGTCAGGAACGACCTGATGTCCCAAAGGATCGATCTCGACGATGTATCATTGACCGTCTTTGACGAGGCTCACAGAGCCGTGGGAGATTACGCCTACGTGTATATAGGCGAGGTCTACAGAGAAAAAGATGGTCTGTCTCTAGGTTTGACCGCCTCTCCAGGAAGCGAGAGAGGAGACATCCTGTCAGTCTGTGAGACCTTGGGTTTCGAGCACGTAGAGATCAGAACCAAATATGATCCAGATGTTGTTAAATACACGAACTACATAGAGAAAAAATGGGTGGACGTGAAACTGCCGAAAGAGCAGAGAGAGATAGTCGATAAGCTGAAAAAGATAAAGGAGAAAGAGATCAAAGAACTCCAAAAATTTGGCTTCCTGGAAAATAAAAATCCCGACAGGATCTCAAGAAAAAATCTGATCAAGGCGAGAAAAAAAATACAGGGCGAGCTTCATTCCTCGGATCAGTCTTCACTTTACAGGGCAGCCAGTCTTATAGCATCTTCTATAAAGATCGATCACGCGGTCGACCAGGCCGAGACACAGGGACCAGATGGGCTTCGAGAATTCCTTGATAAACTGGAAAATGAAGCCGGGTCCCGAGGAGGTTCTAAGGCCTCGAAGAGATTGATAGAAAGTGCGGAGATGAAGGACGTCCTCGTAAAGTTGAAGAAGCTGAGCCAGGACCATCCAAAGATTTCTAAAGTAGTAGAGGTCGTCGAAGAGCAGATGGAAAAAAAGGAGGACTCCCGGATCATCGTTTTCACCAACTATAGGAATACCGCGACAAAGGTCAAGGACCGGCTGAATGAATTAGAAGGCGTCAGACCGGCAAGGTTCATAGGCCAGACGGATAAAAAGGGAGATGAAGGTTTAAAGCAGGACGAGCAGATAGAGACCATCGATCAATTCGAAAGCGGGGAATTCAATGTTTTAGTGGCAACTAGCGTGGGAGAGGAAGGTCTGGACATACCCGCCACAGACCTGGTCGTCTTTTATGAACCGGTCCCGTCGGAGATCAGGACCATACAGCGAAGAGGGAGGACCGCTAGAGAAAGGGAGGGGAAAGTCGTGATACTGATCACTAAAGATACGAGGGACCAAGCTTATTACTGGTCCAGTAAGAATAAAGAGAAAAAGATGCATAAGAACCTGATGAGATTGAGAGATGATTTGGAGAGCGAGATAAGCGTGGGTGATCCGATGGATGTTGAGGAAGAAGGATATGAAGTCGTGGAGAAGAAGAGCAAGAAAGATCTGAAGGAAAAGATCGAGAGGAATAAAAGTAAGAAGGAAGATGAAGACCAGAGATCCCTGATGGACTTTGAAGAGGAAAAGAAAAGTGAGAAAAAAGAAGAGAAAGAAGTGAAGACGATCACCGTTGACACGAGAGAACAGAACAGCAGGGTGGTCCAGGACCTGGCAAGAGAGGACATAAAGATCAAAACTTCTCAACTATCGATAGGAGACTACATAATCTCGGAAGATACCGCTGTCGAGAGGAAAGAGGTCTCAGATTTCTTAGAATCGATTACAGACGGCAGGCTCTTCTCACAAGCAAGATCACTCTCAGAGAACTACCAGCAGCCGATCATAATACTCGAAGGCGAAGGCCTCTACGAGAGGAGGAACATAAGCGATAATGCCATCTATGGAGCTTTGTCCTCTTTAGCGTGTGATTTCAGGATACCTATCTTGAACACTCAGACAGCAGAAGAAACATCTTCTCTTCTGACCAACATGGTCAAGCGGAAGGAGAAGAAGAAAAAGTCCACTTCGGTAAGAAAGGACAAAAGGAGCATGTCTACCTATGATAACAAGAAGTACATCCTAGAAGGACTGCCTTCTATATCTGGGACCTTAGCCGAAAGATTACTCGATCACTTCGGATCGGTCAGGGACGTTTTTACGGCGGAGAAAGAAGAACTGGAAGAAGTCAAGGGGATCGGACCATCCACCGCCGAGAAGATAATCTCTATAATATCAGAATAGTTACGTACAATTCATACCGTAAAACACAAAACTATTTAATCCTAGATGACCAATCAACTATTGTAAGATTAGAAGATTTATGGAGTGAGAAACATGGGTAGGAATTGGAACGGTCCTTTGAAAAAAAGCAGTGATTACGTTTACACCATACCGAAGGGTTACAAGAAAGGGATGAAAGTAGATGGGTGGATATTCGCTGATGATGAGCTGATCAAATCGATCAGGCAGGACAACGCTCCGGAACAGGTGGCTAACGTGGCTACCTTACCCGGAGTGATAGGCGCTTCTAAAGCCATGCCCGATATACACTGGGGATACGGATTCCCTATAGGTGGCGTGGCCGCTATGGATCCAGAAGAAGGGGTCATATCACCTGGCGGGGTGGGCTACGACATCAACTGTGGAGTCCGACTGGTCAAGACGAACCTGGAAGAAGAAAAAGTTCGAGATAATATAAAGGGCCTCGTGAACACTATCTTCGATAATGTACCTGCTGGAGTCGGCAGGAAAAGCCGGCTTAAACTGGATCAAAGTGAATTGGAAGAGGCACTGGATTACGGGGTCGAATGGGCCGTAGAGAACGGCTACGGGTGGGAACAGGACCTTGAACGTATAGAGAACAACGGCAGATTGGAAAGCGCGGATTCTGAAAAAGTCAGCAAGAAAGCAAAAGATAGGGGCTCTCCCCAGTTAGGCACTTTAGGCGGGGGAAATCACTTCATAGAGATCCAGAAGGTTGAAAAGATATTCAATGAGGAGATGGCCGACGCGATGGACCTTGAAGAAGGGATGATCACGACGATGATCCATACCGGTTCTAGAGGATGCGGTCATCAGATTGCCACCGATTATATCAACACCATGGAGAAGGCCATAAAGAAATATGATATAGATCTGCCGGATAAACAGTTGGCGTGTGCCCCATACGATTCTCCAGAAGGAAAAGATTATTTCGCCGCTATGAACTGTGGAGCCAATTACGCCTGGACCAACAGACAGCTGATCTTACATTGGGTAAGAGAGAGTTTCGAGGAAATCTTTAATGAAACTGCGGAGGACATGCAGATGGAGATGTTATACGATGTCTGTCACAACGTCGCTAAAAAGGAAGAGCACGAAGTTGACGGGAAGGACCAGGACGTGATAGTGCATCGTAAAGGAGCGACCAGAGCTTTCGGGCCCGGAAGGAAAGAGATTCCAAAAAAATACAGAGATGTGGGACAACCCGTATTGATCCCGGGGGACATGGGAACCGCCAGCTACGTCATGATGGGGACGGAGACTTCGATGAAGAGAGCCTGGGGATCGACTTGCCACGGCGCCGGTCGAGTCATGTCTAGAACAGGCGCTAGAAAAAAATTCCGAGCAAATCAGATAAGAAAGGATCTATCCGAAGACGGAATATATGTGAAATCGGCGAGTGACAAGGTTTTGAAGGAAGAAAGCCCAGGAGCCTATAAAGATGTCAATAACGTTGTCGAAGTGACCCACAATGCCGGTCTTTCAAGGATCGTAGCAAAATTGACACCTATAGGGGTCATGAAGGGTTGAGATATTAGGCTAAGGATTGATTGAATCTTTAACTCAAAATCTGCTCCTGTGTGACCCGACCAGTGAACTCAAAAATCCATCCTGATAATCTTTCTTGGTGAGCTTATGGGCGAGTGTTTTAGATTCTTTTTTGCTCAATTTTTTAATCTCATCTGGTATACCTTCGACCAACGGCCCTATATCGTTCTTGTTTTCGACCATGAATGTATAGATTTTTACTTTCTTCTCTTTTTCTTCCATCTCTTCCTCTTTCTCTTCCATCAGCTCTATCTCTTTCCATACCAGGTAAGTGAAGCAATTTGAAACGGCCATAGCCACTATAGAATCGGAACTCTTTAATTTTGATCTAAGATCGGCTTTGAGGCCAAAATCCGCAGGATTGATTATCTTTTCCGTTTCTAGATGCTCATTGATTATATCGATGCATTTTTTCTCCGTCTTCGAGTGAAATGTGAACGTCGGATGGCTGAAGAATATCCTCATGCTCTACACCTCTCTTTCTTCAGTTATCATCTTCTCCGTTCTCCCCTTCACTTTCATCCGGAAGGCCCATGAAATTTATATGATCCGCTCCTCCCTTTTTACTTCCCGTCTCATCTTTATCTCCCTCGTAGATCACTTTTCTAGACTCCTCATCTTCATCCTCCTCTTCAGAGGTCTCTTCCTTCTCCTCTTTTCTCTTTTCCATCTGCTTTTTCCTTTCTTCTTCCATCCTTTTCATCTTGATCTCGCCTAATATCACGCCTCTCCCCTTGAAAGCGTAGACCATGCCTACGAGCGTGAATACTATAGCGGGTAGAGATAAGATACTGTAAGGTTTGTTAGGATATGTGACTGAATAGGAGTAAGTCAGAGTGCCGTTAGTGACGTTGAAGCTGAGATAATAAGGTGTGCCGTCTAGATCGGTCATATCAATTGTGCGACTGAAATTTTGATTCCAGGTAGTTTCCCAGATGTCATCATAACTGGCGTTCAATACCTTTATCTCGGCTTCTGAGTGGGTCGTGGAATCACCATCGGGTTCAAAATCTAACTCGAGCGTCGCGTTCCTAACGGTATAGCGGGGATAATGGATCCTTTCAAAACTCTCCTCCTCGGGTCCCACTTCTTCGTCCTTCACATCCGTCTCGATGGTGGTAGTCACACTGGTAAAAGCCAAGATCAACGCGATCGCAAATAAACCGAACCCCTTCTGTATATCTTTATTAGAGATGATTCGTATTAGGATGCCTCTATCATCTTCGTCCTTCTCTTTCATGGTCCGATATCCTATAGATTTTTTACAACTACACAACTATGAACTATTACTTATAACTAAGACCTCTCTCCCTTTTAAACCCTATCTTCTTATACGTCGATAACCCTGATCTGATCGTCCCATATGCTCCTGATGGTCAAGCATAAAAGAAAGAGAATTGAAAGAATTAAGGGGTTTTTAGAGTCTTAATACATCACTTTGCTACGTCCAGATCGAATTCTATCTCTCCGGCGAAGTGGCATTTAGCCGTGTGTTCTTTTTCGATTTCCTTTTCCTCTGGCTCCTCCTTCTTACATATCTCCTCGGCATGTGGACATCTCGGGTGGAACCTGCATCCACTCGGTACCTGTGTCGCTGAGGGGACGTCACCCGTTATCGGCACATTTTTGACACCTTGACCTCTTTCCGGGTCAGGCTCTGGAACCGCCACCAGCAGTGCCTGAGTATATGGATGCATCGGATTGTCTAGGACGTCTTCTACTCTTCCTTTTTCAACAAGATCCCCTAGATACATCACACCTATATAATCAGTGAAGAATCTAGTTGTAGATATATCGTGGGTGATGTAGAAGTAAGTTACATCCTCTTCCTCTATAAGGTCCTTCATAAGGTTGAGGATCTCTGCCCTTACGGAGACATCGAGCATGGAGACTGGTTCGTCTGCCACGATAAAGTCCGGATTCAATATCATCGCCCTGGCTAGAGACACTCTCTGTTTTTGCCCACCAGAAAGCATATGAGGATACCTTCGGAGGAATTTCTCAGGAGGTGTAAGCCTGACCTCTTCCAAGGCCTCCTTGACCATATCGGTCCTTTCTTCTCTCGTATCTCCTAGATTATGGATCATCAAAGGTTCCTCAAGTATGGTCCTTATCCTATCTCTCGGGTCTAGAGCGGAGAAAGGATCCTGATAGATTATCTGTGTTGTTCTTCTGTATGCTTTTAACTGCTGTTTGCTGTCCATGTCGGCTATATCCTTGTCTTTCATGTACATATGACCATCTGTAGGGTCTAACAACCGCATCATAAGTTTTCCGACCGTTGTCTTCCCACATCCGGATTCGCCGACTATCGAAAAGTTCCTCTTCTGATATATATCGAAGTCGATCCCGTCAACAGCCCTAACCTTCAACTTTTCTTCTCCCTTGAGTTTCTGGAAAAAGGATTGCGTCACGTCGAAATGCTTCGTTAAGTTCCTAGCTTTAAATAATGGATCTGCCATATTTTACTCCTCCATTACTTCATCTTCAGTTTCGGTCATTCCGGTCTCGTCGAGTTCTCTCTTGCCTTCTTCTCCTTCGTAGGCCTCTGCTGCTGCTTCATCCTCATAGGCGGTATCGTATTCGGCTTCCTGACTCTCAGCGATAGATTCGTCTTCACTGTAAAGATGACATTTGACATTGACACCGTCTACCTCATGTATCTCGGGTTCCATCTCTTTACAGACTTCCATGGCCTTATGGCATCGGGGATGGAAACGACAGCCGCTCGGTGGATTCACTAGGTTGGGTGGAACTCCGGGGATGTATTCTAGTCGCTCTATATCAGTACGGATATCCGGAATTGCGGCCATAAGTTTCTCAGTATATGGATGCTTTGGATCCTTGTAGATATCATAGGCCTCGCCGAACTCGACGATCCAGCCCGCATACATTATCGCCAGATTATCTGAGACCTCTGCCAAGATACTCAGGTCGTGAGTTATGAAAATCATGGAAATGTCCAATTCTCTTCTGAGCCGCTTGAGATCGTTCATTATCCGGGCTTCCACCACCACGTCGAGAGCAGTGGTCGGCTCGTCCAGTATCACCAAGTTCGGTTCCAAAAGCAGGGCCGTAGCTATTATCACCCTCTGCTTTTGGCCGCCGCTAAGCTCGTGGGGATACCTATCGAATATTGCGCCTTCTAAGTTGACCAACTCCAGATATCTTTCACATATCTCTCTAGCCTTTTCTCCAGTGATCCCTTTATGATACTTGAGAGGTTCCTTCATCTGATGACCCACTGAATATACCGGGGTCATGATCTCCATAGCGCCCTGGAAGACCATTGATACCTTTTTCCATCTGATCTTCTCTCTCGCCTCTGATTCTGAGAGGTCAGTGACTTCTATGCCGTCTAGATTTATCGAACCACTCATTATCTGGCCAGGGGGCTGCACTTGATTTAACAGAGAGAACGCAAGGGTGCTCTTACCGCAGCCTGATTCCCCTGCTATCCCTATAGAGGCCCCTCTATCTAGAGAGAAGGTGGCGTCATCGAGGGCCTTCACCTCACCGTCGGTCGTCAGGTAATGGGTCGTCAAATCCTTGACTTCTAATATAGTGTCATCGTCCATCTATCTCACCTTTGCTTCATCTTAGGATTGATAATCCTTTCGATAGCCATACCGGTCGAGATGAATCCGAAACCTACCAAGATCATCCCGAGACCAGGGAAGAGTATCCAGAACCAGGATTTTGAGGGATTCATTACAGCTCCGCTGTCTCTTGCTTGCGTCAATAATGTTCCCCAGGTAACTATGCTCGGATCTCCTAGCCCAAGTATATGTAGACCGGCTTCCGCCATGATCACGATCGGAACAAGCAGGGCCGCTTGAGCTATCGCATAGGGCAAGATCTGGGGGATCATGTGCTTAACGATTATTCTACCCGAGCCGGAGCCAAGAGATTCAGCGGCCTCGATATAGGTATCCTGGGCGACCTGAAGACCCCTGGATCGGATAACTTTTGCAGCTCCACGCCACATCAACAGGGAATAGATCAGCACGAAAACCCATATGCTGTTATTCCAGAATTGGAGCGTGATGATCAGTATGGGTAACGTAGGTATACCCATCAGTATCTCATTGATCCTCTGCATCAATTCGTCCACCCAGCCGCCATAATATGCACTCGTCATGCCGAATAGTGTACCGAAGATCACTGTTGTTATAGCAACAAGTCCTCCTGCTATAAGTCCATATCTTGCGCCCCAGACCCAACCTTGGAATATATCACGGCGGCCTGAGTCCGTACCTAATATACCGAAAACGGCACCTGCGATCGTCAGTTTTGCATCATCTACATTTAACCCAACACCTTCCAATGTAACATTGATCTTATACTCACCCTTTTCAGGTTCGGGATCGCTGAGCCATGTTTTGCTCCTGTTAGAGAAGATGATCTCAGTGGGACTGACATCTTGGCTTTCGGGGTATAGATCAGGATTTTCGTCTACGGGATAATCGCTCCTCAACCAGCTTCTAACATTCTTATATATATTATCTCTTGTATGACCACTCCTCTCGATCGTTATCTTTTCAGTGAAGTCTCCAAAACCGTAGCCCCGATAGTTGTTTTCTATCTGCTCCATCGTATGACCGTCGGGTCTCTCGATATTTATGATCCTATCCTGGTAATTGGCCGCACTACCGCTGAATTGGATGAATATATCTTTGGGAACGATATCGGCCTGCATGTCGTAGGTGAAACTTAACGTCTGAACTTGGGATGTCCCCCTTCTAGGGACTATGGTCTTCGCTATCTCTTCGCCGTCAACAAGAAGGGATATATTTTGTCTCTGCTCAATCTCATTCACTACCTCAAAATCAATAGGGATAGTCGAGCCGTTTTCTATTGTATAAGGGGGACGGGCCATCCAGTTGATCTCTATGTTGGTACCTACATCCTGTTCAAGACCGTCATCAGCTCCTGTTCCGGCGGATAGTAGTTCAGAGCCTTCCTCTGTGTCTTCTTCCGATTCCTCTCCCGTCGCAATGATAGTCTTAGTTTTGGAACCCATTATCAGCGTATAAGTTCCTTTTTCTTCGAACTGCGGCTGATTAGAAGTCACTGTATCTCGTTCACCGGGACCCAAAGTCCACTCGCCAAATACCGAGTCATCTTCTTTACTTCTCAACCGGATCGTTTGCTCTTCATCTCCAAAGTTCCTTAGTTCAGCTTGAACACTAACGTCGATAGGGGCGTCTCCCTCTAAAGGAGAAGCGGTAAATGAAGTTACTCTGATGTCGTTTCCTACCTTAACGACCTCAGCTTTATCAGCAAGAGCGACTGAATACAGACCATATACCTTGAAGGTGTAGGTAGGTGTCAGGGTTCTCTCCTCACCGGGGTCTAATTCCCAAGTGTAGTTCTCGTCTAAACTTACATCTCTCCTAGCCCCATCTATTTCCAGAGATACATTTCTACTCTCATCTTCCCCGGTATGTTCTACAGCTGCTACGACCTCAACCATGAGCGGAGCACGTTCCTCGGGGGCGGTCTCTTCCACAGGGTTGACTTCAAGGCTATTGACCGTTATATTCTCATACGGATTTTCCCTTTCCTCGACCGTAACCTGCCGCTGTTCAATCACGGTATCAGAATCCGAATGAACGATCGATATATTTACATCGCCGGTTTCTTGAAAGCCATACTCGCTCCGCAGGGTGATATTCCCCGGTAGAGGATACAAGTCTCTCTTATCCGTGAGTTCATAATCATTAATTTCCTCCTGGTGGGCATAATCTTCAGTGGTGAGCCAGTCGACCCAGTGAGGAGGTGCATTTGCTGGGTTAGATTCCCATCTATCTGCAGATTGATCCCATTCCTCGGGAGCGTTAGGTGCTATAATAGGTGCAAGAACTCCGATTATCACCATGAACGTGATTATACTTACACCGATTATCCCGATCTTATGTTGCTTGAACTCTCCTAGCACTTCGACTATATTCGCCTTCAGATCATCCCAATGGACCATTTTTGATCACCTCTTTGATTATCCTCCTACTTGGCTTCCGGCTCCAACTTCAACTCTTGGATCCAAGAAACCATAGATTAGGTCCGCTATGTAGTAACCGAATACGTAGAGGAAAGCCGTTATGAATGAGATACCCAATATAACTTGGACATCGGAATATGTGAATATAGCTCGTCTCAGCAACATGCCCATCCCTGGCCATGCGAAGACGATCTCTGAGATCATCGCACCACCTACCGACATCAGCAGCGCCATTATCGCTGACGTGATGACAGGAGGAGCCGCGGTCTTAAGAGTATGACCGTAAATCACTTTCCGTTCTGGTACTCCTTTAGCCCTTGCAGCCATTATGTAATCATCCTGGAGGATACCAGTTACGATATTTCTAGTCGTCCACGCTCTCCCACCGAATAGAACAAAGACTATAGTGATCAGAGGAAGAGTCATCTTTGTCAACAATTCTTGTAGGTAGGTAGCAAATCCCAATTCTTCCATACTAGGGAATTGAGGACTAGGTGCTGGCAACCATCCCAGCGTAAAAACGAAAATTAGGATGGCTATCATACCTACCCACCACATGGGCATCGAAGAGGCTGTCATCCCGAACAGAGATAGAAATTTATCCAATTTTGAGCCAGCTCTCTGAGCGGCTTTCAGACCTACGGCGATACCTAACGAGGTGTATATAACTGCAGCCGTAGTGAATAAAAGGATCGTATTAGGAAGATAATCCATGATTATGTCTAGGACGTCACTAGATCCAGAAGAGGGGGCCGTCATATCTGATTGGGCATTTCCAAAATCAAGCATCAAAATATCCGTAGCTGAGTAAAAGACCCTAAGATACCTCGGTTTATCTAAATTGTAACGGGACCTCAATTCTGCTCTTCTTCGATTCCGGAACTCTCTCATTTCTTCTTTACTATCGAAATTTTTTTCCTGCATCTCCCCTCTTAATTTTTGATCGATTATACCCTGGAGCTCTTTCTCGGCCATAGTACTGTAAGCAGCAGACAATATGAATACCACTATGACGAGCACTATCAGCATATTGACAGTCCTCAAGGCAAAATACTTCCATGAAGCTGGCATTTTATCACTTGTGCATTACCCTTAAGTTGGATATAAATTTTTTGATAGAGAACCTCAGGAGCTAGTAAGTCTTGGGAGGTTCTAAATAGTTCTATAAAAATTCGAAGCTGCTCTAATTCGTTCTCGCCGTCACCTTATAGTGATTGATAAAAATCATCGTAAAAGCTCAGGCGAAAGATAAGTGGAGAAAAAGAAAATGTTTCTCCGTGATTTCTAACTATCTTCAAGCAAAATAGGAGGGTGTTCGATATTTGTCAAATCGTATCATGATGCTGAGAATCGGTTCCTTGTCAAATGTAAAATTCAAAAGGAAAAAACCAGTTAAAATTAAAAAAATAATAAAGGGTTTTGGAAGGGTTTTATGTTCGTTGTTTCAGTCTAACGGTTCTCTTTTTTGTTGTAGTAGATTGCTACAGCGATCACGGCACCGATTATCAGGAGTGCAAACGTGAAGCCTGGTCCGTCGCCGCCATCGTCGTCGTCGCCGCCGTCTCCGTCTTCTTCTTCAGCGAATGTAGCGGTTATGTCCATGTCGTCAGTGATCTCTACCTGTATCTCTCTACCGGATTCAGATGCTCCGGTCCAACTGTCGAATGTGTAACCTTCGTCTGCGGTCGCGTTGAGTGTGACGGTAGTTCCTTCTTCGTATTCTTGGGTCCATCCGTCCGTTACTTCTTGTCCGTCTACTGTTACAGTTCCGTTACCATCTACGTTCACGGTCAGGTTGTAGTACTCGACCGGGATCATTTCGAAGTGTGCTGTTATGTTCTTGTCACTGTCCATCGTTATGGTGACATTCTTGTCCGTGCCTTGATAGTCGCCTGTCCATTCTACGAACTGGTTACCATCGTCAGGCATCGCCGTCAGGTTGACTTCAGAACCTTCAACGTATTCGGTCTGATCCGGTTCGAGTTCTACCGTTCCATTTCCTTCAACGTCCGTGTTGAGTGTGAACATGTCGAGGACATTGACGGTTTCCTCCAACATCGTCACGTCAACACTTTCGTCTCTTAACTGTACTGCTATGTCGCCTGCTGTATCGAACGTGTGATCCGTGCTGAAATTGCTAGTTTCTCCAGCCGGGATCGTCTCTGTGTGTATGACGTTTCCTTCTACAGCTATGGATGCGTTGGCGTCTGTATCCATCGGGTTCTCGACTTCAGCCGTGATTGTGCCAGAGTCTCCGACCACGAGCTCTTCCGGAGCCGTGAGACTGTTAGCTGACAGTTCTGAAACACCGACCGTTGCCGACATGCTTCCGAAGGTGACTATGTATTCGCCTACATCCTGGAACGTTGTGTCGAAGGACATGTTCGCAGATTCAGCCACAGGTACGGTCAGTACATTTTCTTCTTGACCGTTGATTTCGAAGGGCATGTCTGCTTCAAGATCGGCCGATTCCACCGTAAATGTGCTCTGTTCTTCTCCGATACTTACCGTGTATTCACCGGCTTGAGTGAAGTCGTAAAGGTCGAGACCTTCGACGGTCGCGCCTCCAGCTGCGTTTACTGTAAGGACTTCCTCGGTGACCATACTGCCGTCTCTCATCACTGTTAGTGATATATTGCCGTCTATGTTACCGTCATTTCGGACAGCTATATCCAGATATACACCTGGGTTGTGAGCTTCTCCGAAGATCGTCACGTTGAGTGGAGCACGTCCAGTTAGAGGTTCAACATCCAGCATTTGAGCGTTGACCTCACCGTACCTCGGGTCAACTTCGAAACCAGTGACCTGGATGTCAGCTCCTTCGACGGTCGTTTCTTCTCTTCCGAGCAAGGTGTCCGATTGATCTCTGAGGTCGACATCGAACGTTCCTATGTTTTCAAATGTGTGATCAACAGTGAATGCTCGAGTCTCGCCCTGTGGAACGGTTTCTTCGTGGAGTAGGGTATCACCTAGATAAACTGATGCGGTATCGCTTTCACTGCCAGTGTTTGAAACATTGACATTTATAGTTCCAACTTCGCCCTGTGGGACCGTTTCTGGAACCTCGAACGTATTGACCTCAAAGTTCGTGTCAGGTGGCAAGAGAACTATCGTCGTACTGATGGTCGTCCACGAGGGACTTCCTGTCTCTTTGGCTTCCAGCATCAATTGACGATGCCCGGGAGCCAGTCCTTGCGTGGAGATCGTGGCTTCGAAAGCGGAATAACCATCCTGAGGTGTCAAGGTGATATTCTCACTCGGGACTTCGTGTATTATCGCACCATCATCATCTCTGATAGTGAATCGATAGTCCGCCAGATTATTCTCATTTATCGCTTCAGTTCCGGTCTCTGGGAACGTCAGCTGAATGAAACCTTCTCCACTAGCTTGGAAGTCAGTGCCTATGTCTATGTATCGATCAGCATTCAATTGGTCCATTTCAATATTTGCAATTTCGAACTGCTCTGACCAGTAACCGTATGGCTGAGTATAGTCAGGATCGCCGGATGTGTCAAATGGATATCCGTATTGATCCCATCTCTCTAACGTCATCTCTCCTTTATCGGTACCAGTTATGACGAAAGGTCCACAGCCTATGAAAGTATGCTGATGATTGTTGACGAAATCGGATAGACTGTTCAACTCGGTCTCCATCTCGGTAGCGTCGGCCGGTATGGGAGCGTTATTCTCTGCTTTGAGATAGTGCGGTACCCAATCGTCATTTATCATCTGGTTCCATATGTCCACTACATCGCTAGAATGGGATGCTGACAACTGATGTAGCCATTCGGATCCCTGTACGGGTTCGTAGTTGTAAGAAGTACCAACCGTGAATTCCGTCCCATCTCCTCCGTGCAAGTGATCCATTGCGTCGTAGACCATAGGATGCACTTCTGGGAATATAGAATGGAAGCTGCCTATCTTGTCTTCGATCGGGAACTGATAATTGCTCCAAACGGTGTACTGTCCTTCTGCTTGGTTGAAATCTATAGCAACGACCTTGTCGTAGAACGGACCGGCTGAGTCTGCATGCGATTGTAAGAATGGATCATGAGCGTCATCAGCCAATTGCTTTTCTCTTGCATACCCGGCCATTATATCCTGAAGTGAGAAATCCGTGCCATCATGCCATGTATGATCGGTGTGGACATCATAGGTCACTTTGACAGCCGACTCCTGTGATTCTCCATAGTAATCCTGCATATTCTGCCATGCTCGATCTTCCGTGTTGTAGTTCAACGCGGAATCTGGCACGCTCAGAGTGTCGCCTTCTGGTGCTATCTCTACACTTCCGTTCCTCTCGTAAGGATCGGTATCTCTACCTTCGGACCAGTAAGTGTTCACTTCCATGGGTATACCGGTCTGTGGATTTAGCCATGAACCGTATTCTCTGGCCATCCTTCGCTGGTATTCTCCGTAAACGTCGCTAGATCCTCCGTACAGGTTCCAGTTATCCATGTATGGGGCTTCCGAACCTGTTAGCAGGGTTGAATCCAACACACCATCATCGATCCTCATAGTACGCGGACCGAAATAGGTGTCGTATCCATTCACAGATTCTGTCACCGCGGTCTCTAGTGTACTTTCATCATAGGCGTAGAAGCTCAGATCGGTCACGAGGAAAACTCTGATCGCTTGCTCAACACCAAGCTGAGCACCTTCTACCATCAGATCCCAGTATTCCGATTCATTTCCGAAATTGCCCTGGTAAAGCTGCAGACCTATCTGATCCAACTTCTGGACCTGCGGAGTGTAACCTTCTTGATCGTACTGGTAGTGTCCTTCTGCTCCGTATACTTGCGTGAAACCATACCATGGAGCGTACATCTGGCTCAACGGAACTTCCTGATAATATTGAGTCGCCGTGCCTATCCAACCGCCGGTGTAGATATGGTAAGCTACGTTATCGTACGGTTCTGGATCAGCGAAGAAACACAGAGATATGGCCGTATCGGACGTCCTTTCCATCACTTCGACGTTGAAATGACTGTTTTCCAACTTTGTCTGCATGTAGAATCCTAGATCGGATCTCCAGTCCTCAGTCCTAGCGAAGATCTTCAGGGTGATATCTTTCCAGTCGCCATTAGGAGCCTTGTACTGCCAGTTTCCATCTTTTCTTACTTCTCCGAAAGCTACGTTGTTCTTTATCTCGTCCATGGCACTCTGGATCAGATCGTATCCTTTATCGAAGTCTCCTTCCGGAGTCAGATCATATTTTTGTTCGATCCCTTCGACAAAGTATTCACTCCATACTGCAGACTGGGCACTCATGAATGCATATCTTGGCCTCGCGAAACCATCACGAAGGTCCTGGTTTATCTCCTGTCTGCTCATTATGTAGTTCTGGGCGAATCTTATCTGCTTATGAGCGAACGGATTGATAGTCCATTCTCCGTTCAGATCGTTGACCACATACTGAACGTCGTTGGGGTCGTTGATCCATCCGTTACTCACGGCAGTCTCGATCGCCTCAGTTCCATTTCCTTCATGGGCCGGATTTATGAGCATGTTGTTGTAACTGCCCCCTACATCCCAGGTACTCAACTGGGACTTCCAGTCATCCGGCAGACCTGAGTAGGTTTTAGCACCTACACTATGCATGAAAAGATCTAGATCGCCTGTTGCTACTTCACCGAGCGCTGTTTCCATATCCAAGTGTACCGTCAGGTTTACTTTATCTATTAGTTGTCCATCTTGACCTCTAGCGGGTTCTGACGCCGCCGTTGCTAAGCCACCGGTTATCAAAACCGATACCATTAGCAGAGGTATTATTTTTTTCCATTTCATTTTTTATTCTACCTCCAATTCCTATTACCCTATAAGGTATTTAAATTTTGCTGATTTAAGAAACACTTTATTTAATGGTTTTCATATATATCTGGCCGGGGTGTAAAATCTTAGTTTCTCCTATTTTTTACTTCTTATCTTCCCATTCCTTCTCTGAAAAAAGGACCACAAGAACCGCTACAGCTAAAATTATCGGCAGATAGGTCCGATAGATCGTCCTATCTCCTTCAGATGCTCCTAGAGCATATACATTGTTGTCATACGAACCAAAATAAAGGTAACCTTCAGATGAAATGGCAGGAGACGATATGATGTTGCCCTCTGTCTCCACTCTCCATCTTTCCGTACCGTTAGGATAAAGACTGTAAAGATTGTTATCGTGAGAGCCAAAGTAGATCATACCCTCTGGGCCTATCGCCGGGGATGATAACACGGATCCGTTTGTTTCGAAAGTCCATTTTTCCTCACCGTCCGGATTTAGGGCATACAACCTGTGATCGCCGGAACCCACATATATGGTGCCTTCGGGGCCTATCGCGGGAGATGAGAAGATATCGCCGCGAGTGGTGAAATTCCACAGCTCTTTTCCATGCTGGTTGAGTGCGTACAATCTATTATCATAAGAACCAAAATAGATCGTTCCGTCTTCTGCTAAAGCAGGAGAAGAGAGGACCTGACCCCCTATATTTGGTACACGAAAATCCCATATTTTTTTACCTTCGGAATCTAACGCGATCAGCTGCCCGAAACGTCCTCCAAAGACCCTGACCTCATATCCAAAATATATATTTCCGTTTTCATCTACAGCGGGGGTCGATATCACCGATCCAGAAAATTTATTGGTGTAGTTCCACTCGATGTTTCCTTCTGAATCGAGACAATAAAGAGTTCGGTTGGCCGAACCTAACAATATAGAACCGTCCTCCCTGACCACGGGAGAAGAAATTATAGCCCGCTCGAAAGGCTCCTCTAGGACCCACCTTTCAGTCCCATCTGGATCGAGGGAGTAAAATCTTCCCTCCACTGTCCCGAAATATATCGTACCGTTCTCCGTAACCGCCGGGGTGGTAGAGATTACGGCAGAAGCATCGAACTTCCATTTCTCTCCTCCATCCGGGCTAAGAGCATAGAGAAAACCATCTCTAGATCCTACGTAAACTGTTCCTTCCGGACCGATAGAAGGAGAACTGTCTATCTTGTCATCCGTCGAATACTTCCAGGATACCTCAGAGGAGGGTTCGCGCTCAGCTTCTTCATTTCTACCCGTATTGGAAAGACCTCCTCTGAACATCGACCATGAGTCTGAGGGGCTATCTGAAGACTGGACAGTCAGGGAAAAGGTTGAAATTAGTAAGAGTGAAGCTAGAAGGATAATAATTAGATGTCTAATTCTCTTTTTTATGAGTTCTTTTAAATCCTGTCTTTTTGAGAGGCTCATATGGAGAGTACATCGTTTTGAATTATTTATCTTTTGGCAAAAATGATCAGAAAGTTGCAAGTTAAAAATGGCTGTCATCTATCGAGTGGGTTATCGAAAACATAGGAGCGATAAAACAAAGTTGAAAAGAGAATTAAAAAAGAAAGGGGTTTTGTTGGGTTTGTGGGTTCTCTGTCTTCTCCTTATTCTTCTTCTTCTTCGAAGAACTCTGGTTCTTCCTCTTCTTCTTCAGTTTCCTCGAAGAGGTCTTCACCGGGTTCTTCTTCCTCTTCTTCTGTCTCTTCGAAAA
This sequence comes from Thermoplasmatota archaeon, assembly GCA_018334755.1. Lineage (GTDB taxonomy): Archaea > Thermoplasmatota > Thermoplasmata > Halarchaeoplasmatales > Halarchaeoplasmataceae > Natronoplasma. The sequence continues at coordinate 46,495 of JAGXLI010000002.1, forward strand.
GATCTCCTTCAGGTTCTTCTTCCTCTTCTTCTGTCTCTTCGAAGATCTCTTCTTCTGTCTCTTCTGGTTCTCCTGTACCACCTTGTTGCATCTTTCCTTTGAGGGCCATGTAGACTCCTGCGACCAGGATGATCATCAAGATGAGCAGACCTATCATTCCGCCGTATAGCATCTGCTCTAACGTATCAAAGTCATCTTGGCTTGCCTTGTCTTGTTCTTCCTCACCTGTAGAATCTGTTTCTAGATCTTCTACTCGGTTTTGGAGGTTATCGACGTCAGTTTGTAGCTGATCGATATCATCTATGTCATTTTCTAAAGTATTCACGCGCTTCTGTAGATTCTGTAAGTCCTGTTGGTCCGCTTTTTCTGTGTCAAGATCATCTAGGTCAGACCGCAACTCGTCTATTTGGTTCTGCAGTTCTTGGATGTCTATATCGTCAAGTTCCGCTTGTAGGGTGTTGACATCTTCTTGCAGGCTACCAACGTCGTTCTCCAAGTTCCTTATCCTGACTTCGAGGACGTCTAAATCAGTTTGGAAGTCGTCCAAACGAGCCTCAAGATCAGTTATCCTGCCATCAAGTTCTCCTATCTCGGTGTCAAGTCGATCTATCTCATCATAGAGCTCTGTGATGTCGTTCTCCATCTCGTCCAGCCGTGTTCTTATCTCGTTGAGATCCGCGTCGGTAAGATACGGTGAATCATACGTGATGGTGAACTGTTCTTCTGCCATGTTACCAGCTTTGTCAGCGACCTTTACCGTTACGTCGTTTGCACCGTCGGTCAGGCTCACTTTTCTCTTGTATAGCTGATCACTGCCTAGGTCGGCTTCAGCCCCGTTGACCATGACTTCTAGGTCTGCTTTTTCTGCATGATCGTCGGAGACATCGACCTTTATGGTGGCACTGCTACGTCCAGTACTTTCAGGATAATCTAACAGGTCTATCGTCGGAGCGTTGGCATCGTAGATCACGTTCCTGATCTCCTTGATACTGTTTCCATATCCATCCGTTGCGTTGAAGATCAGTTGATTGGTTCCTTCATCGAGATCAATGTTAGCCCATATGTCACCATTATCTCTGACGTATACCTCTTCACCGTTGACTTCAACTGTCGATCCAGGCATGACCCACGAATTCCTTATGTTCAAGGTCTCCTCGTTGGTCCAGGTAGGCAGTTCTTCTATACCCATCCTCAGCGTATCGATGTACAAGTTAGTAGGTTCCGAAGTGATCTCATTTCCGGCTTCGTCGACTGTTTCTACGGTCATTTCGTGTGTCGTGCCGTCGAAACCCATCATGGAGTTGGCTTTGTAAGCATCGACGTAAACTTCGCCATTTATCGCCGAAGAAGTGTAAGCTTCATCCGGGATGGGTTTTCCGTCAAAGTAAACCGTTGTTTCTGCTGGTAGGAATCCGCTATAGAATACCGGGTCGCTGTATTCGTAAACCAAGGTATGTCCCGGTTCCGATATCGTTGTGGGAGTTCCCTCGGCTAGTCCCATGCTACCTGGTACGCCGTCATTCAATGTTATCGTTGGTTCGAGCACGAGACCTCTACTGAAGTTCTCGCGGCCGATCCCTATCCAGGTTCCGTAAGTGCCCTGTGAGGCCGGTAGGGTGTAATTGATCTGGAATGTGACTACATCACCAGCCGTGAAAGAGTCAGGGGCATCGATCTCCCATGAGATCCCTGGCACTTCTATCGTCTTTGATATCTCGGCCGTGAATTCATCTCCTGCTGTACCTTCGTATGGATTGATACATACCCAGTAGATACCATCTTGTGGATTGTCGAGCACTATAGATTCCATGGAACCCATGGTTCCAGAGGTAGCTACTAAAGTGTCGTCCATATCCGGTTCCCCGTTACCGTTCGCATCTCTAAGGAGTCCCATATCAAGGTCCGGAGCTTCAGCAGCAACTATCTCTGCTGCGAACGAACTCACGTCCTGCATCGTGACTTCTTTCTGGGTCGCCTTTTTAACGAAGTATGCTTTGCCCCATCCAGCATTACCGGGTCCGGTCGTATCCACCCAGGTCTCCGTTTCTGTTACGGACGGAGGCGCACTGACAGGCTCTACAGGATCAGCATCGAAGCCAGCCGTGGTCACATATTTCAGCGTTCCGGATGTGTACTCATCGGCTTCTGTCTGAGAAGTGATAGTGTACTCTTCGTCGTACTCGTTATCCTTTTCGCCTACAGTGAAGAGCTGTCCTTCGAAAGCTTCGTCTTCGGCCATTCCTAAACTGTGTACTGCGACCGCATATACGCCCTTATCTAGAGGTCCGTCAGTGACGAATCCCATGTTATCTTTCACTGTATCGGTGGTCTGCATCACTTCAAGGTTGTACATACCGTATCTTGAGCCTACCATCCCACTAAATGCGTCTGGTTCTTCTGCTGGACCTAAAAGGTAAGCTTCGACATCCATAGAACCGTTGAGGTTCAGATTCATCGCTACAGGTGAGTTAGTGCCTGCTTCTAAGTTGAAGTGGAACCTTCTCCAGGATCCAGTTGCTCCACCACTGTGAGCACCGTAAAGGCGGTCGTTCCTGTATATCCCTTTTTCATAATCTTGATTTCCGTCGTTCGCTCCGAATTCCATATCGAAGCGGCCGTTGGTTACTGCTAATGAATCGCCTACCGTTATCGTTACAGGTACGACATTGACTCGACCTGTATCGACATTTTCTATCATCACTTTTCCACCGTAGACGCCTTGACCTGCATCTCCAGGTACGTCTGCGGTCAGGTTGTATTCGACAGTGTCGTCTGCGGGTACCGTTCCAGTTGCATTATCGACAGATATCCAGTCCCATGTGACTTCATTGTACTGCCTGATCGTCAGGTCGAATTCAAAGGAAGGCAATCCAAAGTTCCTCAGCCTCACGATGATGCCGTCTTCTACTCTATCGATCGGATTATAGATGCTGGAGTAATCGTTTGTCTGGTCATTATAGGCTGCCCATTGATATCCTATCCTGTTCCTCTCATCGGTTCCGTTGTAGTTCTCATCGCCATCTACGTCGGTCCAATGGTGGGTTTCTAGAAGACTTATACCTCCCGCTTCGGCTGCATGTGTTTCAAATCTGAACAGATCAGCGTTAGGTGCTTCTAGAGCTTCCCTAAATTCTGCTGACCAGTTAGTGATATTGCCTTCATCGTCAGTGACCGGTACTAGATCGTAGATCCCTGTTTCATTTATCATCAACGCCGGATGTGTTTCTACACCGCTCGACATCGTCAACTCATTGACTCCGTCCTCCTGTAATTGGGTCGCCTCAACCGAATAATCTACAGGATCGGTCTGATTTCTGTTTTCGAGTGAGAAAGATTCCTTCTCAGTATCTCCTGGGTTCATCATATTGACATGCATATCGGTAGAAGTCCCTGTTGTAGGGTTCGTTCCGGGTCTCCATTCCGATGTTGAGGAGAGTAGACCTTCTTCCTGTGCTATCTCGACCGCTCCTTCTGCATCGAGTAGCCCAGATCCTTGATTGTAAGGCGAATTATTGATGTCTTGGGCTCCCTGCTTGATGAAGTCCTTGACCTGCATCGCGGTCGGCCTGGTACCGTGAGCTTCCCAGTAAGCCTGGTAAGCAAGAGCTGCCACGCCCGCCGTGTTCGGCGCTGCTAGGCTAGTACCTGACCAAAGTTCCCATGAATAGGCACCGTAGAATTGTCCAAAATCAAAGGCCATCTGATTCACAGGGATACTGCCGTAACCGAATTCTGCATTGGCTAGAACGTCGACGCCCTGTGTTCCTCTACCTGCTGGCCCTCTACTGCCTACGTGGGCTACTTCGCCCTGCCATGGATTTGGCCCTTCATCAGATTCATACCACGGATCTGTCCTGTAGTACTGATTCGAAGCTCCTCCTGCGGACAGGACCGCTTCTCCACCTGACGGGGAACCGAGAGTACCAAAGGCGGTGCCTTCGTTACCCGCCGAATTAACGAACAAAGTACTCTGGGTGTGGTAAGTGCCGACATAATCGAACAATCTCTCATAATAATCGTAGCCGCCAAACGTTGCATAACCGGAGGTCTTACCGAAACTGCTGGAAGCTATCTGAGCCTGGTCAGCATTCGTTGAGGTATTTCCGTCGTATCCTTCGGACGCGAAGAATATGGAAGAATACGGCACGTCATAAAGCGACAGAGCATTTCCTGGCGAAGTGAAGAAATCTCCCATCGGGATGATATCAGATTCCGGAGCAAGGCCCTGTATGAGACCGTCACCAGAACCCGGGGGATAAGCACCAGGATATCCAGTCATACCTTGGCCCGCAACGGCGGAAGCCGTTCTAGTTCCGTGGGTTCCGTAAGACGTAGGACCGTTGAAATCTCCCATCAAAGCGACCATCTCACCGGGATCCGGCGTGTTGTGATAGTCAAGTTCTAACAAAGACCATGCATCATCACCAGTAATCATTTCCAATGTCCCTGGCGGATATCCTAACGCCAAGTTAATCATCGTGTTCATCGTCTCTCTAAATTGCTCGTTCTGGGTGTAAGGTATCGGCATATTTTCTCCAGTAGCGTTCTCTTCGGCGATGAAGTAAGCCATTCCACCAGAGATATCCGTTATTCCGTCACCGGTCACATCTTTCGTCATCAGTTCAGATGTTGGTTCGGTTCCGTCGATATAAGCTGGATCTTCATCTGAGAAGTTCCTATCGTTATCAAGGTCAGTGTAGACGTTTGACCATTCTCCTCCGTCCTTCGTCAAAAGGACCGCCGGTCGTTCTCCATAGTGCTGGTTTAACTTTTCGTCGGGATGCAGACCGAATCTTACCTTGTCGCCCTCGCTTATAGCATCTGGCATCTCATAGATATGATCTCCTACCGGTTTATCACCGTGAATCGCGAAAATCGTACCGTTATCATCATAAGCTGTGGCTTCATAACTAGTATCGACGTACCAGTTAGCTTCTGATGCGTCTCCGCTGACCACGTACTCGGCCATAGAGACCGCGTCGTAAGCTATCGGATATCCATCGAACTGCTCCATCTCTGGCTCCATCGTTGCCGCGTCATATTCAAAGACAGCGTGTCTTCCTGCCAGGTCAGGATGGGCCATATCGAAGCCGGTATCCATCAATGAAACGGTAACGTCTTGTCCCTCTATCCCCATGCTATGTACAGGATCGACATTGTGTAAATCCTTGGTATGAGGGTCAGTCCTTACTTTTTCATCTCTAGTCGGGTTTGTTTCGCCCTTTATCTTCTGCTGTTTCTCTTCTGAAACGACTTGAGGCTTTCTCTGTATCCCATTCTTGTCAAATTCCTTCTGTAGCTGTTTCATCCTTTTTTGCACTTCTTCCATAGATGGAGTATTTTCCATCTCTGGAGCGCTCTTTTCATCGTCAACCGTGGGTGAGTCTCCTTGAGATTCCTCTGCAGAGACTACCGCAGTAGCCGCTGTAAGAACGGACATCAGTAAAAGTCCCGCCACTACAACGGTCATTACCATCTTCTTTTTATCTTTCTTTTCATTCATTTTTTTTCCTCCTTGTTCAAACGGAGCAAACGCTCCGTTTTAATCCGGTTGAGGATTCACTTCCTGTTATATATATTTTAGGCAGTCTAATTTGTATATATTTCAAGAAGATTAGATTTAAAATAAGTGTTTCTAGAGCTTTTTAACATAGAAATTTTCGTTCATTCAGAATTCTATGGGAATCAAACTTTAGGGATGAACCCAGTTTTTGAGGACCAAGTTAAGTCAGTTTCGGGCTAATTTTTTCCTTTTCTTCCATTCTTGTAGAAATAAAAGATCGAGGTCCCTACGATGGCAAAGAATAATGGTCCGGCTCCCAAAAATGGAGATTGGTTGGAGTTATCATCATCTCTAGGCTCAAGATTGTAGGATAGGAGAGTCTCGTTCCCCACCGAATTTTCGTAGAGGACTTTATCTCCGATCTGATAATCGGGGGGCAGACGCTTCGTTTGATACATCTCTCTATGGATGATATTTTTAACTTCGGGAGAGTAGAAAATTTCATACCTCTTCAACTGTAGTTCGTCATCTTCTAATTTGTTACCAAGGATCGTCATATTGATCTTGAATACCTCGAATTCACCCGCCTCTACCTCCTTTGTTATTTTCTCTTCAACTCTCCCCTGGTACTTCACTATCTCCATGGAAGGTTCCACTGGAGGATCTCTATTTTCAAAATACCATCCTTCCGTTGAACTCCAATTTTTACCTACCTTAAGGGGAAAATTCATCTCTTTGATGGGGGGATAATAGAAACTCGCCACTTTGCCCTCAGGATGGTTGTAGATAGGTGACAGATGGTCCTTAGTGTAATGATATTTTCCAGTCACCTCGGTCACGTTCTCTCCGTCAGGATCCGAACTTTGATTCCTGATCAGCCTCTTTTCAGTGGTCTCATAGGCCTTATAGGTCTCTCCACCACCTTCGACCTCGTCGACGTTGATCTCTACCTTTTCTTTTGTGACCTCTTTCTGCAATTTCGTTATAGCTGTCATTCCACCCGGATAAGGTTCTCTCAACCTATACTCCCACTCATCTCCTTTCTTCCATTCTGGAACTTCAGCTTTACTGTTCTCCTCAGACTTGGCGGAGAACGGAACTATCATAGATGAAAGCAATAGAAAAAGAACGGCAAAACAGATTATGGTTCCGAATATCCTTGGATTATCTATCATCTTTTTCAAATCTACTCCTTCCATGATATCGACTCGAATGTTTCAACCAAATTGACACGATAAAAAGTTTTCCATACCGCTCAATCGTTATTTTCATCTTCTGGCATATCTATCTCGTCATCCAACATGTTATCTATGTTTTCACTTATGTCCTCCCAGTGACTACCTTCCCAATAATATTGATCGCAACCAGGGCAATGCCAGAATTCTTCGTTTCTCTCATAGACCCCCTCAGGAACCTCCCCTTTAGCTTCTTCTTTATCTATCTTTTCGACCGGAGTGTTGCATTTGGAACACCTTGTCATGGGGTCTAGCTTTACGTTAAACCTTTCAAGGACTTTTTCGATTATATCCTCTGGAGGCGCCTTCTCTACGAGTATCACATCCTCTTTCCTCCCCAATTCTTTATCCCTGGTTATTATGATCCTATCTTCCTCTTCAGCGAGTTCTAAAAGTTTTTCATCCTTACCTTCGGGAGCATACTCGGCGTCGATCCCCAAAAGGCGAAGCCATTTTAGGGTCTGTCCAAGCATCCTGTCAACGAGAAATTTCGTCATCTCCATCAACCCTGTACTTCAAAAGGATGCCGTCATCCATATATTCATGCCCCACAAATTCGAGATCTATGGTTTCATTTCTCTCGTAGGCGCCTTCCCCATCGACCGGCGTAGGTGCCTCTCTACCTCCGATGATCAGACTTCCGACGAAAACGGTCAGTTCATCTACGAGGCCCTCCTCAAAGAACGAAGAGATCACTTCTCCACCGCCCTCTACGAGGAGCTTTTCTATACCTCTCTCTTCCAACCTCTTCATAAGTAGAGAGATATCGACCTGTTCACCATCACCACATCTTATCCACCCCTCTTTGTCAGTTTCTTCACTCGTGGCTATGAGCCAGTCTCCTTTATTGAAGAGTTGAGCGTCTTCAGGAGTCCTTCTCTCGGAATCTAAGATCACTTTGAGTGGATGGTCCGGATCTTCAACGTACTCTTCTTTAACGGTTAATTTAGGATCGTCTGCAAGGACGGTACCTATCCCGACCAAGATCGCGTCAACTCTATCCCTCAATTCATGGACCCTTCTGAAGTCTTCCTCACCTGAGATCTTCACTTCAGTCCTGTCAGGAAGTGCTATCTTTCCATCCGCAGACATCGCCACGTTTACGATAACTTTCGGTCTCAATCTTTCTCCTCCTTCCATATCAATATTTGATTTGTACAGATTTTTCTTCATCTTTCAACTCTACATTCATACCGGGAAAGCGGTTCACGAGCCAAATGTTCGTCTCAAGGTGACCCGTCCTCTTCCTGACAGTGAGAGTTCCGTTAGTATCTATCATCGCTAGATAAGGTATGAGCTGGTCGGCGGCGTTCGGGTCTAACGAAACTTCTGCCTCGATATCTTTTCTTAGATCGGTAGCTGCCTCCTCACCAACCTTCTCGGCAGGCCTGCCTTTCTCTCCAAGGACTCCCATGCCCAGCCTCTTCCCTCCGGTGGTCCAGAGAACTATCCCGGTTCCAGGACTGGCCGAGCTGTAAGTCTCGATATCGATGTTCGTTTCAAACTCCATGAACTCTTTCAGCGCCTCTTTTTTCATCCTCTCGGCGATGTGGTCCGGCAGGTCCGTGACGAAAGCTTTTCCTTTTATTTTCTCTATCTTCTCTTCCAGTTCTAGATCTGTCAGCTTTCCCGGCTCTACATCCAATTTTATCTTCCCGCCCCCTTTCGGATAGTGGCCTCTCTTTATGAGTTCCGAACTGATGTTTCCGTCCATCTTTCTTAAAAAGGGTAAAAAGACCTTATCGAAATAATCATATGGAGGCGACCATTTGACGTCGGTCCCACCTCTGACTTTTATGGTAAATTCCTCTTCAGCTTTGAGAGCCGGGGGTATCAGCGCCTGGAGTAGGAGCGTTATGCTGCCCGCGGTCCCTATATCGAAGCTGTATCTACCCCCTTCTATCTCTCCCGGCTCAAAGATGATCGTGTCCGATCCTTTTTTAGCTCCTTCAGTCTCTGCATGACCGATCTCAGCGGCGGCTTTTATCGCCATGAGATGCTGATGTGAAAGCCCCGGGTTTTCACGGTTAGCTCTTATCTCATCTATCTTTATACTCTCTCCGGTTATCATCGACATCGCTAGAGCGGTCCTGACTATCTGTCCACCGCCTTCGCCGTGAGACCCGTCTATCTCCAACATATGTTTGTAGATTTAGCTCTCCTTAATTTAGCTTTTTCCTAAAATCTATCACAAAGTTCCCACGATAGATTTAAGTATCATACTCTCGATAATATAGATGGTAGGTGGATACAGATGGTTAGGAAACCGGCAGTGGCTGGACAGTTTTATCCAGGAACTGAAAAAGATCTTAAAGAGAAGATAGAAGATTGTTTTACCCACGAACTGGGTCCCGGTTCGATCCCTCAAGAAGTAGGCGATAAGAGAGATATCAAAGGTCTGGTCTCTCCTCATGCAGGCTACGTTTATTCGGGACCTGTGGCGGCTCATTCTTACAAAGCTCTGGTCGAGGATGGTATACCGGAAACGGTCATGATCCTAGGGCCCAACCACCACGGTATGGGCGCCGGTATAGCTGTTGGCGATGAAAACTACCAAACTCCTTTAGGAACTGCGGAGATAGACCAAGGGATGGTAAATTCCTTGGCAGACGACCTGATCCAGTTAGACAATGTAGCGCACCAGAGGGAACACTCCCTAGAAGTCCAGATACCTTTCCTCCAGTACTTTTCAGATTCTTTCAAGATCGTACCCATATGTTACAACAAGCAGGATTTTAACACCGCCGAAAAGGTTGGAAAAAAGATCAGAGAGGTCACGGAAGGAAAAGATACCGCTATAATCGCCTCAACGGATTTCTCCCATTACGTTCTGAAGGATACTGCAGAAAAGAAGGATAAAAAGGCTATAGACCGCATCCTAGCCAACGATCCGAAAGTTCTCTTCGATAGAGTACAGAAAGAGAACATTTCGATGTGCGGTTACGCCCCTGTAGTATCGATGATGATCGGCTCTAGAGGTACGGAAGGAAAACTTTTGAAGTACGCCACCAGCGGCGACGTTGTCAACCAAAAAGAAGTCGTGGGATACGGAGCGATCTCTTTCAAGTAGGACAACAGCGATTTCACTTTGATGTCTGAGTGGGTCAGGTCCTGCTGGTAGGTCTATATCTCTTGATGGAACACGAAGCATATTCTGAACAGTTCCCACAATCTCTTGGATGTGTTACGCAACCATTCTTCTTAGCGATCATCCCTCCAAGCTTAGCGCCTTTTTTCTCATACTTTTCCAACATTTTCTTCGGTATTTTTCCTGATATCCCGGTTCTTCCAGACCAACTCACATCTTTCAGGCCGGCTTTTTTTGCCGTCTTTACAGCCCGTTCCATCATCGCGCGGGTCGCGCCTTTATGCTCTTCCAGGACAAAATTGGGTCTGAAAGCCAAAAAGTTCAGCGGAAGGTCTTCATCTATCTCGACTAGAAACTTAGCTAACGGTTCAACGTCTTTTTCATTTATCTTCGGTATTAGCAGGAACCTGAACTCCCATAATTTTTCCTTCGCATTTTTTGCAACGTACCGGGCATTCCTCAGAACTGGTTGAACGGGTGCTCCGGTCAAAGCCCTGTGGACTTCGTCACGATAGGCCTTGATGTCAAAAGTGATGGACGTGGTGAATCCTAGAACTCTTCTGAGGGAAGTTTCAGTCAAATAGCCGTTCGTATCATAATTAACTTTTATGTCTGTATCCAACTTTCTAGCTTCCTCCACCACTTTCTCTATGTACGGTAAACTCGGGATGGGAGAGCCGCCGCTGAAAAATATCCTATCCGCACCTATAGCTTTTCCTCTTTTGGACTTTATTTTGTTCACTGCTTCCTCCGCCAAAACTTTCGGGTCAACGTAGCCTCTTATACTTGGATCCTGCTCGGGATGATGAGCGATAGTCCAGTTCTGACAGTTGAGGCACCTGTAGTTACAACCTGCCATGAATACGGTATAGCTCTGCGGAGGTGCCGGATGTAATGTTGTAGAAGCAACTTTAGGCCTTCCGAGCATGCAGACGCCCTTCTCGCCCTCCAATCTGTTCACTCCACATCTCCACTCACAGAGTTCGCAATCCTCCAGCTCCTGCAGGTATCCGTTCATGTTCAGTAATTGAGATAGACCGTTTTACTTATCGTGTAAAAGTCCAAGCCGGCGTCTCCCTGTTCTCTCCAGGTCTCGCTGGAAGAATCCTTGAAGCCGCCGAAAGGCACGTGAAGTTCCAGACCAGTCGTCTTCTCGTTAACTTTTGCCACGCCGGACTCTATATCCTCGATAAAGCGGTGAGCTTTGGAGAGGTCTTCCGTGACTATACTGGCCGAGAGACCATAATCGATATAATTAGCGACCTGAACCGCTTCTTCATAATCATTCACCTTTATTATAGATAGGACGGGCCCGAATATCTCTTCCTGGGCTATCTTCATCTCCGGTCTTACGTCTTTAAAGACCGTCGGTTCGACGTAATGACCGTCTGAGTACTCTCCACCTTTCAATTTGTTACCCCCGCAGACCAGTTTAGCGCCTTCTTTTTTACCCGATTCGATGTGATTTAACGTGCCTTCTAATTGGCCCTCGCTGACCTGTGGACCCATGTTTGTGTCCTTCACTCCGGGTCCCACTTCGATCGATCTAGCCTTTTCTTTCATCTTCTCTACGAACTTATCATATATATCTTTATGAACGAGCGCGCGTGAGGTTGCAGTACAGGCCTGTCCCGTGACGCCGAAAGCGCCGTTCGAGATCATGTTCACAGCTTTTTCTATTTCCGCGTCTTCCATAACGAGCGTGGGATTCTTACCGCCCATCTCTGTCTGTACTCTCTTACCATCCTCAGAAGCTTTTTGATAGACGGATTGACCCACTTCTCTGCTGCCGGTGAACGAGACCGCGTCGATTTCTTTATGAGTCACGACAGCCTCACCAACTTCCGAGCCGGAACCGGTCACAAAGTTCACGACTCCATCTGGAATACCGGCTTTTTCCAAACATTCGATTATCTTCTTGCAGGAATGCGGAGCCAAAGAGGCCGGTTTGATAATAGCGGAATTGCCCGCTGCCAAGGCCGGCGCCAGTTTCCAGGCGGGTATGGCGCTCGGATAGTTCCAGGGCGTGATAAGACCTACGACTCCAAGAGGCTCTTTAAGGGTGTAAATATCTCTGTCCTTTTTCGACGACGCTTTCATTTCGCCCTTCAGTTCCCTCGCCTTCTCCGCGTAATAATAAAAGATATCTATCGATCTTTGGACCTCGCCCCCGGCCTCGCTCAGCGTCTTTCCCTCTTCTATAGTCAAAATCTTTGTCAGTTCCTCCTTGCTCTCGGCCATCAATTCTCCCGTCTTTCTCAGTATCTTTCCGCATTCTGGCCCCGGCGTGTTTTTCCACTTAGATCGAGCTTCGACTGCCGCGTCTACCGCCCTGTCAACATCTCCTTGAGTAGAACTCTGAAAACGCCCTCTTATCTTCTCTACATCCGCTGGGTCCCTGACTTCAAATGTCTCTCCTCCTTCTGACTCAACCCACTCGCCGTCTATGAAATCAAGATGAACTTCCGATCTTTCAGACATGTTTATCCTGTCTAATGAAGAAATAGGTGAGATAAAATAGTTGAGGTTTTTCCTCCCGATCGACCGAAATATTATTACCGTTTTTTGCGGATTGTATAACGTGAGCTATCAAAGAGAATTGAAACCCGGCTTTGAGTCGTTCGATCCCCTCGTACTGACCGAAAAGACAAGGAAGATCGTATGTAGCGATGATTCCAGAAAATATAAGGATTTCTACAAGGTCGGGGTCTACGGAGGGATAGCGACCGGCTACACCATAGGATGCAACCTGAGATGCTATTTCTGCTGGGTTGGGCCCGGAAGAGATCATCCGGAGGAGTACGGCGAACTTTATTCCAGCAGTGAAGTTGTAAAGAACCTTGAAGACGTGGCGGAAAAGAGCGGGATTTCTAAAGCTAGAATATCGGGAGGAGAACCCACTTTATGTAAGAAACATTTTTTGAAAGTGCTTGAAGAAATCGAAAGATCAAGTGTCATAGACACGTTCATCTTGGAGACCAACGGCGTACTGTTCGGCGATGACAGAGAGTATGTAAAAGAGATCTCAAAGTTCGAAACTTTATATGTCAGGGTCTCCCTGAAATCAGGTGAACCTGAAAAGTGGGAGGAGAATACCGGCGCATCTAAGAAATTCTTCGAACTTCCGTACAGAGCCCTGCATCACCTCTGGAAAGAAAACATTGACTTCCACGTGGCCGCCATGGCCGACCCGAGGAACACTTCAAAGAAAGAGATGGCCGGAGTTTACAGCAGAGTTGCTGAATTATCAGAGCCCTTAGCGGAGAACATCGAGTGGGAGACCATAGATATGTATCCTAACACGAAAAAGCGTTTGAAAGCCCTAAGAAAAGAGCTGTGAACCGTCGATTGATAAAGTCTATAGAAAAAAATCTTCCCACATCTGGATGAAGCCCTGGACCATATCTTCAGGAGGTTCATATTCCATCAGGATCTGAGAGACCTTTTCCGGCTCTGAAAGCCAGTAAAGGCCTTCTCTCTTTTCCAATATATCTTTTTTGACCATCTGCTTGAGATGATAGGAAAGAGTGGACGGAGGTAGGTCCAACTCCTCGCTCATCTCTTTGTGGCCTGCACCGTTTCCCTGATTTAATAGATATACGGTCACTTTCAAAGGTTTTTCTTTTCTCAAGACAGACAAAATCTCCTGGTCTTCATCCTTGACCAGTTTCTCTTTCTTCGGATAGTACCTGTTATACCCCTCCTTTTTCTTTTCCTCGACCAGGTCATGTCTTTTCAACCTTTCGAGGTGAAATTTTACCGCGTTCAGGCTCATTTCACTCCGCCTGTCTATCTCCCTCATGTGTAGACCGGGATACTCTTTGATAATCCGGTACAATCTTCTTCTCTTCTCTATGGAGCTTTCTGAGCCTGACATCTATTTACCTCTTGAAGGCCGATATATAGAAGGTTATCAGTATGATCGTGTCCATTATCAAAACCGGAGCCCAGAAAACCCTCCAATTGGCTGAAGTGAACAGACGATAACTCAACCAAAGGCCTTTAAGAAAAAACAAGAAAAAGGCGAAGGTGATAAAGGCCATACTTTTCTCCTTACTGCGTCTATAAGCCAGGATACCAAGGAGTGTGAGAGCAAAGGCCAGAACGGTCAGTAGAGCGGATGCTACATTATATACCATGTCGATGGTTATTAGATTCATGTTAACCTCTTAGATAAATAAAAAGGAAATTGTTATTAATTGTTCTGTTTCTTCTGTTTGCCTTTTTTGATCTTTTTCATCAACTTTTGATAGACCCCTTTAGGTTCCTTTTTCCCAGACCGTCCCTTGTAGAGAACACTCAGTGCGATGAATCCAGTAGATATCAGGACCGTAGGAACGTAGAACATCCAATCACCTACAACATCATTGATCGAGTCTAGACCCTGCTCGATGGTGATAAGGTGTGTAGAGAAATGAGGCACCATGATCAGTAGCTGGAGATTATCCTGTCCCCTCAGAAGCATATATTCTGAACCGTCCGAGGTATCCAAAAGATCATGGTAATCTTCCGCTAGTGAGAGGTCTTTATCGTCCAATTTCACATCCAATTCGTCCGTGGAGGAGACATCTACCATGTTGGATGATATATCGGCGATAACTATCTTACCTTGATCTCCTAGTTTTTTAGAGGAGACCATTATCCTCACTCTGTCGTTATCCTCCACTCGACTCATCAGGTTCATCCTGGTGTAAGATACAGAAGCCTGCTTGTAACCGTTTCCACTTTTTTCTATACTGACTTCGCCTCCGATCTCACCTTCAGCTATGCCTTTACTGATCATCTCAGAGGCGCTTCTTCCTTCTGCACCTCCAGTTCCTTCACCACCTATCTCTTTCTTTCCCTCGATCATCCTGAAGACCAGCATCGCGTCGCCATCTCCTTTTGCCGAGTAATTCAGGTATCGGCCGTCTTTTTGGAGTCCGAGCGAGGTCTCCTCTTCCTCGTCTTCCTCGCCTTCGGTCCTTGAGATGAGCTGTGCCTTGAAATCGCTGTATGTGAGATTCACGATCGACTGTTTTTCTTGAGTCATTTCCGTCTCCGAAACTTCAAGATCGCCCAGCTCGAAGCTGATATTTTTGGTCCCTTCTTCCAACTCTAGGTCTATCTTGAAGAGTGAATTCGCCATGTCATAGAAAACAAGTTCTACGTCATCTCCTTCTTCATCACCTTCGATCTCGATTTCATGATCATCCACGTCCATCTCGTCGATTGAGAAATTTCCGATGGTTATCTTTTCGAAATTCCGTACGGTCTCGTTAACGCCGGTATAAGTATGGTTGTTTATCTCGCTGTTTTCGACTTCAAAAGAGACGAACCTTCCCTGCGTCCCGTTTTCGAATCTGCCGATCCGCTCGTCTTCATCATCTTCGTCATCATC
>JAGXLI010000002.1:61740-65696 GCA_018334755.1 Thermoplasmatota archaeon
TCTTCGTCGTCCTCCTCGTCATCATCTGTTGAGTTATCCTCTTCTTCATCATCTGCCGTATCGTCTCCTTCCTCGTCTTCATCATCTGCTGAGTCATCATCCTCTTCTATCTGTCCTGCTTCGTCATCGGTTAGATCTTTCTTTTCTTCATCGCCTTCGAACGATCCTGGAGTCGAGCCCGCTACAACCATCACCGAGGTGAGCAAAAGCATCGACATCAAGACCACGCTTAAAGCTTTCAGTGTCTTTCCACTAATCATCATTCTCACATCCATCTCTAGATAGAAGTAGAACCTATTTAAAGGCCGTTTCACAATTTTCGAATTTTTGCCTAGGGCCCGTATATTAGAACCGGGACCTGATGCCGGGTAGTATTCTCCTAGGTGAGGCAAATAGCATTTAATCTGATGTTTGTTATCACTTACGGCGCAGCAACAGCGCTCCTTGAGTACAGAAAAAGCGGTGGTTCTAAAGATAATTGAAAGGACGCAGAGCTAATATTTTTTCACTCCGGCTTTTTAGCCTATCTTTTTGACTTCGAGTTCGAATATCAGGGTCTTACCGGCCAAGGGGTGCTCTCCCGATTCACCGTAGGCTTCCTCAGGAGGAATCTCGACTTCTTTCTCCTCATTCTCTTCCATCCCGATGACGCCTTTCTCGAATCCAGGTATCAGTTTACCTTCTCCTACCGTGAAGCCTATCGGAGCGTATTCTCGTTCCTCGTCATAGGCATCCGACTCCTTCGCGATCTCTTCTATCGAAGAATCGAAGACGGTCCCGTCTGTCAGTTTACCAGTATAATCGACCTCGACATAATCTCCTTCTTCCACTGCCATGTTTTCCGTTAGGACTGCTTGCTATTTTTAATTTCCCCTTATAGAAAATTTTAAAATCACTCCCTTACACTTTACCCTTCTATGAACTCGATAAGATTAGAACTCGATGGTTGGGAGAAATCGATCACGTTTTCGGCCTGTCATATACTGCCAGGGCACGAAAAATGCGGACGTATGCACGGGCACAACTACGCCATACATTTGAGGATCGAAGGGGAACCCAAAGGAAAAGGCGTCGTTTACGACTTTGTTCCCATAAAGACCAAGCTGAAAGAGATCGCTGAAAGATTCGATCACGGCGTGCTGATCCCCGCCGGATCCGAAAATGTCAATATCAAAGAAGATGAGGTACTGTTCGAGATCGAAGAAGACAGGTACATATTTCCCAAGACGGACTCGATAATCATGGACCTTGAAAGGACGACTGCAGAATACCTAGCCAAGTACATACTTGAAAAGATAATCGAAGAGATGAGATTCCCGGATAACATAAAAGCGGTCGAGATCGGCGTTGATGAATCGCGCGGTCAGGGCGCATGGGCAAGGAGGGAACTGGATGAGTAAGGCAGTGATATTACTCTCCGGTGGATTGGACTCTTCCACCACCTTGGGTATAGCAGACAATGAGCACGAAGAGTTGTACGCGCTGACGTTCCTCTACGGGCAGAAACACGACAAAGAGATCGAGAGCGCGAAAAAATTGGCAGAACATTACTCCGTGGAGGAGCACAAGATACTGGATATCCCCCTAGCTGAGATTGGACGTTCTTCTTTACTGGAGGGGGGTGAAGAGATCCCTCAAAATCTAGAGGAAGATATCGGTGAAGATATACCCTCAACTTACGTACCTGCGAGAAACATAATATTGTTATCTTACGGCTTGTCTTACGCTGAGAGTATCGATGCCGACGCGGTCTACATAGGAGCAAACGCTAGGGATTACAGCGGTTACCCGGACTGCAGACCAGAATTCTACGAATCTTTCGAGAACATGGCTAGAGATGGTACGAAAAGAGGTGTGGAGGGAAACCCGATAGAGCTGAAATATCCTCTGATCGACATGACGAAAGGAGAGATAGTAGAGAAGGCGGACGAGATAGGTGTTCCGCTTCACCTCACCTGGAGCTGCTATGAAGGTGAAGAGAAGGCCTGCGGTCGATGCGACTCCTGTAAATTAAGGTTGAAGGGTTTTGAAGAAGCCGGACTAGAAGATCCTATTGAGTATATTGACTAGAGATAAAATTAGAAAAAAGAAGAGATATTTCATCTCTGGTTCTCGATCATATTTATCAAGCGGGTAGCTTTTCTTCGCACTCCTTTATCGGGATCGTCTTTTAGGCCTTCCAGATAATCTATCGTGTCTTTCTGGTATATTCCCTGCTCGACCAGAACGTAGAGTGTCAAAGTGGCCCTTTCCCTCAGATCTTCATCTTCTGCATCCAAGCAGTTCTCATTTATAAGATCGATAGCTCTATCATCAGTGATACCCTGCTCGGCTAGATGCTTGAGAGTCGAGACTGCCGATATCCTCACGTTTGTATTCTGGTCCGATAGAGTATCCATCACTGCTTCCAATACTGATTCGTCCCCGGCATTTTCGATGGTAAAAGTCTCTATGGCTTCGATAGCCTTTTCTCTAACTCTGTGGTTTGGATCATCCAGTAGTTTTTGAAGGTGATCTAGGGATTGTCCCGTATATATTCCTCTAGCTGCAAGCTTTTTGACAGTCATGGCCGCGCTCATCTTCACGTCATCATTATCATCTTGAAGTGCCTTGTTCAGCGATTCTGTAGCAGAAGATACCTCGATGCCCTTCTGTGATAAGGAGAGCAGCGCGTCGGCCGATTTTTGTCTGAGCTGCTCTTCTGAGGACTGGAGAGCCGAGCTCAGCGGCTCGATAGATGACTTATACATCAATCCACTCTCGGATAATTCCCCAAGTTTTTCTGCCGCGAATAACTGCAGGTCGATGTCAGAGTCTTCCAACATCTCGTTCAGGCTATCTATCGTTGCCTTGCTGTAGATCCCATGAGTGGACAAGGTCTTCAGTGTGGAAGCTGCTGCCTCTCGGACGCCTTTATCGACATCTCTTAACAGCTCATTCAGAGGTTCGATGGTAGATGATACATCTATATCTCTTTCTGCCAGGTCCTCTATCGCCTTCGCTGCGTTCCACCTAACGTCTGAATCGGTATCATCAAGCAGATCGACCAACTCGTCTACAGAACGGTCGTCCATTATCTCCTGTTTGGCGAGTGAGCGTAACGTATAAACGGCGGCATTTCGCACGTCTTCGTCCGGGTCATCTAATATACCCCACAGTTGATCTAGAGTGGAGGGATCACATACTCCCTGTTCAGCAAGCTCTTCGAGAGCTCGGGCAGAGTTCCAGCGTACGTATTCATCCTTATTTTCCAGCAATCTGTTCAATCTTTCTATTGCCCTGGAATCATATACACCCTTCTCTGCTAGAGCGCGAAGGGCCCGGGCGCTGTTCCAGAGTACGTATTCATTATTATCATCTAAAAGCTCGATGAGGGGATCGACGGACGAGGGGTCGTAAACCTCGTTTTCCGCCAGCTTGTAAAGCGCTTCAGCGGCATTCCATCTGACGTCCTCATCCTCGTCTTCCAGAGATTGGTTCAGCGGTTCGATAGATGATTCCTCATAAATTCCCTTATCGGCAAGGTCACATACCGCCTCAGTAGCTTCTTTTCTTATATACCTGTCAGGATCTCGTAAAGCCTGGTTGATCCCAGATATATCCTCTCTTTCCTTCAGTTTTTTTACGTTCGGGATATCGATCACCAT
This sequence comes from Thermoplasmatota archaeon, assembly GCA_018334755.1. Taxonomy (GTDB): domain Archaea; phylum Thermoplasmatota; class Thermoplasmata; order Halarchaeoplasmatales; family Halarchaeoplasmataceae; genus Natronoplasma. Next base: position 65,388 of record JAGXLI010000002.1, read on the forward strand.
CTATTATTTTGGTACACGTGTAATCCCTTTTTAGAGTATATATGCTTTTGGAATCTATATTGAGCTGATCGCTTGATAGAGAAGAGGTGAAAATGATTTTGTTAAGGGCTATCATAGATGGTTCTACAGTGTTTTTAGTGCATTTTTTGTGAAAAAAATGCGTAGGAATCATAGATTCCTTCTTTTCAATCACTTTCCTCGCTACACTCGGAAAGGTAATTGAATGCGGGAGGAGGGATTCGAACCCTCGGACCCCTATAGGACTAGATCTTGAGTCTAGCGCCTTTGACCTAGCTCGGCTACTCCCGC
>JAGXLI010000034.1:0-6199 GCA_018334755.1 Thermoplasmatota archaeon
GGGGTTCAGGGGATACGTTGGCTCGGGATATCCTATACAACCTCTTAGATCCTCCGCCGGGTGCTTATTAATAGTGACAAAGGCGCCCATCTTCTTTTCAAACTTTTCCGGGTGATCTATCTCTGGCATCTCTTGGTTTCTGACTTCGCATTCTATCGCCTTACGAGCCATCTTTACGGCGACCTCACCATCTTCTTGTGTGAACATATCTATCGAATAGATAATAAACAATATTTAATTTGTGGAAGAAAAGTATTCTAACATCAAAGGAGTTGATTTAAATACTACCATTATATATTAAAGAGTGAGCTGAATTTGGTTCTGATAAAGATGATGATCAGCATAATAATAACAGTGAAGAACGAAGAACGCGATATGCCCGACCTTCTGGACAGTCTAGTAGTCCAGGAGCAGCCGATAGAAGTGATAATCGTCGATGCGAACAGTGAAGATAGGACCCAGGAGATAGTGAAGGAATATTCGGAGAGATATGAATTCATCAAACTTTACATCCATGGAGGGACCAGGGGGAAGGCGAGAAATTTTGGCGTCGAGAAGGCGAACGGTGATCTCGTTGCATTCATAGACGGAGATGAAATAGTGAATCCCTTCTGGGCGGAGGAGATTAGGAAAAGCGCGAAAAAGTACGACGTCGTCGCGGGAAAGACCATACAGATAGGTTACCACGGTTTTGAAGAACTCGAAAGAGTAGAACTCTTCCATAAAGGATACGACATCACATATCCCAGCTGTAATCTGCTTTATGACAAAGCATTATTTGAGAAGATCGATGGATTCGACCCCTGGTTCCAGACCGCCGAGGATATAGATCTGAACCTAAGAGCCGTAGAGGCTGGAGCCACCATCGGTCATAATGAAGATGCTATCGTTTATCACAGGACTAGAGGTAGTTTTTTCGGCTTTTTCAAACAGGCGTTCTGGAACGGATTCGGAAGAAAGCAGTTGACGATGAAACACGGGAAGCTGTGGAGCAACTATTCACCCGGGGAGATGTTGGATCATCAGATCACGCCCTGGTACTTTGCTAGGATGATCCCTGCATTTTTAGGATACTTGGGTGGGAAGCTATTCGGAAAACGGCCAGAAGAATCCGACAAACCTTTATGAAATGAAAATCCAAACTGAGCACGGAACAGGATAATTTATTTATCCCCGATTCAAATTAGGATAGCAGTGAAACGATGCTCGATGACCCTGAAAAGATGAAAGAGTTAGACAGTCAAGACATGTTACAGGTCCTAGAGGAGTTCCCCGATCAGATCGAAGAAGTGGTGGCGGGCTCCGAATACAATCTTTTACCGTTTCAACCCGAGAACATCGTGGTCACGGGAATGGGAGGTTCCGCTATAGTGGGAGATACACTGAAGAGTTTCCTCTCAAATCGTATCTCCATACCTATCTCCGTTAACAGGGATTATAATCTTCCTTCTTCAGTGGATAAAGACACCCTGCTGTTCGTAGTTTCATATTCCGGTAATACCGAGGAAACGCTGAGCGCAGCGAGAGAGGGTCTAGAAGAAGATGCTAAAGTCGTCGCGATAAGCTCCGACGGCGAGCTGAAAGAGATCTGTGAGGAGAAAGGGATCGTTTTCATCAAGGCTCCTGAAGGGTATCCTCCCAGAGGGGCCTTTGCATTTTTGTTCATACCAGTATTACAATTACTATCAGAATTGCTCATATACGATTCGGACGTAGCCATCCTGGATGCTGTCTCCGAGTTGAAGGAACTGAGGGACGAGATCAAGATGGACGTGCCTACTGAAGAAAATAGGGCCAAAAAGCTGGCCAAGAGGATCAAAGGTAAGGTCCCGATAATCTACGGTCATTCGATCTATAATGCTGTTGCGAATAGATGGCATACCCAGTTCAATGAAAACGCCGAAATTCTATCTTGGTTCGGTGCCTTCCCCGAGATGAACCACAACGAAGTCGTGGGATGGAAAGGGGACGATAATACTTCTCAGTTCATACCGATCCTTTTGAGGGATGAAAAGGAAGCGGAGAAGATCAACAGACGGATAGAGCTGACCAAAGAATTGGTCTTCGAGGGGGAAGTTGAAGACATGATAGAGATATGGACCGAAGCGGACACCCAACTGGCTAGAATACTCTCGCTGGTCTACTTGGGCGACTACATCAGCATCTATCTGGCACTTTTGAGAGGAAAAAATCCATCTCCTGTAAAGATAATAGACGAACTGAAAGAAAATCTCTGATCTTCATTACTCGAAGATTTCATCCCCGACGTGGTGTAAACTTTTGACCACTTTTCCCTCTTGAGATTCGATCATCTCTTTACCATTAGTAATGGCTCTACCAACCGCTAAGGGCTTTTCGTGCTCCACCTCTCTCACCCACACCAGGTCATCCTCTTCTATGCTCTCGTCGGCATCCACTATTCCCGGAGCCATTATATCGGCGCCGTTGTAGACGAACTTGACAGCGCCCATGTCCACGGTGACGTATCTCTTAGTGGCTTCCATACTCAGGAGACCGTCGATCGTTGGGAATACCGTGTCTTCAAAAAAAGTTGCCAGCGGTTCCTTATCGAGCAGGACGACTTTTCTATCGTTGCAGTCCGCAACGTCTACCTTTTCTTCCTTGCCGAACGGAGAGTCTCCGAGTTTTGATCGCAGCTCTTCGTGGTACTTCTCCACCTCTTTGTCTTTCAGGCGGTGCTGGTTTTTCAGTTCCATCGGTACCGGATTAAAAGTTTTGTATTTATCATTTTGGAATCGAACGTTATTGTGAATCCACAGTAGCCAACATCGTGCACGCCCGGAAGACTTTGTAATTCGTCTCGATATCCCCGGTATCTATGATGAACTCCTTAGGCCCGGTTCTTTCCACCGATGGAAGCAGTTCCAGGTTGTCGAGCTTACCGGCATCTTTGAACCAGACGTGGAAAAGTGTTTCTTCAGGTTCTATTATCTTTCCTCTATCGTTCTCTATAGCTTCTTCTACCTTTTCTTTGATCTCTTCTCTCACAACCTTTGGATGTCTGCACTTGGCGCTGTATCTACCCGTGGCTTTTTTGGTCCGTACGTGAGGAATTTTTGGGTAGAGCTCCTTGGCTTCACGGATGATCTCGTCATCACCGGCTAAGAAGAAAATCGGAACGTCGTATTTACCGGCTAGAAAAGAATTCATGGCGAACTCGCTTGCCATCACGTCTCCTATCATGAGCTTGTCCACTACCGCGCCGGAATAGGTGTGTGAAAGCGTACCCTGACTGTGAGCCGAGCTGTGATAGCCCACGTAACCAACGCCGTCGAGTTCTTCATCCAAGCCCTGCATCTGGGAGAGTAGTTTTGGCCTACCGCTGAAGAGTTCGACTCTTTCGTCTAGATCTTCGATGACTATGTTCCTCATCTTTCCATGGCCGTCGGTCACGTAAACGTGTTCGGCTCCCGCTTCGAAAGCTCCCTTTGCCGCTGAATCGGCTTCTTTAGTCATCAGCTCCTGAGCTCTATCATACTCTTTCGAATCCATCTTGCATTGTGGCCCAGAAACCACGCCTGAAATACCTTCGATATCGATCGAAAATAAATATGTCATATTTTTCCTCCTGTAAAGGTTAGAGCGGCGATAGTTTATATTATTTTTCTGAGTTTTTGACTGGTCTATTAGCGTTATCATGTCATCTAAACGCTTGCATCCTGATGCAAAAACTTTTATACCCTATAATGGTTTAAAGGCAATAAGGGTAAATCGATGGGGAATAAAGGCCCACTCCATTTCATAACATGGATATTTGCCCTGGTAAAAAGCTTTCCAGGGAAACTAAGATCAGCGAGATCGAACATAAAGGAGGAAGGACTCTATCCTTTTCTAAAAACCAGGATGAAACGTCCAGGAAAAGATGAGATGCTGGAAGGCAGCGTAATTTCTGTTATGTTCAAACTCGGCTGGCCGATGATGGTCGCTACCTTTTTGAGGACTCTGTACAATTTGGTAGATACCTTTTGGTTGGGTCATCTTCCCGATAAAGAAGCAGCCCGTTTATCCGTTACGGCGGTAGGACAGGCCTGGACATTCGTCTTCATGATGATGTCATTAGGGATCGGATTCGGGGTCGCGGCTCTAGCTTTGGTTTCCCAGCATACCGGCTCGAGAGACTTTGAGGAGGCGGAAAGAGATGCCGGCCAACTGTATCTCATAGCTATCGTTTTTTCCATCGTGGTTGGAATCATAGGGTACTTCGCAACGCCGACGATGTTGGACATCTTGACCGGTACCGGTGAATCCGCCCCACAATTAGCCCATTATGGGACCATGTACCTTCAGATCATATTTTTGGGTCTGCCGTTCATGTTTTTATTCTTTGCTTTCACATTCGTATTGAGGGGATGGGGCGACACGATAACTCCGATGAAGATAACTGCGGTCTCAGTAGGTTTGAATATGGTCGTTGATCCTCTGCTCATATTCGGAGTCGGTCCCCTACCTATGCTGGGGATCAGGGGAGCCGCGATAGCAACCGTTTCCACGAGAGGTATCGGAACTATCCTCGGTATGTATTTGCTCTTCAGCGGGAAATTAGGTCTCGAGTTGAAGCTGTCCTATCTGAAGCCGGACCTTGCAAAGATCAAAAAGTTCCTAGATATAGGTATACCGGCCTCCCTAGGTAGATTCGGAAGCTCGATAGGCTTCATCATACTGTGGGCGATCATCTATAGACTGCCGAATCCCGAGGTCGCCGGCGCCGCTTACGGTGTCGGTAACAGGATACTGAACATCACGTTTTTGGTCATGGGCGGTTTGGCCATGGCTATGAGCACGATGGTCGGTCAGAGTTTAGGTGCCGACGACGAAGAGAGGGCGGAAGAAGTCACCAAGAAGGGTATCTGGGCGATCGTGATCCTGATGATGTTATTCGCGGTGACGATCTTTGCCCTACGGAATGTCGTCATAGGAGTATTCATGCCGGGTAACGAGGAGGTGATCGAAGCCGGTGGAGACTTTTTGATGATCTTCGCTCTAGCGATGCCTTTCTTCGGAGTCTTTAGAGGAGTCACTTCCATCCTGGGCGGTTCAGGTCACACCAAACAACAGATGGCCCTGAGTCTCAGCAGACTTTGGGGGCTTCGACTTCCTCTGGTATTCCTGTTTGGGATATATTTGAGTCTGCATGCCAACGGAGTCTGGCTGGGCATGGCATTGAGTAACGTGATAGCTTCCGGCGTTGCTTTGGTAGTCTACAAGATGGGATGGTGGAAAGAAAAGGTTATCGAAGATAAACCGACTTCTTCTCCACCGATGTATGATACTGGGGATGAAATTGAGAAGTATGATGAGGATGAATAAAAGATAAGTATATTGATAGACCAATAGAGGATCGAAAGAGGGATGCCCACAAAAAGCTATGGAGGGTGGCCCCAAGTCCAATTTCTGGGCTGCTCAGAGGATATAAAACCCTAAGAAAAAAATGGGACGCCCTAAAAAAGACTAGGTCTGATAGCTTTGCTGATGGCCGTGATCTCATTTTTCCTTTTTCTCTTCCGTTACAGTTTGATAAGTATATTCGTTCCAGGGAAGACCGAAGTGATCAAAATAAGGGGCCGAATTCCTAGCCATCGGCGGACCTTTCTTCGCGGTCTTCAACGGGGTCTCTGGTATACTTTCCGGGTCTGGCCATACGGGTCAAGAGATGATCTTAAGTATAGCCAGGTTATGGGCCTTTAGGCTGCCGTTGATCTTCATATTTGCCTTCGTTCTGAGTTGGAACTCTAGCGGTGCCTGGGCTGGTCCTTAGCAATATCATCGTAGCTGGACTTTCATTCATGGTATACAAATTGAGATGATGGAGAAAAAAAGTGATAGGGGATAGTTCTGCCTTGAGTTGAATCACATAACTTCCTTTTTTGATAGAATTCCCGAATAAAGACTCCCAAGGATTATATATGAGGGGATTTGTATTCGTTTTCAATCCGAGGTCCATTTTTATGCAGGAGAAAAAGCGTGTTTTGAAAGCCCTTCTGGTTGTAGTCATCACAGCGATGCTAGTGGTCCCCACCGCTCAATACTTTTTTGATTCAGCTACTGGGGAAGAAAAGAAAGGAACTGAAGAATATGTACTCTTTGAAACTGGAGATTCCGTAGATAGGCTGTTAAAAAGGCTAGATGGAGAGATAATCGAAGATTATGAAGAGTTTGCCGTTGTCTCTTTACCCAAAGG
>JAGXLI010000034.1:6923-24081 GCA_018334755.1 Thermoplasmatota archaeon
AAGAAAGACGATCCAAAGAATTACGATCTAGACAATCTTCCAAGTCCAGATCCAAACCACCGTAAGATAGTTCACTATTGGACCTATGAAGACGATCACGACCTAGACAGCTCAGGCCACGGAACTCATGTGGCTGGGAGCATAGCTGGAAATGCTACACCTTATTCAAGTACCGCTGCAGATTACAATGGGAACGCTCCAAGAGCAAAACTGAGTTTCGTAGATATAGGTGGAGACGGAGACTCTCTTGCGATCCCATCAGATCTAAATTACTTATTCAGTTGGCATCAAAATGACGGAGCATATTTTGCCAGTAATTCATGGGGGAGTACATCAAGCTCTTATTCCGCACACGCGAAGAACGTCGACAATTTCATGTGGGATAACCCTTCTTTCTTGGTGCTTTTTGCCAATGGTAATGACGGATCAAGTGCAAACACGGTAGGTGAACCCGCGACCGCAAAGAGCGCGATAAGTGTTGGAGCATTAGGTGATGATGGATTTGGAGGTGGAGGCGAGACCCTAGAAGATATAGCTAGTTTTTCATCGAGGGGACCTACCGACGACGGTAGACTCAAACCAACCGTTGTTTCTCCTGGGGTTGCAATAGACTCTGCCGACAGCGATGGGGACTTGACAACTGATAATAGTGGTATAACATCCATGCAGGGGACCTCCATGGCTTGTCCTAATCTAGCCGGAGCGATGGGGTTGGTCAGGCAGTACTTCACTGAAGGGTGGTATCCTACCGGTTCACAGGTTTCCGAAAACGCTTTTATCCCTTCTGGCGCACTGATGAAGTCGGTAGCGGTCAATTCCGCCGATCAAGCCACCGGCAGTGGATCTTCCGATCATAATTATGATGGTATGGATTTTCCAAACAACGACCAGGGTTTCGGCAGAGTACATCTTAATAATTCACTCTTTTTCTCTGGTGATGCTAGAGATCTGTTCGTATACGATAACGGGTTAGACAAGGAAAGGGGCCTGACGACCGGGGAGACCTGGAAGAGAGATATAGATGTCAGTTCAAATTCTGAAGATCTGAAGATCTCGCTGGCGTGGTCCGACTATCCGGGTACTCCGGGAGTGCAACCGAACTTGGTCAACGATCTAAATTTAAAGGTAACGGCACCTGACGGGACAACGTATCACGGTAACAAATTCAGTGGAAGCGTTGGCTCTGCTTTCTCCGTGGAAAACCCCTCGACCTACGACGATCTAAATCCCGTCGAGGAAGTATGGGTAGACAGCCCTCAGACAGGTACCTGGACTATAGAGACCGTCGGATACAACTGCCCGGTAGCTCAGCCCTTCGCAATGACAGTCACCGGCGACCTAGGTACCAACACGGGAAAGGTCTCCTTCGATAGGAACGTGTACGGTGAAAACGGAACTGCCTCGATCAGAGTGGAAGATCTGGATGAATCCACCTCTGTCGATGTGACCGTTAGCAGTGATAGAGGAGATTCCGAGACAGTTACATTATCGGAAGCGGGCAGTAACGTCTTCACTGGATCTATCGAGTTGTCCACTACTGACTCAAGTGGGGTACTTCACGTGGCGGACGGAGATCAGATCTATGCGACCTACGGTACTCTAGAAGCAAATGCCTACATCGATGGGTCTTTTCCGGCGATCGAGAATATCACGGTAAATGCTTTAGATAACTCCGCACAGATCAATTGGATGACTGCCGATCATACAAATTATACGTTCGAATATGGATCTAAGAAGACTTTAGGCAACAAGACGAGAAATGCAGAATTTAAGAACGGTACCCATAAAGTGAACGTTAAAAACCTTGAGATCAACACCACTTATTACTTCAGGATCTCAGCCTGGGATAGAGTCGGCCACAAGGCAAGTACGGACATACTCAGTTTCACAACTAATCCTAGAGCCGATGTTCTATTGGTCGATGATAGCTCAGGGAGCATGTCTTGGATAGATTATGAAAAAGAGGATCTGGAGAAAAAGGGCTGGCGCTACAGTATCTGGGACGTACCTGAAGAGGGTCAGCCAACCCAAAGTTATCTAGAAAATTACAAGGCCGTAGTCTGGGACACTTCAGACGGGTATCCTCCTCTCAATGACAGCGATGTAGATAACGTATTGAGACCATATCTAGATAACGGCGGTAAGTTGATGATGATCGGTCAGGATATCGGGTGGGCCGCCTTCGATTCCTCGTGGTCCTCCACCAATCTTCAAGATTTCTGTAACAATTACCTGCATTTTGACTACGTTGGAGATCAGGTCGATACGGCGCCACTCGGGCTAACAGGAGTCGGCGGAGACCCAGTGGGGGATGGGATAAATGATAACCTCGTAGATAATCTAGGAGGGTTCTACCCAGAAGAGGTAACGAACAGCGGGGGGACTGTCGCAGCAAATTATGGAACTGGAGATCCTGCAGTTATCAGGCATGACAGCGGTACCTACAGGGACATCTACGTTTCTTATGCCTATCAGGATCATGAATCGGACGCTGAAAGAGGTCAGTTCATGAACCAATCTATAACCTGGCTTCTTGGCAATAATCATGCACCAAAAAATGAGGTAACGTATCCGAACGGTGGAGAGACGTTGAGCGGAACAGTGACGATCACTTGGAATGCAAGCGACGATAATGCGGTAGCTTACTCCGACGTATATTACAGCAATAACAGTGGAAAGTCTTGGAACTATATCGATACTACCACCGGGACCAGCTTAGACTGGGATACCAATTCAGTGCCGCAGGGAGATAATTACAAGGTAAGTGTCATAACATATGATGATGCCGGGCTGAGTGTAAAAGACAGCTCGGACGACGTGTTCTCTATCTCGGGAGGAGCGCCCTCTGTAAATATCACTGCACCTACCGAAAATACGATAATGTCGGGGAACTATGACATCGAATGGTCAGCATTGGATTCTCAAGACGGGTCCACATTGGACATAAAGATCGAATACAGTCCGGATGGAGGTACGAGCTGGACCACTCTAGAAGATGGAAACGACAATAATGACGGTACATATACCTGGGATACTACGACTGTTTCTGACGGCGTAAATTATAAGATCAGGGTCATTGCCACCGACAGTGACTCTAACACCGGTTCTGACATCACACCTCCCGTCTCGGTGGATAACAACATCGACGATAGGTGGTACTTCCAGGCAGAAACACCTACAGAAACTGGCTTGTCCATGTATCCCGTAGAGGAGAATCCGGGAGAAGTCGCTATCTCTATACCGTCTTCAGGAAACTACAGTCTAGGCAACTGGAGTACTGATCAATTTTCTTCCGATACCGACATAAACGGAGAGTGGAACTTCTCCGCTTACAGCTACACTTCTGAGACCGGTAGCTGGGAAGGATACCTTAAGGCCAAGTTGAAAGATGATTCCGATACGGTAATACACGAGACGGTAACAGACGATGAAAACATAGCCGATTATGGTTCCTATCACCGGTTCAACTGGTCCGACACGGTCAGCGGAACGGTTCCAGCGGACAACAACCTGACCGTTGAATTGGTCGTAGAAGCGATCTCTGCTGGATCTACACAATATGACGATAACGTCACGACTGGCGAAACTTCGACAACCGGAACCGTAATCAATGATCATACTTCGACCCATGCCTCAAATAACACCTACGAGGAGATTAGCGAAGAAAGTTTCGGAGGGTCTACTACAGTGATAGACCAAGGATTCGAATCTGGACTGCCTTCTGACTGGTCCCACGCTCCATGGGATTATAGGTTCGATAATACAAATGATAGCTGGGGAGTCGGTTCTCCAAGTGGGGGCGGCCCCTCTGCACACGGCGGTTCTAACGTGGCCGCGGTCAATATAACCGGCGATTATGTGAACGAAGAAGGTTCTTATCTTGAAACTCCATCAGTAGATATACCCTCCTCCGTGAACAATGCCACATTTTCATTTTGGTTATGGACGGATATCGAAGATAATTATGACGGTTTAAATCTAAAGCTGAGCCAGGATGGAGGGACCTATCAGAATATCACAGCTAACTCGGGTTATGACGGCACAATATCTTCGAGTTATGATAATCCACTCGGCGGAGAAGATGCTTGGTGGGCTTTAGCTGACGGTACATGGACCAATGTGACCGTCAACTTGACCAGTTATGCAGGTAGTTCTGTACAGATACGGTGGCACTGGGGTAGCGATTCTATAAACTCCCTCTGGGGTCCAGCCATAGACGACGTGTGGATGCATTTAAGCGGCGGAGAAGAGACGAGCAAACTTGAACACGAGTGGACTTTCGATATCCCATCTTATCCTGGTGAATCCGTTGATTTCTATGCAGAAGCTCACCATACCAGTAACACAGAGAATGACGATTTCAACTTCTCGTATTCTACCGACGGATCGACTTTCAATCATATGTTTACAGTCACTAAGACGAGCGACGATGACAGTTATCAGACCTACAGCTTACCGGATTCTACCAGCGGAACAGTGTATGTGAAGGCTACCGATACCGACCATACCGGTGGAAATACAAATCTTGACACCATCTATATAGACCATATGTTTATAAGATCGTATTCGGCGAGTACACCAAAAGTCTACTTCGGTTTCGATCATGAGACTACGGATTCATATGTCGAACCGGCTTTTGGAGAAAGTTACAACACTGCGCCAAGCGTTGATCTTACTAGACCTGACGGAGGAGAAAACTTCATAGTCAACAGTACGGAGACCATCTGGTGGAATATGAGTGACAGTGAAGACGCGAATACCGATCTGACCGTAGACCTCTACTATTCGAATGACAGCGGAAGTAATTGGAACGTTATCGATAGTAGCTTAACCGGGACCAGCGATCCTAACAGCTACGATTGGACGGTACCGAACGATACGAGTAAGAACTGTTTGGTAAGAGCCGATGTGACGGATACCAACGGATCAACTTCAACTGATCAAAGCACAGATACATTCACTATCGACCTGTATGACTTGAATATCACTTCAACCGCGGGCGGTAATGTCACAGAGCCCGGTGAAGGTATCTTTAGCTATCCTTCTGGCGAACTGGTCGATCTGGAAGCTGTAGCCGATTTGAATTATACCTTCGTTGGATGGACGGGAGATACTGGAGATATAGACAGTACCCAAGCCAACTCCACCACATTGACTATGAAAGGTAACTATGATATCACAGCTAACTTTTCTGAGAACGTGACCACTTTTGATATAGATCTATATGCCAGCGGAGAGTCCGATGGTTGGAACTTTGTTTCCTTCCCGCTTATATCCGATGATACCTCTCTGCTTGGTATAATAGAGGATCCAGATAATGGAATCACTGGAAATTACAACAAATTGATGTACTACGAAGCTAAAAATGACAGATGGAGAACTTACGTACCCGGTCGGGCAGATCATTACAATGATCTTGAGACTTGGAACCACACCATGGGCGTATGGATCAATATGAATCAAGACGATATCTTGACGATAACTGGAGATGAACCAGGGAGCTCCACGCTTAATCTACAACCAGGATGGAACATGGTCGGTCTGCCGATCAATTCGAGCGATAGCGGATCAAATCTCAACATACCAACTGAAGTTTCGCAAGTAGGATACTTCGAGGGGTCCCAGGATAACAATCTGAATTACACGGCAGATGTAGCAAACTTCCAATTCGAACCTGGAAAAGGCTACTGGTTGTACAATGATGGAAATAGCGAAGTTAAGTGGACAGTCGACTATTAAAAGGCAAACTCCTTCTTTTCTCTTTTTTTTCCACTCCATCTAACCTCGTTTACCCATGTCTTAGGACTCTTAGAATACCTACAATCTCACCGAAAAACATATCATGAAAGACGGTATAGCGGAAATGCCAAAAGGATGATAAAATGGTAAAATATGATGAAATCTTCTCTGAAAGGGCTTCAAAGATGAAGAGGTCCGAGATAAGAGAATTGTTGAAATTGATACAGAACCCAGATATAATCTCTTTTGCCGGAGGACTACCCAACCCTGAAGCGTTCCCTGTAGAAGCTACCAGAGACATAATAAACGATGTTCTGGACAATATGGCGGATAAGGCCCTCCAGTATGGGTCAACAGAAGGAATAAATCCTCTTCGAGAGGAGCTTGCAAAGATGATGAAGGGAAGAGGGATGGATGTAGATAAAGAGAATATATTGGTCACACACGGATCTCAGCAGGCTTTAGACCTGTTAAGTAAGGTCCTTCTAGACCCAGACGATACCATCGTGGTCGGCTCTCCCACTTATCTTGGAGCTACCGGCGCCTTTAGAGCTTTCGAGGCCAACATGGAGACCGTAAAAGTCAGAGAAGACGGCATGGACATGAACCTGCTGAGAAAAAAATTGAAGAAACTTGAAGAGAGGGATAGTCTCCCAAAGTTCATCTATGTAGTTCTCACGTTCCAGAACCCCTCTGGAGCTACCATGTCGGCAGAAAAAAGACATGAATTACTCGAGATCGCCTCTGAATACGACCTTTTGGTAGTAGAGGATTCACCCTATTCACATCTAAGATACGAGGGGGAAGAAAAGCCCCATCTAATCTCCATCGACGACGAAGACAGAGTTATAAGACTGGAAACCTTCTCAAAGATACTCGCTCCCGGCTTCAGGATCGCATGGACTACCGGTCCCAAGGAGTTGATAGAGAAATTGGTCATCGCAAAACAGGCTACCGACCTATGTACGAATCCCTTCGGACAGCACGTGGCTTACAAGTACCTTGCGGAGGGCGTCATGGACGAACACGTTGAATATATCAAAGAGCTCTATAACGAGAAAAGGTTGACGATGCTTGATGCGATGGAAGAACATTTCCCAGAGGGAGTAGAATGGAACAGACCCAATGGAGGGATGTTCGTGTGGGCTAAACTTCCAAAACCCGTGAACACGAGAGACATGTTCGAAAAAGCGGTCGATGAAAACGTTGCCTACGTGGTCGGCGACGCATTCTTCGTGGATGACGGCGGACACAACACGATGAGGATCAATTTCACGCACTCCTCAGAGGAAGAGATAAAAAGAGGTATCAAATCGCTCGGAGAAGTGATAAGGGAAGAGATCGAAGAAACTGAAGTGAAGGAAGACAGTCCGATCTCACCCTGAATCAGCAGGGCGAAACAGTTAAAAGGTCTTCACTGCATAGTAATTATTGGATGAACGTAGACCTTGCTGACGAAGAACACTTTGTTCAAAGCGACCAGCTGTGTGCTCGCTGCCGCGGGACTAAGAATCTATGCGGGAGGGAGCGCTGTCCAGTCGTAGTAAAGTATTACCATCGTATGGACTCTAAATCGATGGTCGACGACAAAGACATATCTGGATCTTCTCCTCCGGGAGTTTTCGTCGGCAGATATGGGTACCCCAAAGTGGATGTCGGACCATTGGTGCCGCCATTCCACGGCGATACAACCGAATTAGATATGCCCGAATTATGGGTCGGGAAAGACATAGACGACATAGTGGAGAACAGGACCCAACTTGTGAGGGGTAAACATTCGATTAGGGTGGACAAATTTGATGAGAGGGACAAGATCGTCGATCTTACCCAGCAGATGGCTCTTTCGAAAGATCCCGCAGAGGTAGAAGCTTTTTTTAAGAAGAAACCGGGCGGTAAGATACAGGTCTCGGATTCAGTACAACCTTATGGACCTTCTGGACCTCTAGACGGCCTTGACCTTGGGACCATAAAGTTCGATAACAGGTTGGACAAAGCATTCTTTGACACGGATCTGAAGGCCACAAATGCCGTTCTTAACATGTATGATAAAGACGTCTATCTTTCAAAGATCCAGAGAGCTTTCAGCGTCGGAGCTTTCGGTATGGAGGAAAACAGAAAATTCGTACCTACCAGGTGGAGCATAACGGCAGTAGACGATACGATCGGGAAAAACCTAAGAGAAGAGATCAAAGATTACAGGCCCATCGACGAGTACAGGGTTTACGAGACCTGGGAACTCGATAACAGGTGGGAGATACTAATGCTTCCGAGAACTTGGATCTATGAATTAGTGGAAGCTTGGTATCCAGAAACTGCTTGGAATCCATACGGGGACGATATCGCTATAATATCTAGTCATGAAAGGTACGAGGGACGGTCGGACTACGCCGAGATAGGAGGATGTTTTTACGCTGCAAGACTGGCTATAGCGGAAAAACTTTCAAGGGAAAAAAGACAGGCTGGGGCGGTAATATTGAGAGAGACACACCCTGGATACATAATGCCAGTAGGGGTCTGGAATGTCAGAGAACATGTGAGGGATGCGTTGAAGAGAGAACCTAAAACATTTGATTCATTGAAGGATGCTCTATTTCATCTTTCCACCCGGCTGGAGATAAAGATAGATACATGGAAAAAGTACAGCGAAGTGTTACGTGATTCTTTATTCCAGACCAGGCTGAGTGACTTCGTGATCGAGGATGGCAATAAAGAAGACGATGATATGGAAGAAAAGGATTTCGAATTCGGAGATGATAGGCATTGGAATTAGATCTTGAAAAGCGCGACATAGAAGAGGTAGAGGTGAATATAACCAATTGTAAGAGCGCCTTATCCGATTCTAAACTTGAATCTGATTATTCATTGAACCCTTATACTGGGTGCTCTCACGGTTGCAGGTATTGTTATTCGCCCTACGTCACCAAAGAAGAGCGGTCATGGGGAGAGTTTGTAGACGTTAAGAGGAACATCCCAAAGGTCTTGGCTGACGAACTGAAAAGGAAGGAAAAAGGCACGATCAGGATAGGAAGTGTTACAGACCCATATCAGAAAGCTGAGGAGAAATACAAGCTCACTAGAAGATGTCTAAAACAACTTAATCAGAAAGACTTTCCAACTATTATACAGACCAAATCTGACCTCATAAAGAGAGATGTGAATATCCTTTCAGATATGAAGGCAGACGTTGGCTTCACCATCACTTCTTTAGATGATGATTTCAGAAAGAGATTTGAACCAGATGCTCCTCCGATTTCGGATAGACTCTCTGCTATAAAAGGACTCAAAGACCAGGGGGTGGGAGTTTGGGCCTTCATAGGACCGCTGTTCCCCTACAAAAACGATGATATTGAAGATCTTGAAAGGTTGAAGGATACCTTATTATCATTGGGCGTCGAAGAGATATATCTAGACAAGCTGAACATGAGAGAGGGTATCTGGGGCGATCTTCAGAAGCTGCTCGATAAGGAAACGATAGAACGATATGAAGACATCTACTTTGGCGATGACGACTATTTTGAAAGAAAAAAAGGGATGTACGATAAAATAGGGAAGACTGTTTTCTGATCCTTCTGATCTTACAGCAAATTCAGAAAAAATCGCTCAGTTTGTCTCTCCTGAATAGGTTGATCTCACTAGCGGTCGTTTGTTTTTCCCTATCCACGGCAAAAAATACCGCTTCCGCCACTTCCTCCGGTTCGATCGCTTCCCCTTCATCGAATTTCTCTCTGTAGCTCTCCCCCTCTTCTCCTTCTATGCTCGTCCGCACTTCTGATGGGTTGATAAGTGTTACCGCGACCCCATCTTCTCCAACGATACTTTCGATACTGTGAGCAAAGCCCTTGGTCCACCATTTACTGGCAGCGTAGATTGGATTGAACGAGCGTGGATGGCCAGCATCGAAACTACCTATGTAGACCAGATTGCCTTCACTTTTCCTAAGATGCGGAAGCGCTTCTCTAGTGGAATAGAACATTCCGTCACAATTCGTCTCCATCATCAGTTTGTAAGATTCTGTAGAGAGGTCTTCGATGTCTCCATATCTTATCACTCCGGCATTGTTCACCACCATATCCAACTTGTTGAACTTATCTACTGCTTTACTGACCATCTGTTTAACTTCCTTCTCTTCAGTGATATCCGTTGGTAAAACTAGTGTTTCTACAGAATCCTCAATCGACAGTTTTTCTGCTAAATCTTCCAATTTCTCCTTCCTTCTAGCCGCAAGACATACCTTAGCTCCCTCTCCTGCCAATCTTTTACTCACGGCCTTGCCGATTCCAGAGCTGGCTCCAGTGATCAAAGCTACTTTTCCTTCTAGACTTTTTTTCTCGGCCAAACTATCGCCTCCAGATCTTAACTAGGACATCAAATGATTGCCGAGGGACTTTAAATACCCTTTGACAATATCCTCATATCATCTCTTGAGAAATTCCCCCATCTTGTATTTCAACTAAACATTTTTAAATAACCCTCTATGAGTTAGAACTCGGAAAGTGGTCGTGTTCGATGGACATATCAAAACGGGCGATCATAGAGAAATATCACCACGTTAAAAATATCTTCGTGAAGAGTGCAGAGGACCAAAGAGAAGAGATTCTGAGTGGGCCTATAGTGAAGACCTTACTGATATTGGCGCTGCCGGTGATGGTCTCGAGTGCCATGCACACCGCTTATAATATCGCAGATACCTTCTGGTTAGGGAAGCTCGGATCTGCAGAGGTGGGAGCTCCAACGGCAGCATGGCCAGTAATATTTACTTTTCTCGCCATAGGTATGGGCTTTTCTACGGCCGGCGTTTCTCTCATTTCCCAGCATACTGGTGCCGGAGGGACCGAAAAAGCTAACGAGGCGGCTGGGCAGGTCTTTGGTTTCATCTTGATAATAGGAGTGGCTACGGGGGTGATCGGTTTTCTTGCCGCTCCTCTAATCCTCAAACTTGTTGGTACACCGCCGGACGTCTTTCCTTTAGCCACATCTTATCTCAGGATAGTCCTTCTGAGCATGCCTTTCATCTTCGTATATATCTCTTTCCGTTTTCTACTAAGGGGTATAGGAGACATGGTAACCCCTATGTTGATACGCGGCTTCTTGGTGGTACTGAATATGATCCTTGACCCCATCCTCATATTTGGAATACCTAACATATTCGGAAGCGGCTATTCTATACCGCCACTTGGAGTGACCGGAGCGGCAATAGCAACAGCTGTTGCACGAACTCTAGCCGCTATAGTAGGGATCTATCTTCTCTTCAACGATCGAGTAGATATCAACCTTTCATTGAAAGACCTAAAACTAAAATTCAGATGGATAAAACAGATCGTAAAGATAGGTGCCCCGGCTACTCTTGCAAGAGCTGGAAGCGCTGTAGGTTTTATATTCTTATTTGCTCTCGTAGCTATATTTGGAGAAAAAGCCGTAGCGGCTTATGGAATCGGTAGAAGAGTGATACACGTGGTAACTTTTGCTATCTGGGGATTTGCAGCCGCGTCGATGACGATGGTGGGCCAGAATGTAGGGGCCGAACAGACAAAGAGAGCCGAAAATATAGTCAAAAAGGCCATAATCGTAGCTCTGGTGATAATGTTCACCGTTTCCGCGGTGCTGGTGATCTTCCGAGAACCCGTCATGAGATTTTTCATAAACGACCAACCAGTTATAGATGAAGGGGCAAGGTATATAGCTATATTCGCTCTGACCATACCGTTCTTTGGAGTTTATAGGATATTCGATTCTACATTTAGAGGAACAGGACATACGGTCCCAGCCATGGGACTCTCTCTATTCAGGATCTGGGGGACGAGGATATTATTGTCCGCTACTCTGGCTCTATCAACGCTTTCTTTAGGGATCATCACTTTAGATATCGGGTTAGGTCTTGGTGTAGTAGGTATATGGTATGGGATGGCAGCGAGCAATCTACTCATAGCAGGTTTGTCTTACCTTTACTTCTTCTCAGGAAGATGGAAGAAAAAGACTATAAAAACTGAATGATATCTCTTGACGAAGAAGAATTTTTCAGAAACCTATAAAAAAGTTCAAAAATATATAGACTAAGAATATGGCTATCGAAAATAGATAAAGGAGATAGTCATATAGACCGTGTTCTAGGGAGATCAAATTTGTCCTCTCGTCTATATCATCAAAATTCCTAGCTTCTAATGCTTCAGTTAATTCATATCCGTACCGGATGATAGAAACGAAAAAGGGTATGAGGATCGGTACTCTCGATCTGATCCTCTTTATCGGACCGCCTTTGAGCTTGAGGCCTCTAGATACCTGGGCCTCCTCGATCTTTTTGTACCTCCTCTTCATCTCCGGGACCAATTTTAGGGTCAAAGAGGATACGAAAGCCAGTCTCCAGGGAACTTTTAATTTCCCGAGCACTATCTCAAAAGTCTCTGGTTCAGTCGAAACGGCGAACATAGCACCGACGGCGGCGATGGAAAAAAGTCTCAATAAGATCATGATAGAAGTTCGCAGTCCTCCATAAGTTATCGAGAGAGTGAACAGAGAGAGATCAAAGTTCCTTATCACTTTTCCATGGGCATAGAAAAAGAGATTCAGAAAGAACAGGATAGGGATCAGCATCTTCAATGCCGACATGTAGGAGAACCAGCTTTTCAGGATACCTCCGGCTATGACGATGAAGAAAGTTATCAGGAGCAGTCCAACCAGATACTCGATCTGAGGTATCAAGAGGGCTAGAACGGTAACGGTCAAGGCGAAGAAAAGCTTAGACCTTGGATCGATATCCTGAAGTGGATCACCTTTCAAGCTTTTCACCCGCCTCATCGCTTTCAAGCTCGATGATCTCCTCCATGCTGGAAGGAAGTTTTTCCAAAGAGTTCTCCTTAGCCCACTCGACCAGGGCCGGTCTTCTTATACCTGCCCTATCCAGGAGATCATCTTTCAGGAAAACTCTTTCCGGCCTCCCCTCTTCGATGATCTTTCCTTTCGCCATGAGCGCTACTTCGTCGGGGAACTTGTAGGCAAAATCTGAAGAGTGGGTCGTGAATATGACCGTCTTGTCTATCTTTTCGAGGACCTCTCCGATCTTTTCCTCTCCTATCCTGTGGAGGCTGTGGATCGGTTCATCTAGTAACAAGATATCGGGATCACCGGAAAGCACGGAAGCTATCGAGACGAGGCGTGCTTGACCCGCTGAAAGTAAATAGGGATCTTTCTCCTTTAGATGAGGGATGCCGATCTTTTTCAATACCTTTCTAGCGAGTTTTTCATGGTCTAGTCCAAGATTCTTGGGATAGAATTCAACTTCCTTTTGAACTGTCTCTTCAAAGAATCCAAGTTCGGGTTCTTCTGGTGAGAAAGCTATATCCGGATCTTCTTTTCTTGGACTAAAAAATATCTCTCCACCGTCAGGTTCTAAAAATCCAGCTAAAAGTCTGAGTAAAGTCGTTTTACCCGAGCCGTTTTTACCCATGATAGCTAGTTTTTTCCCTTCTTTCACTTTCAAATTTAGATCATCTATGGTACTTTCTTCGTTTCCTGCATATTTAAAATCAAGATCCCTGACCTGGATCATGGTCGAGGGCCCCCCTTCATCCTCACATCGAGCTCCCAATCAAAGGGTAGCTTTACGCCTTCCTCGTACAATGGTGTCTTTGCCTCTTCTGGCCTACAGTTTTTCAAGATCCTACCCTTTTTTACCAATAATACCCTATCACTCATCTCGATTAAATCTCGAACATCGTGCTCCGCTATCACTATAGTACTTCCTCTATTCTTTAACCTCTCTATCGAGTCCATGAGATGTTTCTGGTTAGAATGATCAAGAGAAGATAAAGGTTCGTCTAGAAGTAATATCTCGGGTTCGCTCACCAGAACGGACAAAAGAGCCGCCTGGGTCCTTTCACCGTGGGAGAGGTCGTTTATATCTTTATCTAGAAGAGTACTTATCTCCAAGATCGAAGCGTATTTTTGTATCCTGTTTTTAATTCCATCCCGGGGAAGTGAAAGATTTTCAAGATCAAAAGCAGCTTCCATCCTCACCTTCCGTCTCACCATCTGTTTTTCTGGATCCTGAAAGAGTAGCCCTGTTTTTCCTTCTTTTTCTATATCCCCTATCTGCTTCAATCCCTCGCTAACGATACCTTGTATAGCTTTCAAAAGGAGCGTTTTCCCGGAACCGGGCTCACCACATATCAGTACCGTCTCTCCTTCTTCTATCTTAAAGGTCATATCCTGGAGAAGTCGATTTCCTTCACCGTCTTCAATGGAGAGAGAATCAACCCTGATCATCTTTGAGCTGTGGTATCCTTTTTTGTAGTATCTCAGCTAGTGGTATACCTATCGCAGCCCCTACCACGGCCTGGACCACGGCCATGGGGAACTCTCTGAAAAGAGCTGCTGGCATGCCTTCTAGATAAGCCGTGACTAGAGTATAACCGATGATCATTATGGGGGCGCCGGCAGCTACTCCCACTAGCTTACTTTTTACTCCCTTTCCGCTCAATCTTCCTACTACTAATCCTTCTAAACCCTTTACCACCAATGTGACCGGAGCCCAAAAAGCAAATCCAAGGATCATATCGGCAGCAGCCGCACCAATGCCACCGGCGAGTCCTCCAACGAGCCCTCCGAACAGGAAGGCCGCAGTGAAGATAACTATCTCGCCAAAGTTGAGATAGCCTATACCTATTGGAAAGGCTATTAGTATCGTGGCTATCGCAACTCCCGTAGCAAATACCGCGCTCAGAGCTACAGTCCTAGCGTCTAGGAGAGGTTTTTCATCTATCATACCACCTTAGATTGGGGAGTGGAGAGAATGATTTAACTGTTTTGGAGTGTCTCTCTTATATTTACGGGGACCGCATTCAGGACGGTGACCCGGAATAAAAAGCCCTACTCCAGATGAGATATGCGAGGATCACTATCGCCACTCCGATTATGCTCATGAAAAAATAAGCCACTACGACTACTATGGTCCAGCCCCAGCGATATTTTTCTTCCCAACCCCTGTTTAGTGATATCTCTCGAAAGCTAGAATAGAGCGATCATCGCGATGACGAGCTTCACGTACCATAGAATAGATGCGATCAGATTTACCCCTCCCATCCTTTCTCACCTGTAAGAGAAGTCTTTGATATATAAAATCTTGCTGGGTCGAGCATCCATCTGAAGAGGCTTTGTAGAGAAAAACACCTGCTCTACTTTCATAAAGATTTATAAGCAGGAGCGCACCTATCAGAAGGAGATATCATGAAGACCATAGGTCTTATAGGAGGTATGAGTTGGGAGTCGACTCTAGAATATTACAGGACGATAAACGAGGAGATGAAGAACAGGCTGGGAGGCGATCACTCTGCTGAAGTGGTTATCTATTCATTCGATTTTCACGATATCGTCGATCTTCAAAATCAGGGAAGATGGGAAGAACTAGAACAGATGATGATCGAGGCCGGGAACGGTCTGAAGGGTGCGGGAGCGGACCTACTGCTGATATGTGCGAACACGATGAACAGGATGGCGGACGACGTTGAAGCTGATGTAGGCCTCCCACTCCTCCATATCGGTGATGCGACAGCCGAGGCGGTGAAGGATGAGGAAATGAAGACTGTAGGCCTGGTCGGCACGAGATACGTGATGGAGGGAGGATTTTACCGGGAAAGATTGAAAGAAAAACACGGGATCGAAGTTCTAATACCTGCTCAGGGGGATAGAGAGAGGGTCCACGAGATCATCTATGAGGAGCTCTGCAGAGGGAACGTTAAGGAATCCTCGAAGGAAGACCTTTTGGGGATGATTAGAACCCTAACGGAACGAGGAGCTGAAGGTATAGTTCTTGGATGCACCGAGCTACCGCTGTATATCACTGAGAAGGATATAGATATACCACTGTTCGATACCACGAGGATCCACGCGAAAGCCGCTGTCGATCAAGCTTTGAAAGATGGAGAAGCCGAAGAAGTCTGAATCGTCAGGATGAGCCTTTATTCAATTTTCGATGGTCCACTGGACCGGCTCAGTCGAATTGTTATATACCCAATAGCCCGAACCGGGCTTTAATTTCAGACCGCTCAGACCTCGGACATAAGTGATGTTGTAAAGTCCGGTCTCATCATAGACCCCTACTTTGCTAACTTCTGTTGGGAGTACATCGCTCGCCGATTTTTCTGTAGCGGACGGATAACCGACAAGATTCCAGCCCGGCTCGAGCGTTATGTTTGTTGTCGAGGGCTTGAAACCCAGGAACGTCATGGAGATATTAGCTTTAGCTCTTATCCAGAGACCTCTAGTCAGATCGATCTTTTCTAGATCGTTGAAATATGATCTTCTTCCTGAAAGGTAGCTCTTCCACCCTGAATCATTTTCTTTTGGATACATAACTTTGGAATACATCCCTTCGATTCCATAGGTCTCCATATCTAAGTTGGCTTTCAGATCGTCGTTCCACAGTTCAAGATTAGTAGAGATCAGGTTCCATCCTTCGTGTAAAGAGACACGGTGTTTGTCGAGGTGAAGAGTGATCGTCGTCACGGTAAAATTCTCTTTAGGGGATTCGTCTACTTGAACTATCATCCCTACTGACGAAAAATCGATATTGGTAGGGGTGTGGTCCAATGCAAAGGGCATCTGGATCGTCTTTTTGTATCCCCCAGTGTTGTTTGTGGTAGTATTCCAAACGATGTCCGAGCCGTACTGGCTCGGGATCCTGACCGTAAGATCAGCGTTGGTATTGTTCGGGAACGCACCAAGTACGGTAACCTCGTCATATACCCAGGCCTCAGAAGGTTCTACGTAACCTTCATTTTCGTCGAACGTTACGGAATAATCGGTCAACACCTTCCTCCAATCCTGTTCTTGAGTATCGGCATACTCTTTAACGAAACTCTTCACTGAAGCGTTGTATGACCTCTGGATATAGCTGGATTCTCCCTGCACGCCCGTAGAATTTATGAAATAAGAATCAAAATTACCTTCGGGGACCTCGATGTTTTGTTTTGTCTGGTTTATATCGATGACCCCATTTATGGCCATCTCGTCATCATAAGAAGTGTTGTCCCCATAATCTCCCCAATCCGTTGATATCTCGTAGGATTGATAGCCTCGATTACGGATCGTCGAATTACTCCAGAATCTTTCGCCTAATCTCAGTGGAAAATCGTAGGTTTCCACTACGGGTTGAGAACTGGTGATCGCTAGATTCCACCCGTCGAAAGAATAGCCCTCTCCACTTCCACCGTATAGGTGTCTAAATTGATGATGTTTCACTATCCCTAGGTCAGCGACCCTGCATATCTTGTATCCGCTCACCGAACCTCCATCGATAGCTATGGTGGAAGGAAAATCTTCTATTTCTATGGATCCATTCAAAACAGTGCCAGAGAGTGTAAGATTGTATGCATAATATGTTGTATTCTCATGATCGTAATATCCTATATCAGATACGGTATAAGTT
>JAGXLI010000035.1 GCA_018334755.1 Thermoplasmatota archaeon
TCCCTTTTCGCCGCATTTTTCCTCTAATTTTTTGATCATCTCTTCTCGGATATCTACCGCGTAAACTTCACCCTCTGTTAACTCTTCAGCCAAGGAAAATGTCAGAAAACCTGTCCCGGCTCCTAAGTCTAAGACAGTGTCATCTTTTTTTAAGTCTAAAAACGATATGATCTCTTCAGGCTCTTTCCTTTCTCTTTTATCGTCTGAGTCTAGGAAAGTAGCGTGTTTCGGGTCGTACTTTTCCATGATCGATGAGTAGCTAACCGGTCAAATATATTTTGCCCCTTCTATATCGCCATACAGTGTCCAAGATTTAATATAGTTAATAATCTTTTAACAGGATTAGACCCGATAAAATGGATCGAATAAGGACTTCCTTCGCTGTAGTGATAGTTTTTCTTTTGGTAGCTAGCTCCTCGGCCTTAGCCGTTAGGGCGGAAGATCAAAGTCAAGAACAAAAAGCGATAACAGTTGAAAACGCTAGTGATTTCTCCTCGGAAAACTCTATAGAAGAGAGTTCCAACGAGATAAACGCTGAACATGACCCGATCAGGATCAATAACAACTCGGACTTCGCCGATAAGGCGGAGAAGAACAACTGGCCCGGGAACGGATCTGAAGGAAATCCGTACATTATCGAAAATTATCAGATAAACGCCGATGGGTATGGATACGGGATCTATATAGGTAACGTGACCGATCATTTTGTTGTTCAGGATTGTTCGTTACAGAACTCTAGTGGAAAAGAAAAGGAATATTTCAGAAACAGCGGAATATATCTCTACAATACAAAAAATGGCAGTCTTGAGGAGAATACCGCGACTAACAACAGCGTTGGAATAACCTTGACTGATTCCGCAGATAATCTTGTATTGAGAAATGAGATCAAAGAGAATTTTAACGGGACCGAGCTGATAAGTTCTACGGATAATATATTAGCCAGTAATAACATCTCAAGGAATAACAGATACGGTATTTCCCTTTCTAATACCAGTAGTGAGAACAGGATAGAATCGAGTGATCTCTTTCAGAACCAGGAGTCCGGTTTGATATTGAACGGTTCCCATCAAAACTCGATGATCGATAACGAATTCGTGAGTAACAACTTGAGCGGGATAGTTCTGCTCAGTTCCGACGATAATGAGATAAAGACAAGTACCTTCAAAGATAACCAGAGAGGAGTCCGGATCATTTCTTCTGTCGACAACCTCCTAGAAGGAAACACCATAAGTAAAAACAAAGACTCTGGTCTTTCGATCGAATCTTCAGATAACAACATAATAGATGATAATAATGTTTCTTTGAACGAGGGAAACGGTATCTATCTCAACTCCTCGAACTACAATATAATAAATTACACTTCTATGTATGAAAATATGGATCACGGCATCTTCCTGAATGACTCCGATTACAACCATATATACCATAATAACTTTATAAAAAACGTGAAGCAGGCTTTTGACAGCAGTTCAAACAACACCTGGAACGGCAGTTATCCGACTGGGGGGAATTACTGGAACAACTACAGCGGCGCCGATAAGTTTTCGGGTCCTGGGCAGTCACAACCGGGCGGCGACGGCGTCATCGATAATCCTTACACCGGGATAGATGGGGGTATGGGAACTCAGGACGATTATCCACTTGTTGACCCTGTACCCACGCCTTATGTGAGAATCGAGAATCCTACCGACGGTACTACCCTTTCGACGAGCAACGTTTCCGTGAATTGGACGGGTATGTATAGATTCAGTGATACCCTCATGTACGAGGTCAGGATCGATCAGAAGCCCTGGATTGATGTAAAAGAAGACATGCGATACAACTTCACCAAGCTGGCTATAGGGAACCACACGGTCGAAGTAAAAGTAAAAGATATGATGGGGAATACGGAGAGCAACTCGGTTTCCTTCGAACTTTATTATGAGGTGGATGAGATCGACATTTTTTCTAAAAGTTCTATCTTGACCGCTGGTGAAAGCCAGATATATAATGCGACCGGTTACAATTCCACTGGTGAAGAGATAGGGCTGGTCCCCGTAGACTGGTCCATCGACGGGGGAGCCGGAGGCTTCTGGATCGATGACGTTTATTTTTCCGAAGTGGCCGGAAGCTGGACGATAACCGGTTCTTACAAGGGTATAGAGAACTATACCACCCTCTTAGTAGAACCAGGTCCCGCGGATAGCTTTCAATTTGACCCTATAGATAATCAGACCGTAGGAAAAGCATTCAACATAACCATTCAAGCTCTAGATAAACAAGAGAACGTAGCGAAGGACTACAACTCCGATGCGCAATTGATCGAGGATACAGGGACGATCGAGCCGAACAGCACCGGACCTTTCACGCAGGGGACGTGGACCGGTGAAGTCACGATCACTGAAGATCAGGAGAATATAACTATAATTGCGGAACGAGGAGAGATATCCGGGGAGAGTGAGCGTTTCAACGTAAAGCCAGCCGTGGTTGAGCATGTCGATATTCATCCTAAAGGTATACAAAATCTTGCGGCTGGTAAGGAACTGAATTTTACAGCCGAAGCTTACGACGGATTCGGCAATCAGATAACCGATGATGACGACCTGTTCAATTGGGAAAACGCTACCGACTGGGGGTTCTTCAAAGAAACTGAAGTGGGTAAATACAATGTGAGTGCGGAGTATAACGGCTTAAGATCTAACGTTACGGAAGTCAACGTAAAGCCAGCCGAGGTGGATACCGTTTCCATAGAACCGAGTGAACCGGTTTCAATAGAGGCCGGAGAGGAGATCGATTTTTCCGCCGAAGCTCACGATGAATACGGGAATCTTATAACTGAAGATGAGGAAGATTTTATGTGGACCGCGGAAGGAGGATTCATCCAGGATGGTAACTTTTACGAAACCACGGCCGGTGAATACGACGTGAGAGCTATCTATTTTGAGGAAAAAGAAGTAAGGTCTCCCTTCACCACAGTTACGGTCGAACCCTCGGAAGTAGAATACTCGACTATAGATCCAAGTGAGGAGCAAACGGTAACGGCCGGAGACGAGTTAGACTTCTCCGCCGCCGCTTACGATAGATATGACAACCTGATAACCGAAGATGATCAGGATTTCCAGTGGGAGAATACGGATAGTTCGGGTCTTTTCTATGAGGAGGAGGTTGGAGGATACAACGTTACGGCTTCTTACAATGGTATAGGAACAGAAATAGTCGCCGTGGAAGTAGAACCCGCAGAAGTCGAGTATGTGAGTATAAGTCCGGATGAGGATCAAACGGTTAAGGCGGGAGAAGATCTAGACTTTTCAGCTGCAGCTTACGATAGCTACGATAACCTGATAACTGAAGAAGACGGTGCGTTTAGATGGAGGAACGCGGGTAACTCGGGTCTTTTCTATGAGGAGGAGGTTGGAGGATACAACGTCACGGCATCTTACGGCGGGGTGGAGACAGAGAGTGTCTCGGTGAGAGTAGAACCGGCTGAAGTCTATAGTGTGGAACTTGACCCGGATAAGGATAAACAGATCACTTCGATAGAAGTTATAGATTTCTCGGCCGCTGCTTACGATGAGTACGATAACCTGATAAGCGATGAAGATCTTGATTTCAACTGGCAAAATGCAAGCAACACGGGCTTATTCAATCAGACCTTTAAGGGTGAGTATCAAGTTAACGCCACATTTGGAAATGTCTCGTCCCCCGCGGTAACAGTAAAAGTCGAACTGAAAGTATTTCACATCACCGTGGGACCTCTCCTTGACATTAACGGTGATCTCGTCACGGATGCGGTCGTGACCCTTTCCTGGGACGGAAGGACCAGATCACTAGAAGGTGATCCTGAGGCCCTTTACGAAGCAGATATCGGCCTGAGAAAGCGCCCCCAGAATATCCGATTCAACATCACTATCGAGCATGAAGGTCTCGATGAAGGGGTATCTAACTCTTTCTCCGGTAGTGAATCGGGAGAAGTTAAGGTCGAAGAGATCGGAGAGAGCCCTGATGAACCTGCAGGCATCGGACCTGCCGTGATAGTGATATTGATTTTGTTCGTCATTGTCATAATAATGGCGATAAGGATGTCCCTACAAAAAGCCAAAGAAACGAGAACGATAGAGGACCTAGAGAAGAGAGAAAAGGAGATGGAAGAAGAGTTCGAGGACATAGAATCCGGAAGCAGGGAAGAAGCCGAAGGTTAGTAGGATATGGTTTTCGATAAAAAGTTTTATTTCTATCCTTTTCTTATCACCTTTCGTGAGATAGATGGCCGAAACTGAATCGACTAGTGCAGAAGGCGTAGAGTGGGACCTGAGTGACCTTTATGAAAGTCATGAAGACCAGGACCTGAAAGGGGACATGGAGAAGCTTACAGAAAAGGCGGAGAGATTCAGAGAAAAGTACAAGGGAAAGGTAGAAGAAGCGGACCTGGAACCAGGGGAATTTCGAGATGCGATGGAAGAATACGAGGATATATACGAACTGATGGGGAAGATAAAGTCTTTTGCGATGCTGTATCATTCTATGGATACTCAGGATCCTGATAGAGGTGCCCTACTTCAAAAATCCGAGCAGATAGGGAGCGAAGCGAAGAACAAATTGATATTTTTCGAATTGGAATGGCAGGATTTACCGGAAGAAACAGCAGAGGAATACCTCGAATCGGACGAATTAGATCATTATGAAAGTTATTTGAGACACTGGCGCAGGTATACCCCTTACATGCTCTCCGAGGACGAGGAACAGATAATAGAATCCCTGCAGAACACGGGAAAGGAAGCTTTCAAGCGGTTGTTCGACGAGACCGTTGGGCAGATAAAGGTGGAGTTTGAAGCTCATGGGGAAAGTCACGAGATGGTACTCGATCAAGCACTTTCCG
This sequence comes from Thermoplasmatota archaeon, assembly GCA_018334755.1. GTDB lineage: Archaea > Thermoplasmatota > Thermoplasmata > Halarchaeoplasmatales > Halarchaeoplasmataceae > Natronoplasma. Next base: position 4,856 of record JAGXLI010000035.1, read on the forward strand.
TTCTTTATGAAGATGATAGAGAGAAGAGAAAGGCCGCCGCGGATGCCGTAACTGAAGCCTTACAGGATGAGAACCAGCTGTTAAACTTCATATTCAATAATATAGTACAGAACCATACGACCATCTGTAATTTCAGAGATTATCCCAATCCGATGACTCCCCGTAATCTGGACAACCGCGTTGATAAAGAGACGGTCGATGCGTTGATGGAAGCAGTAGAGGAAAACGTTGATCTGGTAGAAGAATTCTATGAGACAAAAAGCGAGATAGTCGATTACGAGACTCTTTATGACTACGACAGGTACAGCCCCCTACCTGGAAGTGTCCCTGAGACGGATTTTGAAGAGAGTAGAGAGAAGGTGTTGAACGCATACGAAGAATTTTCACCCAAGATGAGAGAGATAGCGGAGAAGTTCTTTGAAAATGACTGGATAGATGCCGAGTTAAAAGAAGGAAAGCGAGGCGGCGCTTTTAGTTCTAGTACGGTGCCTTCAGTTCATCCTTACATACTTTTGAACTTCACGGACAAACCTAGGGATTCGATGACGATGGCCCATGAACTTGGTCACGGCGTTCATCAATATCTGGCTAGAGATCAGGGAGCGCTTCAGCAGAGCACCCCCCTAACAACGGCGGAGATGGCCAGCGTTTTCGGCGAGATGCTGCTCTTCGATAAACTTATCAACGATGTCGAAGATCCTGAAACGGAACTCATACTTCTGGGGAACAAATTGCAGAATGATTTTGCGACCGTTTTCAGGCAGGTCATCATGACAAGATTCGAACAGGATCTGCACCAGACCCAGAGAGAGCAAGGAGAACTTAAGAGTGAAGAGATTAACGAGATTTGGATGGAAGCCAACAAGAAAGAATTCGGCGATTCGGTTGAATTGAGAGACCAGTATGGATGGTGGTGGAGTTACGTTCTACATTTCGTCCACTATCCCTTCTACTGTTATGCCTACGCTTTCGGTGAACTACTCGTTCTAGCTCTATACGACATGTACAAAGAGAAAGGAGATGAATTCGTTCCACAATATATCGATCTTTTGAAAGCCGGCGGGTCGGAGGATCCAAAAGATCTCCTCGAAAAGATAGGAGTCGATATAACCGACCCGGACTTCTGGCAGAGAGGTCTCTCCGTTTTGAGGGAAAAAGTTGACAGAGTGGAGGAACTCGCAGAGGAGACCGGAAAGATTTAACCAACCCTTTTATTTTCTATTTCCTTTATATTTTCCTAAGTTCTAGCAAAGAACGTAATATTTTTAATCCAAAAAGTAATAGAGTTGATTGATATAATGGATTGGGAACAAGAAGAGATCCGAAATCTCAAAGAGAATCACTATATAATCATCGACGACGAGCCATGTGAGATCAAAAGTATAGATACTTCAAAGCCTGGTAAACACGGGGAGGCGAAGGCCCGCATAGATGCAGTAGGCATCTTCGACAACAAGAAACACAGCATGTTGAATCCGGTAACGACCAAAGTCAGAGCACCGATAATAGATAGAAGAAAGGGACAGGTAGTCAACAAATCGGGCGGTGAAGTGAATATCATGGATATGGAGTCCTACGACACTTTCCAGATAAGTGTTGATGATGAAATGTACGAGGAAATAGAGCAGGGTCAGGAGATCCGGTATCTAGAAACGATGGGGAAAAGAAAGATCACCCAGACATGAATGAAGCCCTCGACTTTGCCAGTTTTGATTCAAACTTCGAAAAGAGTCGATATGTTTTGGTCGGAGTCCCGTACGACGGGACTTCTTCTTTTCGCTTGGGCAGTAGTAAAGGGCCTCAAGAGATAAGGAGAGCATCTTACTGTTTTGAGCCCTATCTACTGGAACACGACATTTCTTTAGAAGAGTTATCGCTGCATGACTTCGGTGATATAGATATCTCTAACGATCATGATGAACTGAGAGATCGACTGACAGAAACTGTGCAGGATATCGTTAGCCAGGAAAGATTTCCGATAGTTGTAGGTGGAGAGCATTCTTTGTCGCCCATCGTCGTCTCTACGTTAAAAGAAAAGTATGAAGGTCTAGATGTTTTGATATTGGACGCCCATCTAGATTTTAGAGATAGGTATGAAGGTATGGAATACAGCCATGCGACTGTGACAAGAAGGGTATCCGAGATCGTAGGACCTGAAAGTACTGTCGTATGGGGTGTTCGATCTATGGCAAAGAAGACTTCTGAAGTTGAGAAACCTGATTTTATTACTTGTGATGAACTTCAAGAGGGGGGAAATAAAGTGGAGGAGGTCCTTCAAAATATAGATAAACCTATCTATCTTTCTATCGATATGGACGTGATAGATCCTTCTTATTCCCCGGGTGTAGGAAACCCGGAACCCTTCGGGATTCGACCCCAGAAGATAAAAGAGTTGATCGATCAGATATCTTCTCACCTAGTTGGTGTAGATATCGTAGAAACCTGTCCAAAATATGATAGTTCTAACATCACATCTAACCTAGCGTCTAGATTTATCTATGAGATCATCGGCAGTAGAGAAGATGACTTAAAATGAGATAAATGGTAAAAAGTTGGTTTAGCCCTTTTAAGTAGGTCTCTAGAAAGGTTAATGGACTCAGGCAGATATCACTTGACTTCTTTTATGCCTTCCTTTTTCTTTCCTTCACTCGCACCGAGTATCTGCTCCGATTCTACCCCAGTAGCTACGAGCATCACTTTTAGTGTTTCTTCCAGCGTCGGGTCAACACTGCATCCCCAGATTATATTCGCATCGACTCCTGCCTTGTTTTCTACTTTCTCTGCCGCCATCTCGGCCTCGTGTACGCTCATATCTTCCGGGCCGGTAACATTGACTAGAACACCGGAAGCACCGGATATATCGACATCTAAGAGCGGAGAATTAACGGCGCTATCGATGGCTTCGTCGGCTCTCTTATCCCCACCAGCATCGGATTCACCCATGCCGATCATGGCCTGTCCGGCTCCTTGCATTATGGTCCTTAGATCGTTGTAATCCAGATTTACCAGACCTGGTTTGGTGATTATCTCGGTCATACCTTTTATAGCTCTCATCAAGACCTCGTCGGCTACTTTGAAAGCTTTATTAAGAGGTAATCTCGGGACCAGTTCAAGCAGCTTATCATTTGGTATCAATATGACAGTATCGGCTACAGAACGGATACGTTTAATCCCCCAGCGGGCATTCTCCATCCTGGAATCACCTTCGGCGGAGAAGGGCTTGGTAAGAACAGCTATCGTCAGGGCACCGGCATCTTTTGCCACTCTCGCTACTGTTTCTATAGAACCTGTTCCGGTACCGCCGCCGAGTCCACATGTCAAAAAGACGATATCTCCGTCCTCCAATAATTCTTCGAACTTTTCTTGTGATTCTTGTGCAGCTTTTTCACCGACCTCCGGTTTTGCCCCGGCACCTAATCCTTTGGTCAGATTTTTCCCCATCAGTACTTTTCTATTCGCTCTTATGGTCAGGAGGTCCTGAGCGTCGGTATTTCCCGCGATCAGTTCAGCACCGTGGATACCCTCTTCGGAAACACGATCGATGGTATTGCAGCCAGCACCGCCTAATCCAACAATGTATATGTTTGTCTTCAGGGATTCAAGAACTTCCTTTAACTCTTCGTCCGTCTCTGAATCCTGAAATCCTTCCTGCTCAACTTCTTCCTCCTCTCTAGAAAGCGCATCATCCACTAATGATTCCATAGTTCATCTCCTCATATGAGTCTTTTACGAGACATAATTAACACGCTCTTATTAATATTTATGGATGGAATAGATTTTTATATGGTGATATAACCACATCTTATAAATATTCAATAAGATATACTTGATATATGAGCAGTGATCTAACTGTTATAGGAAGTGGACCAGGAGGTTATGTAGCCGCGGTTCTCGGAGCGAAGAACGGTCTGGACGTGACGGTAGTGGAGGATGGGGATATAGGGGGTGTCTGTACCAACAGAGGTTGTATTCCTTCGAAGGCGCTGCTGTCCGTAGCCGAAAAGATCGGTACTATTAAAGGCGCTAGGAGAGACGGTATCAAAGCCGAGATACAGGATATAGATTTTGACAAAGTCATGGGTAAAAAGGAGAGAGCCGTTAAGATCTCAAGAAAGGCGATTCAAAATCTCTTCGAGAAACACGGTATCGATGTCGTGGAAGGAAAAGGAAAAGTGAAAAGTTCAAAGGTAGTTAAAGTAAAAAAAGACGGGGAAACCGAAGAGATAGAATCCGATAAAATCATCATAGCTACGGGTTCTGAGCCCATTTCTCTCCCCGATCTGGAGATAGACGAAGAAGAGATCTTGTCCAGTAGAGGCGCTTTGGAATTAGAAGATCTACCGGGATCGATGTTGATAGTTGGAGGCGGATATATAGGGATAGAGATGGCCTTTATCTATTCCGCCTTAGGTACCGACATAACGATAGTGGAATTGGAGGATAGATTGTTACCCCTGATGGATAGAGATCTGAGCGAGGTCTCAGAGCAGATGATGAAGCGAAAACGGATAACGGTCCACAAGGGATCAAAGGTCACGAGTGCTGAAGGAAAAGGACCGGTGAAGGTGAAGATAGAAGGGGATACGGAAAAAGAGAAAGAAGTTGAGAAAGTTTTGTGTTCAGTTGGGAGAAGGCCTTCTCCACCTGAAACTGATCTCGATATAATAGGTGAGAGGGGAGAAGTCAAAGTCGACGATACGATGAAAACAAAAGTAGATGGAGTCTACGGGATAGGAGACGTTAATGGAAAGATCATGCTGGCCCATGCGGCGTTCAAACAGGCCGAGATAGCTATAGATGACATATTAGGAAACGACCCGGATGGATTCTCCCGCTTCGAGATCCCAGCGGGCATCTATACACATCCTGAAATGGCCAGTGTCGGGATGACTGAGAAGGAAGCTGAGGAAGAACTGGAAGAAGTGAAGATCGGGAAATTCCCTATATCCGGGACCGGAAGAGGTTCTTCGACCGGAGAAAGGATGGGTCTCGCAAAAGTGATCGCCACTGGAGATGATGAAGTCGTGGGTACACATCTAGCGTGTCCAGGCGCTACTGACATCATCATGGAGTGCGTCGCGGCCCTGGAGAACGGTATGGATGTACAGGAATTGGCTGAGTTAGTTCATCCTCATCCAACGTATTCTGAAGCTATAAAAGAAGCGGCTGAAAACGTGTTCGGGGAGAGTATACACACGACCGATTGAATCTGAGAACTTAAAAACTCTTCAGTTCTCCCTATGTACCTTCCTTTTTTTAACTCTAGGTTCTTCGTTCCCCTTCTGGACTTTTTCTTTCATCGAATCTACATGATCATCTATCTCATCATTTTCAGTATCATCCTCACCGCTTTCTATTTCCTCCTTTTCCTCCTCTGCCGCTCTTTCACTCCCTTTTCTCTCGTCTATATCTCTGATGAGTGATGTGATACCGTTTCGTGCCTCATTAAAATTCCCATCGTCGGCGAGATCTTTCAGCTTTTTTAATCTTCTACTTAGATCGACAGTTTCTCCTCCTTTTTCCCGAATCTCACTCAACTTTCCTCTTGCCTCCTCGAGTTTCAAGGAGAAGACAAAAAGGTCTTCCAGTCTATTCAGTGTCTCTTCTAGAAGGTCCAGACCCTTTTTTATGTTCCCGGATCGCTCTGATTCTATGCTTCTCCGTATCTTAGTTTTTATCACATCTAGATCGAGTTGAGTCTGCCTAGCCACTTTTATATTCTTCTGGGTTTTTTTCAATTTTTTCTCGAATAATCTCTTCATCCTTTTTTTCTGATCTTCTTGTGTGAAATCCGTCAAGTTGTTAGAGATCTCCAAGGCATCTTGATATTTGCCATCTCCGCATTTTTTCTTTATCCGTTCCATCTTTTTAGATAGTTCCTTTTTACTTTCCTCTTCAGAAAGATCTTTTTTCATCTTTTCAGCTTCATCGAGATCCTGCTGTAGCCTTTCGAGATCTTTCACATCTAACAAAAGCTCTATGGCCAAATCCATCGCTTCATCGTATTTACCTTTCTTTTCATGTGATAACAAGCGTTTGAATCTTTCTTTTATCTCCTTTATCTCGATCCATTCGTGGTCTTTCACTTTTCTTAAGACATTCCTGATCCTTTCTTGATCCTCCTGAAGCTCTCCAGGGTAGGCCTCATGATGTTCTTTATTCGTTTCTTTCTCCTCGATTTCGTACTTTTTACCTTTCTCTATCTCCGCCGCTATCTCTTCAAAACTTTCTTCCTCAGTTTCTTCTTCGATCTCATCTTTTCTTCCTTCGTCTATATCACTTTCTAATCTCTTTATCTCTTGGACTATATCTTCGACTTCACCTTTCCCTAACTTGGCTCCTTTTTCCGTCGGAGCTTCCTTATCGTGTATCTCTCTTTCGACGTCTTTCTTCGATCCCGTTTTTTCCTCCTTAGAGGCACGGAGGGAATCGTCTCTAAGAGATTTACCACAAACTGGACATATCATCTCAACGTCTTTAAGGGGTGATCCGCAGAGAGAACATCTCCTGGCTTTTTTCTCTTCGGGCTTTTCAGGTTTTGATCTTGAACTTTCTTCTTCCTTGGATCGATCACACTCTGGACATTCTTCTAGATTCTCTCCTATCAGGTGATTACATCCTCTGCACAACCGCAATTTTCCTTCTTCATCTTTTGCGTCTTCTAAAAATTCCATGATATTCTCTGCGATACTGGGTCCTATCCCGTCGATGGAGGAAAAATCATCGACATCATCCCTCTCCAGTTCACTGACTTTCGAGAAACCAGCGTTTATGATATCTTCGGCTCTCGACCTACCGACCTTTGAGATCCTTCGGAGGTTATACAGTATATGTTTTTCTTCATCCGTCAACCTCAGGAGACTACCACATATCTCACATCTCTCGTTATCCGAGGGGTTCTTACTTCCGCATGCTGGGCATTTCAACTGCTTTTCCGTCAAGGATCTCACCGGGGGCCCTTAAGGAATAATATTCTTAACCCGTATATATAAATTTTGTGAGAAAATATGATATAGAGGAAAAAAAATTCGGAAAAAATGGAAATTAATTTAATATAGGAGTCTAATAGGGGTTCGAGATAAGATGGGCGAGACTCAACAATTGAAACCTTTAGAGCTGGAAGATAGGACATATGAGCGATGGAACTCTAGGGACATTAACGACAAGCTGAAGGAATCTAGAAAAGGCGGTAGAAATTACTATGCCGTTTTTCCTCCGCTGTCCATCAAGGATAATTTTGATTGGGATATACTCTATAAGATAATCCTCTATGATGTATGGACCAGATTTAAAAGCATGAGAGGCTTCAATGTCCGGCATGGTCTGGGTTATGACGCTTACAACTTACGTGTGGAAAAATCGGCTAGGGAGGAACACGATTCTCCCATCCCGGCCGGGATGCCCGAAGATAAATGGAAAGATATCTTTGACGACATGGACGAAAAGGCAGATGAGCTAAAGGAGGAGATGCGGGACCAAAATGAAGCTCTGGGTCTGTGGAAGGACTCAGAATATGAGTATGACACTAGAGGGGGTTCCTTCGTAGACTCGCTCTGGTGGTCCGTCAAAGAACTCATGGAGAAGGACCTCCTTATAAAAGACGAGAAGCCCGTGACCTGGTGCCCGGAATGTAAATCTCCCGTTACCAACCCCGAGACGGTTCATAGGGAACATCAGAGAGAAAAAACCCTCCTAAGAGTTCCGACTTCGGGAGGTAAAGAAAGATACTTTCTGGTAGAAGTTAAAGATCCGTGGATGCTTCCCGTTAGTATGAGTATCGCGGTTCGTCCCGATGAAAAATACTCGGTAGTGAGGATCACATCAAAAGAAGATAAGACTATGCAGATCGTCATACTGGCGGAGAAAGTGGATGAGATGGTGGAAAGGGGCGAGGTAAAAGAATATGAGATCATCAACGAAGTCAAGGGTAAAAAATTAGAAGGACTGAGTTTCAAATATCCTCTTCATGAGAAGGTCCCATATCATACTCAGCTAGACGGGGAACACATCCACAAGATAATCTGTTCAAAGGACATCGAGAAAGAGGGGACCGGTCTTGTCCTTTTGACTCCTCCACATAAGGAAGAACATTGGAACATCGCTAAAAAGAAGGGTTTGGAGATATTCAATCCCATAGAAAAGAACGGCCATTATGATTCTGGAGTTAGAGATAATAAATATTCTGGACTCGACGCCTTACAGAGTGATGAGATAATATTGGATGATCTAGAATCCAAGGATCTACTTTTCTCGAGAGAAAAAGAAGATAGAAAGATCAAATTTTGCAGCGCCTGCATGAACAAGGTCATAAAGATACCTCACTGGGAATGGTTCTTCAGTATATCAGAGATGGATGATAAAGATCAGGACTACATCGAGAAAATCGATCTTATACCCTCTGGGCAAGAGATAGAGTTCAGAGACTGGATCGTGACGAAAGACACTCGCTGGGGCATCTCTTTCCCACTGTGGAAGTGCAGCTGCGGTAATTCCTTCATCCCGGACAGTCGCTCCGAGCTATCAGAAAATTCGGACTTTGAGGAAGACCTAGTGACTCCCGATATCATATCTCAAGTGGAAGTCACCTGTCCTGAGTGCGGTGAAGAGATGAACTGGGAAGAAAAGATATTGAATCCCATCTTCGTGCAGGCATCTTCTCCATGGGCCCAACTCGCTTACCCCCATGAGAAGATGGGATATCAATCATGGTGGCCCGGAAACATATTCATCAGTAAGAATGCCAAACGAGACGATCTGCTCTCTGCCACTATCACCCTCACCTCTTCTCTTTTGGGGGACGAGAGCATCGAGGAGATGCTGGTACAGGGACCAGTCGTCAGTGAGATAGACTACAAGGACGTGAAAGGACTGGCTAGTAAGCAGGGTTATGATTCTCTTAGACTTTATCTCCTCGATAACGATCCTCCGTGGGAGACCCGGAAGATAGAGGGAGACGACCTTCAAGACAATCACCCCCTTGTAAGGGTGCTCTGGAACCTGAGTGGATTCCTAGAAGAGCAGATAGAAGAGTCTGATACCGATCCGAAGGATAAGACCTTGGAGTTCTTGAGAGAGAACATGGAACCCGCAGACGAATGGCTCCTGTCAAGAGTAGAAGATACGAAGCGAAAAGTTGGAGAATCCTATGAAGAAGCTAGGTATGAAGAGGTCATAGATGAGTTAAAGAGATTAGTGATGGAGGACCTAGCGCAGTGGTACTTCAGCCAAACAAAAGCCAGGTTGAAGGAGGAAAACGACGAGAGCGTGAGATCATCGATATTGAAGGTCATCTACGAATCACTCATCTCTGTTTCTAAGATGTTAGATCCCATCTCCCCTTTCATAGCCGATGAAGTGTTCTACCGTTTGAGCGACGGGGATGAATCGGTATTTATGGAGGAATGGCCCGAGTCAAATGAACTCCTCCGGAATGAAGATCTAGAAGAAGAGATGGAGGAAGTCAAAACGGTCGTGGATAAGATAATGGAGATAAAGCACCAAAACGATATCCCCAAAAAGTGGCCTCTAAAGCAGATAGTCTACGACTGTCAGAACCAAGATGCTGTGGATCTCATGGAGAGATTCGGTCAATTTATCAAGGAGAAAGCGAAAGTCAAAGAGATCGAGATAATAGGGCCGGATGAAGAGTGGGAGGATAGGATATTGGAGGTCACCCCGCGGAGAGAGACCATAGGCCAGGCTTATCACCAGTGGGAAAGCAGGATCGCTACGATGCTCAAACAACAATCTCCAGAAGAGATCAAAGCCGGTATAGAGGAGGGAGAATACACCATAGGCCTTCAGGGGCAGATAATCGAGATCAGACCCGAGATGGTCACTTTTGAAGCGAGTCTTCCGGAGGGATTTGAAGAGATAAACTTAGATGATAGATCCATCTATATCGATCTTGAGATATATGACGAGGTCTGGGAGGAAGTGATGTCTAGAGAGACCATGCTGAGATTGAAGAGCATGCGGCTGGATTTTGATCTTGAGGAAGAGGACGAGATAAAGGCTTATATCGAGACAGATGAGGACATCGCTGGGGGCTTAGCCGAGCATAGGGAAATGCTCATGGACCAAGCTAACGTGAGAGAACTGAGTATAAACGAGGAATCTACTGAAGATATCGAGTATGTATATGAGTGGGACATCAACGGTGAAACGGTAGAGATCGGTGTCATACCCCTGTACAAAACGAAGGTTATAGATTATTATAAAAGGCTTTCTGGAGTTGACGCCGAGATCGCCGAAGATCTCTACGAGGCGGGCTTCACGTCGGTGGAGCAGCTTCAAGAAGCCTCAGCCCAACAGGTTTCCGATATAGACGGGATAAAAAGGAGCCTCGCTAGAGGTATCCTTCAATCTATCGGTGAAACTGAAGAGGAAGAAGTGATCGAAGAGGCCGAAAAAGAAGTCCCGGAAGAGGTGAAGGAGAAAAGAGAACCGTCCGAAGAGCCTAGAGAAGAGAAAGCGGAAGAAGAGATAGACCAAGAAGAAGCCGAGGAGAGAGTAGAAGAAGAAAAGGAGCCTGAAGAGGAAGCACCCGGGGAAGAGATGGAAGAACTACCTGGAGGTGTGGAAAGAAGTTCGACCTATCTGATAAGTGAAAAGGAGTCAGACAAGTCAGGTTCTTTCGAGTTGTTCAAAAACATCTTGAAGAGTGAAAAGGAAGGTCTATGTGTGACCAGAGATTATCCGGACAAGATAAAAGATAAATATGGTTTAGAGAACGTGAAGATGATCTGGCTGTCCAATGTTGATAGAGAAGACGTCATAAGACCGAAGAGCCTGGAGAAGTTCAGTCTGACCATAGAGAATTTCTTGACGAGATCCGGCGGAGTGATATTATTGAATGGTCTCGAATACCTCGTGACCAATAACGATTTCCGGACGGTACTGCACCTTATCCAGTCTATAAAGGATCAGGTAGCGATAAATGAAGCTATTCTGATGATACCGATAAATCCAGATGCCTTGGAAGAGAATCAGATCGATCTCCTCTCAGGCGAAGTCGACGAGTTTATAGAACCGTGATTTAAGCCGAAATCTTAATCTGAAGAGGTGCTTATATGGACATAGGGGTAGTCGGACCCGGGGCGATGGGAACTTTTATGGCTGGTCTCCTAGCCAAAGAGAATGAAGTTACTTTGCTGGGGAGACGAGATGAAGATATAGAGAGGGTCGAGATCGTAGGTGAATCGGAGTTGTCTTTTCGGGTGAATTTTACTACAAGGGCTGCTGAGTTGAATGAGGCCGAACTGGTGGTGATCAGCACTAAAGCCTTCGATACAGAAGAAGCCGTTGAAGAGGTAGCTTCACACATACCTTCCGACTGCAGTGTCCTTTCTTTACAGAACGGTTTGAAAAACGAGGAGATCATATCGCGATATGTTGGGGTTGAAAGAACGATAGGAGGGATAACGAGCCACGGCGTTACTTATCTAGAACCGGGAAAAGTCAAGCACGCAGGAAAAGGAGAAACGGTGATAGGTGCTTACCCTAAAGGTCGGGTGGAAAGGGTGAAAGAAACGGCCGAACTGCTGAGCAGCGCCGGTATTAAAACCGAGGTGACCGACAATATCTTAGGTCAAATATGGAAGAAAGTGATTGTAAACAGTGGCATCAATCCTGTGACCGCTCTCTTAGAAGTGAAAAACGGTCTTTTGATGGAGGAAAAGGAAGTTCTCGATATCGTGGAAGAGGCGGTCAGGGAAGCAGCTGAAGTGGCTCGAGGATATACTGAACTTCCAGTGAACGATCCGTTCGAGGAGACAAAAAAAGTGATCGAATCTACCCGTGATAACAGGTCTAGTATGCTGCAGGACATCGACAACAAAAAGAGAACGGAGATCGACCAGATCAACGGTGCCGTGGTTGAGAAAGGAGATAAAACGGGTATTTCAGTGCCTATAAACAGGACTCTATATGGCTTGGTGAAAGGCTTAGAGAAGAAATATTTATGAAACTGCTCAAATCCTCTTCCCGACCAGGTATATGTCCTCCGCTCTTTTGATCTCGACTTCGATCCGGTTTCCGATGAGTTCTTTGTCCTCATTCTTCAAGATCACTACTTTGTAGTTGTCCATCCTGGCCTTGAGAGAATCTTTTTTTCCCTCCTCCAAAACAAGGACGCTAGTTTTCTTTCCGACGTATCCCTCGTTTATTTTCCTGCTGATCTTGAACCTCAGATCTGTCAGATCTTTTGACCGCTTCTTCTTTTCTCTCGAGTGCACTTTTTCTTCCATCTCTGCCGCCTTTGTATTCCTCCGAGGGCTGAACCTTGTAACGTTAACTATGTCAGGTTTAGCTCGTTTTAAAAGCTCTCTGCTCTTTTCAAAGTTCTGTTCCGTTTCCCCGGGAAACCCCACTATGATGTCCGTGGAAAGCGTGAGTTCGGGAAATTTTTCTCTGAATTCCTTCGTAAGGTCCAGCCATCCCTCCGCAGTGTACCTCCTGTTCATCCTTTTCAATACGGCGTTGGAGCCGGATTGTAAAGGTAGATGTAGAAATGTGTATATCCGATCGTTCCCTAATAGGTCTAAGAAACCATCTTTTATTTCTTTTAGTGTATCGACGTTCATCATCCCGACCCTTATTCGATAGTCTCCTTCAACCTTTAGTAGTTCTCGGAGCAGTTCGTTCAGATCGGTGGATATATCTTTCCCGTAAAGGGCGGTATCCTGGCATGTCAGCCTGATCTCCTTGGTTGAGCGGGAAACCAGTTCTTTGAACCTCTGTTTTATCTTTCCGGGCGGTCTGCTTTTCAGGTCCCCTCTCGCAAGTTTGGTTATACAGTAAGAACAGTCTCCGCGGCAGCCGGAGGCGATAGGGATGGTCCCCCTGATGGATTTGGGATCATTTTTTGGGGTGGAAACGAACTGTACATCGTCTGTTTGGACAAGATTTAATTTACATTCGGGGTTAGAAGAGAAGATCTCCTTCACGTCCTCTCTACTTTCTATAGAAGGTAAGCAGCCCGAGACGATCACCTCTGAAACCTCTTCTTGTAGTTCTTCGATCCTCCTCTTCATCCTGTTTTCAGTTTTTTCGATCACCACGCAGGTACCTATCAACGCTCTGTCAGCTTCCTGTAGATCCTCGACTCTTTCGTGCCCTTCTCTTTCCAGGGACTCGGCTATCATCTCCGTTTCTCCCTGGTTCATCGTGCATCCATAGGCCTCGACGTAGAATCTCATCACAATGGTATTCGATCGTGGTGGTATTTTATATTTGTCTTTATTCGAGGTCGATGGGTTCCTGTGTTCTCTGATGGCTAGCTGGCACTATCTTAGGGGGAAGTGAGCAACTCTTTGACCGAAATTTACAAATACTGTAAACTATTTACAATTAATGATGACTGAAGCAACGAAAAGGATTCCGGTTACTGAGGAGACGTTAGAAAAGATAAAGAAGCTGGGCTATAAAGGCCAAACCTATGATGAGTTACTAAACGAAATGGCAGAGGCTTACCGAAGAAAGAAATTCATCGAGATGTTGAAAGAAAGACGGGAAGAAGGGAAGTTTTCCGATTTCGATGAGGCCTTTGAATGACTTACCAGCTTCTTATCGAAGAAAGGGCAGTGGAAGAGTTAAAGTCAGTGTCAGATGATATTCGAAATAGGATCAAAAGCAAAATAAAAGATATCCTGAAAGACGATCCTCTACCTGACGGTAAAGGCGATATCAAGAGGATCAAAGGTACTGATTACTGGAGGCTAAGAGTAGGTGATTATCGAGTATTTTATGATGTAGATAAAGGGGAAAAGAAAGTATACATCATTTCTGTAAGACATAGGTCTAATGCATATAAAGAATTGTGAGGCCCTTGTCTCATTATCCTGGATGTGATGAGAATTAGTCTTTCCCAAAGTATTTTATTCTCTTACACATATACCCCCTAATATAGGAGGCAGGCAGGTTGGCAGAGGCTGTTAAGAAGAGCGTCGCTGACACACTATTTTTAGACGATACAGATGATTTTATCCAGTCTGATATAGACTCGCATCTTCCTCCGTCTGAAGAGGTGATAGAAGAAGACTTGGATGATGATGAGTTCGAAGAGCAGTTCAACCCGCGCACCAAAGAAGTGATAGTGCCGGAGGCGGAGGAGATCTCTGTAGATACGGAGGTTGACAAGGGATGGTTCGACACCGACGCCTGGTCGGATATAACGGTGAAGCTGAGGGATCCCGGCGGTTTCTACAAGCTGGAACTCGAGGTTACCGACAGGGACAACTCGGCGACCCTCTACCGGAGTGACGCCGAATATATCGGTGACGGTATACTGAAGTTCGAGACGACCATCGATATAGATTACGCTAAAGACTATCTAGACGATTACACACTCAAGATAGAGGCGGAGGATGACTCGGGCAATAGCTTCAAGAAGAAGAAGGACATCGACGGCGTCTTCGGCGGGATCGTCGACGGACTGGTCGACCTGGTCAAGGGCATCGTCGACGCGGCGATGGAAGCGGCCGGGGCGCTGGCGAGTGGGCTAATTAATAAAATCGTTAAAAGATGATTTCCGGAATAGAGATATACAGAGGAATCAATTGTTAAATTTAATATGGGGGAAAACTAACTGAGTACTCCCTGCGATAAATCTCGGGCCATCCTCATTTTCATCAAAGACCTACGAAACGAATTTAGAATTTCATAATTCCAGGAATCTATCAAAAGATCTCCGCAAAATCCCCGGTGGAAATATGGATCACATCCCGTCCCTGTAGATATTCCCTAGCCTTAGGGGTGAACTCTCTCGATACTATCAAGAAACGTGAACCATCTCCAATTTTTGAAGTTCTCATCTTTTCATGCAGTGCTTTCACCTCACTCTCATCCAACAAGCTCCACTTGACTTCGCCCAGAAGATCTCTACCTTTTGAAATACCACATATATCGATCTCGTTCCCTTGTCTATCCCACCACGAACCTATCTTTTCATATCTTTCCAATTTCCAGTCAAGCAGTCTTTTCCCATTTCTTTTTTTTATGATTTCTCTCGCCACATCTTCAAAAATCTTTCCCATGTACCCTCCAAATTCATGTTCTATCTTACCTTTTACACCTTCCCGATCGCCTATCTCGAGCTGGTCCTTATGGGGATAAACATAGTGAAACCAGAACTTGAAGAAATTGTCCTTTATCCTGTATCGCTTTTTCTTGCTTTTGGTGACTTTTTCTGTCGCGGGAGCCAACCTTTTGATCATATCTAGGTCTTTTCTGAGTTTTTTCAGATAATAGCCAAGCGAAGTTCTTTCCAGGTCCAATTGGTCGGAGATCTCTTTCGGTGTTTCCTTCCCAAGCGATATGAGTTTTAAAATATCAAAATATTTATCGGGGGACTTGAGTTCAGTTGAAAGGAGAACCCAGGGCTCATCGTAGAGGAGGGAGTTGGGCGAAAGGATCTGCTCGTCTATATTCTCTATGAAGGAAGCCCCCGTCACGAACTCTAAGTATTTTGGAGTCCCCCCAAAGACGGCATATCTTTTCAAAATGGACCGCTCGTCGATTTCCTCGCAGTCGAACCATTTTCTCACTCCTTCATAGTCGAAGGGATTCAACCTGATGTTTCTTGTTCTCCTTCCATAAAGGGAAGCGTCAGATTGGAACAACCTTTCTATCATCCCTATCGAGGAGCCTGCAACGCAGAGAAGCATTTTAGACGTGCTTTTTCTGTTATCTATCGCCTCTTGAAGGAGAGAAGGGACAGATTCATTGATCTTCAACATCCTTTGAAACTCGTCGAAAACAACGACTAGTCTTTCATCCTCGCTTTTATCAAAAAGGGCATCGATTATATCCCTCCAAGTGGGCTCACCTACAAGGCTCACTCCCAACACTTCATTCAATCTTTTCGCAGTGTGAAGCCTAAGCTGCTTGTCATCGCTCAAGGATACGTAGAGATAAATACCGTTTTTATCCTCTAAAAACTTCTTGATCAGTTCGGTTTTTCCCACTCTTCTTCTCCCAATGATGGAAGTGAATTCAAATTTATCTGATCGGTACAGCTTTCTCAGCGTTTCCAACTCTTCATCTCGATCTACAAATCTCTTCATCGTTAGACCCTTTATTGTCTATACAATAATTGTGTATCCAATACATAAATTTTCCCCCTCTTCTTATCTTGGAAAGATAATGGTTGCAGAAGGGGCATATTTTCTTTCTTGGTGGAGTAATATAAAAATTCTAGATACTTCACATAAATAGAAGAGACAAAGAAAAATTCATACCTTGGGGATTGGTAGAAAAGATCAAACCGGTGGCAGAATTCGGGGGTGAGAATGAGAAGTACTCCGAGTATGCGATATTTGTGAAGGGTGGTTGGAGGAGACCGCTCATCAGTGAGGATATAGGAGAAGATTTGAGCGAATATTTTGATAAGACCAAGGACGAAGTAGAACCGATGTCAATCCCATTTTACAAAAAGAATTCTTTTAAGATTTTCATAGGAGTTATATTAGCGATCATCTTTGCCCTGTTATTCACCTTTTTTGTTATGTTTCCAGCTATAGAAGAGGAGGAAATTCTCATTAGTTTGATTATTAGTATATCATAATTTTCTATTATAGTATCCACTAAACCCGTATGACCTAATGAAACCAGTGCAGCGGTATCGACTGCAAGTGTTTTCATAGATCTCCCTGTTCTACTTTTTTGTCTATCTTTTCTTTTCCCTCTTGGAGATGCTTAACGATGAATTTCACGTCTTCTGCATCCGCCCCTAAAAGATCATTTAGTGTTTCTTCAGAGATATGGCCTTTGGCATATTCTAGTGCTATAGCTTCTCTCAGATTGAGAGTTTCTTCTTTTACAGCATGTGCTATTTTGTTTCTCAACCATTCACTCCTAGAGACGTGCAAAACGTCGGTTATGGCGTCTACCTCTTTTAACAGGTCTTCATCCAATCTCACATTTACTTGCGTTGACATATGTTATACATTAGGTACTAATTGATATGAAAGGATTTCGTAAGTCCTTCACTTTTCTATTTTTTCATCTATCTAGATACTGAAGTAGGGTATCATCCCAGGAAAGCTGTCAAGACGACTAGAAAATATGTGCCGAAAGTATTTTATTCTTTAACGCATATACACCCATAAAATCGGAGGAAGGCAAGTTGGTGATAGCTGTCGAAAAGAGCGTCGCTGACACACATTTTTAGACGATTCAGACGATTTTATCCAGTCTCACATAGACTCGCATCTTCCTCTATCAAAAGAGGTGATAGAAGAGGAGCGTGAAGAGATTGACGAACAGGCGAGGTTCTTGAGTAGCGAGCCTGAGAAAAAGACTGGAAATAATAATTATATAGTCACAGGAGTTGTCCTACCTAGTCCTTGCATAAACTATTAGATATTTGGATAAATATGACTGAAACAAAACTCCCTGATAACTGGGATGAAATCAAAAATTATAGAAAAAAACTCTGGTCAGAAGTTTGGATAAAACGAGGGTCGATTCTACTAGTTTTATGGTTTCTTACAGGATTCATGTATCTCTCATTTCACATCAACATAAATAATCTGGATTTTAAAATTTCCATTCTACTTTATACTCTCGGTTTAATCCCTGGTTTTATATTCTTTTCCTATATAACCTGGAGAGAATGGAAAGAAAAAAAATTGCTTAGTGGTATTTTTATGATCCTCTTATTTTTTGTATTAGCTGTTATCTATTCTGTTCCCCGAAAATATATGATATATGGAATGCCAATATTATTGATAGCCTTAATGTTATATGGGTTTGCCCCTAGTGACCTAATCAGGATCAGGTTAACCAGAAGAAAAAGGGATAGGTGATCAAGATTTCTTGCCTGGTAGGAAGAAAAGTTAGTTGAAATCGACAGATCCTTTCTTTTCTTCACATTCAAAATCCATTGACAAGTCTTTTATCCTGGTTGGTCACTATCATACTGAGATGCGATTACTCCATCTGCCCGAAGAAGCTGTACGCGGCCATACGGAAGAAGAGATCCTTGACTTAGAGAGGTATTTCAAGCCCGATCTGACCATATCTTCGGGCTTCACCGGGGCGAAAAAGAGAGTTTTAGAGGACAAAGGGAATTCCGATATCTTACATATTGAAGAAGTTGACAAGTACTGGATAAAGGAGACGGAAAGCGAAACTATTCTGATACTGAGAGATAGCGATTCAGTTGATCATCTTTCTCGAGATTCGTTTATCGGAGAAAATACTTCTGTCATAACAGACATGATAAGGGAAGAGGTAGGTCGGATAAGCTACGAGCGTAGTCTAAAGAAAGTTTCCATAATCGATGAACTTTCCGACATATTTGACGATTTTCATACCTTTTCTACCGGCGTAGAGGCAGAAAGGCAGCATCATTACAACGGTAAAAAGATACACGGTCTGGGACCCGTTATTGACAGAGAAGGCGTGAAGATACCCTTCCTGAAGACTGGGGAAACGCCCAAAGTAAAGTCGTTCCCTGCAGAAAGGGTCGGACTCTTGGCGATCCCGGGGCTCGGAAAAAAGTTCTCTACCAAGTTGAAAAGCCGGGGTATAGTGGACAGAAAAAAATTGAAAGAGAAAAACCCCGAAGAAATAATGGATCTAGAGGGTGTAGGACCACATCGAGGCACTAAATGGATATCTTCGGCCGAAGCTATCGAAAATGAGTGCGTTTATACAATCCAAGAAAACGAGCTTGAGGACAAGCACAAAATATACCTTGACATAGAGACCGACTCTCTTGATCCCTCAATAGTATGGCATATAGGCCTCTACGATGATAAGGAAGAAGAATATACCTGTCTGATGGAGAAAGAACCCGAGAAGAAGGGTCGGATCATGAAAAGATTCGGCGAGTACTTAGAAGAACATTGCGGTCCTGACTCCGTCCTCCTTGCATGGTACGGTTCTGGATTCGATTTTAAAGTACTGGAGAACTTTTT
>JAGXLI010000083.1 GCA_018334755.1 Thermoplasmatota archaeon
AAGCTGAAAAGGGTGAAGCTGTCAGGCTGAGGCACTATCCCTGATCTTAAACTTTCTTCAGATCGGGATGTTTTTCAAGGATCATACCTTCGACCTGAAGAGGTTTCAGATGATTGGCCATCTTGACTGCATCTTCTAGATCGTTTTCCTGCTCCGCGTAGATGGTATAGAGGGGCTCATCTTTTTCCACCTTGTCACCTTTCTTTTTCTTTAAGAGGAGGCCCCCACCTTTACAGTGAGGTGCTCCAGTAGCTCTCACTATATTTATTATATGCCCATTATTTATATTATCGACGTAGCCTTCCTCCGTCGAATATATGTCTTTGGAATGGTTTCCGATCTCGACTTCGCTGGAACTGATCTCTAGATCTCCTCCCTGCCTGTCGATTATCTGTTTCATCTTTTCCAAAGCTTCTCCACTTTCCAATAATCGTTCTGCTTCTTCCTTTCCCTTTCTGATACCGCCCTGCTCGAGGACCATCCCGGCTAACGTGGTGGATTTTTCTAATAAGCTCGAAGGGACGTCCTTTCCTTCCAGGGCCATGAGTGCCTCCCTAGCCTCCATCGCCGGCCCTATAGCTCTCCCCACGGGCTGTCCCCCGTAGCTCAGCGCACATTTGGTCTCTATCCCGATCTCTTCGCTGAGCGTGACGAAATCTCTAGCGTATTTTCTGCCCAGTTCCCTACTTTCCACTTTCGTGTTCGCACCCACGGGTATATCCATGACCAAGTACTCGGCGCCGGCAGCTTTCTTTTTGGATAGAACCGAGGCTAGGACCTGCGCATATGGATCGATCCTGAGGGGATATTCTGCCCTTATTATCATATCGTCGCTGGGGGCGAGATTCACCGCTCCGCCCCAAGCGATCACTCCACCAACATCTTGGGTGATGTTCTTGATCTGTTCGACGCTGAGAGTAACGTCGGTCAACGTTTCGAATATATCTGCGGTTCCTCCGGCACTCGAGATCGCCCTTGAGCTCGTCTTCGGTATCATCATACCCGCGGCCGCGACGATAGGAACGATCAAAAGCGTGATCTTGTTGCCCGGAACCCCTCCTATGCTGTGATGATCGAAAACGGGGTGTTCGTCCCACTCTATCGTATCTCCAGTCTTGATCATGGCATTGATCAGATCTTTCGTCTCTCGGTTGTTCATCCCCTGGGAATATATCCCGGAGACATACGCGGATAGCTCTATATCGGATAATCTCTTTTCGACTATATCCTCGATTATCTCGTTTATCGCGTGGGTGGATAATTCTTCGCCCTCCAGTTTTTCTCTTATATGCTCTACAGATTCAGGTCTGGCCGTTTGTTTAACGGTCAATTCATCGCCTTCATCGGCCTCGATATCTTCGATCACCCTTTCTGTCAGAGCTATCTCACCTTCCTCGGCTAAACTCTCCGAGGTCTCGACCAAGGCCCTGGTCGTTTTACCCTCCTTACTCACGCTGACCCTTCCCTGGCTCCTAAGACCGATCCTTTCCACGTCCTTCTTGTTCAGTATGACGATGTGTTCTCCAGCTTCTAGATCTATCTTTTTCGCATTCAGTTCCATGAAATCTCAACTCCATTTCTCTAGAGCTTTTTTCAACTCGGGATGGTCTTTTTTGAATTCATCGAGTGGAACTCCCTCAAAACTCGCATCGACGGACTGGCTCAAAGCTTTAGCTCCGGCTCCGACGCCTTCAGGGTGACCTGCTACACCACCTCCAGCCTGGATCTGGACATCGTTTCCGCTCTTCCCCATCAGTTCCGGGATCAGGCCGGGATGTAGTCCTCCACTGGCTACCGGCATCATCCTTTTCAGGCCGTGCATATCACCTAAAAGAGCTTCCTTGGACTCCAGCTCTTCCGAGATATCGGCGTGCATCTTTCCCGTTCCGTAAGTGCCTGTATGAAGCGCGTCGCCGCCGGCCATCCTGACCAATTTTGCTATAACGGGCATCGAGATGCCGTGCTCCGGATCCTTCGTGATAGCGGCATGCATCGCCCTGTGTACATGTATAGGAACCTTTATCGACGGATCCTCAGCTAAAGCTTGAAGGCCGGAAAAACCGACCGTTAAGACATCCAACATCAACTGCCTAGCACCGTTCTCCAATGCTAGATCGGCGGCCTCCAGTATCTCGTGGGCGCTCGTACTTATATTGTGGGCATGGATCATCTTGTGGTCTTCCTCTTCTAGAAGGTCCAATTTTTCGCTCACTGCAGAGACCCTCTCTTCCAAAGGACAAAAATCCTGATCGACCAGGGTCTCGTCGTCCTTAGAATTGGTGAGCCCGCCTTTTCCCGCTTCATATACGTATTCGGCGAACTCTTTAGGAGGAAGACCTATCTTCGGTTTAACTATAGTTCCGACCAGCGGTTTTTCAGGTCTATCCAATATCTGGCGAAGTCCTTTCAGGCCCTTTTGAGGACCCGGATATCTTTTTAATATTTTGGGAGGTATCTCGACATCCACTAAACGAACACCATCTAACGAGTCTAAACCGAAAAGGTTGCCGGCGACTATACTCAATATCTGTGGTATCCCGCCGATGTCTCCGGAAAAATCTATTACCGGATAACCTATCCTGGTTCTATTTCCCTCTGCTTTTGTAACCTTCGCCCCGTAACTCTCGAATATGTCTTCCGAAAGAGTGGTGGGGCGGGTCCAAGTACCTGTTGACTCTTCTTCCGCTATTCTCTTTCCCGCTGTCTCTATATCAAGATCGCTCTTGACCGTATATTCACATATCAGATATTCCTCTTTATCCAACTCTTCATCCAAAGCAAGATAATCTATACTCATCTTTCCATCTCCTTTATTATCCTGTAGGCCCCTCCCGGGGATATAACGCCCTCTTCTGTTATTATCGAATCTATATACTCTGAAGGCGTGGCGTCAAAGACGGGATTGCTTATCTGAACGCCCGGAAATTCTTCTGGATCCGCTATCTCCGAAGCGTCTCTTTCCTCTATCTCGACCAGGTCGCCGAACGCCGTCTCTCTAGAAAACTTGTAAGTCTCGGCACAGACCGAGACGGGAACCCTGCTTTCGTGCGCGCACAGAGCGACTTGAGAGGTGCCGATCTTGTTTATGACGGCGCCGTTAGAAGCTATGGTGTCAGCGCCGACATAGACTTTATCCACTTCTTCCATCTTGTATCTCACCGCGGAGTCAACGATCAAAGTAACAGGTACACCGTGATCCGATAGCTCTCTAACGGTGATATATCCCTGTTTCTTCGGCCGAGACTCGGTAGCTATGACGCTTATCTCCTTTCCTTCATCCCAAGCGTACTTTATAGCTCCCAGTGCCATAGAGCTGTTGCAGTGAGTGAGGATCACGTCTCCATCGTTTATCCTCTTACCCCCGTACTCGGCTATGTCGTCTCCAGCTTGGAGTGATTTCTCAACGAATTCGGAAGAATTTTTCTTGATCTTTTCTTTCAACTCCTGAGTATCTTCTGCACCGGTATGCATCACATATTCGATAGCATTCTTTAAGGAGACAGCCGTAGGTCTTGTAGAGCGCAGCATCTCAGCACAACTCTCCAATTCGGCTTTCAATCCCTCTAGGTCGTCTCCCGGATACTCTTTAACGGATCTATTTAAAGCGTAAGCTCCGGCTCTTGCTATATCAGCAGCCCCACGTATCTCCATCGACTCGATCTTCTCGGCGATCTCTCTCGGACTCAATCCCTCAAACTCTTCTAATCCCATCATTAATCGAATTACTCTTACATCTTAAAATCTTTTGCATGGCACTGATTTAAACGTGATCTAGCAGAAGAGATAGATCCTTTTCTTCTATGACGAGGTCAGCCCCTTCCCTTATCTTCTCGTCGGCGGGATTGAAGGCGATGCCCAACCCGGCTCTTTCGATCATCGGTGAGTCCACCCAGCTGTTGCCGACGGCGACGCATTCTTCCTCCTCAACATCCATCTCGGAGAGCAGCTTTTCGAAGGCTTCTCCCTTATCCTTCAACCTGACCTCCAGGACACCTTGCCCGGTCAATCTCCCGTTCTTTTCTTCGATGTCATTAGCCATGATCCTATCGAAATAGGGTTCACCGATATGCTTAGCTAGGGGTTTCAAACCACCGCTGATTATGGCGGTATCATATCTTTGTTCTAGTCCGGGAAAGCATTCATCAAAACCGTTCATGAGGGGCGCTTCTTCTAATATGTCTATGATATCTTTTTTTGAGATCCGATGATCTACAGATCTCCAAAGATCGATATCTCTTCTTATGAACTCTAGGTCGTCTATCTCCCCTCTCTTATATGCTTTAAGAGAATCTTCGTTATCGACTTCAAATCTGTCGTGGACCCAACCCCATGAACTGTGGACGTCGACTAGAACGCCGTCCATATCGAAAACGATCATCTTTCTATCAGATATCATAATTGCTTCTTATCTCTTCCATTTTTTTCTTGAAACTTTTGAAACTCTCGAAGCTTTGCTGAAGATCACCCTCTTTAAGTGCTCTGTTGGTTTTTTTCAACAGCTCGACCGGCTTCGAGATATTTGCCCCTTGGACCTTCGTCTTCTTTAATTCCTCTTTTGCGCCTTTTATCTCATTTTCTATTATACCCGGTAATCTGCTCGATACTTCGTTCTTAGCCTTCTCTATGTTCTCCCTTGCCTGGTCCCGATTTCCTTTTCCCCACTCCTTTTTTGCCTCATCTAATAGATGTTCACCCTTGGGGAATTTTAAATCTAGGCCTTCAGCTTCCTCGATTATCTCTTTTATCTCAAAGAATTCTTCATCGATCTCCTCTGCTGGTTCTTCTTCAAGTTCCTCTTCAGTTTCTTCCTCTTTCTTTTCTTTACCCTTTTCGATCAATCCCGCTACCTTCTCATACTCCCCCTTTTCCCTATACTCTTCGATATCTTCAATTATCTCGGTGACGTCGGCATCGGTTTTCTTCTTGATATTCTCAATTTCGGTATCTATATTCTTATCTAGTTTGGTCTGGAAAAATACTCTGCACTGCTCTAGAGAATCGATGGCTTCTTCGTAATCGTTTTGTTTTGTTTTTTTAAGTGCCTCATTTATCAGATTTTTTCCTCCCTCTACCTCGACATCGAAGTCCTTCGCGGTGTTGAGTAGAGATTTCATCTCTGGTATTTTCTTTTGGACTTTCTTGAAAAGATCCTTTTTATCCCTTCCTTCGGCCTCCTTTTCTTCTTCCTTTTCTTTCAACTTAGATTTCATCTCATCTATCGTTCGATCGAGTATCCCATTCGCTTCGCTAAATTTCCCCTCCTTTGCCTTCTCTTTACTCTCCTCTAAATCATCGGCGAATTTTTCGTGTTCTTGGCCCTTCTCCTTTATCTTCTCGAGATGAAATTGAGCTTTTTCCATTTTTTCTGAGAACTCAGATAGTCCTTCAGTTTCTCTTAGCGCTCCCATGATCCCGTGAAAGGCCTTTTCGAGGTCCTCTTCTTCTTTCCTGTCCAACGCATCTCTCAGAGTTTTCTTTATCGAATCCACTTCTATATCTAAACTTTCTACGGCGGAGAGCCTCTCCTCTATCTCTTCACTTTTCTCCTCGATCTCACTCTTAAGCTTCTCATCCTCCAGACCTTTGTCGGAGGCGGCTTCCTTTATATCTTCTTCAACATCTTTTGCCCTCTTTGCTGCTATCTTGTATTCACCGATATCGCATCCTTTATATATCTGCTCGATCGAACTTTTTAGTTCACTTACGTCAGTTCTTCCCGAGAGCCAGTCGATGTAATTTTGAGACCTTTTCACACTTTCTCTGATATCCTGAACAAATTGGATCTGTTCTTCTATATTGTCTGATAGTTCGGTTATCTTCTCTTCTTCCCCCTCTTCTTGAGCCTTTTCAAGTTTTTCTATCTCATCCTCTAAACTCTTTAGATTCAGATCAGAATCCTTTAAATCATCGATATCCTCATGAAACGAAGCTATCTTATCCTCAGGGCCTAAAGGAACTTCAGTTTCCTCTCCGACTTCCTCTGTACCCTCTCCGATATCCAAGTCGATATCGAGGTCCTCTTCAAATTCAAAACTCTCTTCCTCGTCCTCGGTACCTTCATCAAATTCTCTCGATTCTTCTTTCTCCAGTTCCTCTTCAGTTTCTTCTATCTCTTCTTCACCTTCTCCTGGTTCTTCAAAAACCACCCCGCAGTTCGGGCACTCGCTCGCATCCTCCGAAACTTCGCTTTCACATATCGGGCATTCAAAAGTGATGATCTCTTCTGAGGTTTCAGTCTCCGCCTCATCTCC